>CANOCK010000035.1 GCA_947564525.1 uncultured bacterium | reverse complement strand
CCGCGGCCGGTGATGGTCATGGTGTCCTCGACAGCCATCAGGAACGGCTTGTCGATGTCGCGCTCCGGGGTGGGAATGTAGGAATCCACGGCATCCATGAGCTCCCACACCTTCTCCTGCCAAGCAGCGTCGCCCTCGAGGGCCTTCAGCGCCGAGCCGCGGATGATGGGGGTGTCGTCGCCCGGGAACTCGTAGCTGCTCAGCAGCTCGCGAACTTCCATCTCGACGAGCTCGAGCAGCTCGTCGTCGTCGACCATGTCGCACTTGTTCAGGAACACGACGATGTAGGGCACGCCCACCTGACGGGCGAGCAGGATGTGCTCGCGGGTCTGGGCCATGGGGCCGTCGGTGGCGGCGATGACCAGGATAGCGCCGTCCATCTGGGCAGCGCCGGTGATCATGTTCTTGACGTAGTCGGCGTGGCCGGGGCAGTCAACGTGAGCGTAGTGGCGGGTATCGGTCTCGTACTCGATGTGAGCGATGGAGATGGTGATGCCGCGCTCGCGCTCCTCGGGGGCCTTGTCGATGTCCTCGAAGGCAGTGAAGTCAGCGGTGGCGGTGCCATGGGAACCGTCGTTGCTGGAAAGGGTCTTCGAGATAGCAGCCGTCAGCGTGGTCTTGCCATGGTCGACGTGACCGATGGTGCCGATGTTCACATGCGGCTTGGAACGCTCGAACTTCTCCTTAGCCATTGATTTCCTCCTTATAGGGGTTCGTCTCGCCGAGAGAGCGGCGAGAGCAAGCAAAACGTGCCGATGGCACGCGTGTTACTGATGGTAGCGGTGACTGGATTTGAACCAGTGACGCCACGGGTATGAACCGTGTGCTCTGACCAACTGAGCTACACCGCCCCTTCGAGCCCTCGGGACCCTCCGACCGCGCGAGCCTCGGCGCGAGCACGGCGCATGCCATGCTCGGACAGCTCGCCCTTGCGGCCGGGCGCATGCATACCACGATGGACCCGAGGCCCTTCGTGAGCGTCCTCCGCGAGGAGGACCGGCGTATATGGAGTCCCATGAAGATGGGCTGGTTGGAAAATGGAGCCTGCGACCGGACTTGAACCGGTGACCTCTTCGTTACCAACGAAGTGCTCTACCGACTGAGCTACACAGGCAGAAATGGTGGGCGCGCTAGGATTCGAACCTAGGTAGGCAGAGCCAACGGGTTTACAGCCCGTCCCCTTTAACCACTCGGGCACACGCCCATTTCGGCGCTTGCGAGCTTGCCTGCAATCCGTGCCGGGCGGAGCCTTCGGCCCCCTTCCGGCCCGCATGCCATGCAAGCCCACTGTTCATGTGTATTTTCAAGCTGCCGTTCGGTCGCTCCCATGAGCCCTTGCGAAGCCCTTCAGAACAACCGAGCGAATGAATGATACGAGGAATCCACCAAGCTGTCAACTATCAACACGCCACCGGGAGTGTCTATAGTCGAAGGCGCCTCCGACCGGCTGGGGGGGGGGCGCTGGTCGTGGTATCATGGGCCCCAGCTCGCGGACCGACCGCAGCGCACCCGATTCCGAAGGACGCACTTATATATGAGCGTGCATTCCCTCGCGCCCCATCGGCGCATCGCCCTGGCAGCCACCGCCGTCCTCCTGGGCGCCACCGTCGCCCTTGCTCCCCTCCCCGCCGCCGAGCTTGCCTGGGGCGCCCCCGCCACCTCCAAGCAGGCCGAGGCCCAGGCGGCCCTGAGCTCCCTCAACGCGCTCCAGTCGAAGCTCGCCGAGGCCGAGGCGAACTACGAGGAGGCAATGGGCGAGCAGATCGCCGCCAAGGGCAGGATGGACGAGGCCCAGGGCCGCATCGACGAGGCCACCGGCCAGATAGCCGAGCTCCAGGGGCACCTCGGGACCCGCGCCCGCAGCATGTACGTCAGCGGCTCCACCAGCTTCCTCGACCTGCTGCTCGGAGCCTCCACCTTCCAGGCCTTCGCCAACAACTGGGACATCCTCAACACGCTGAACCAGAACGACGCGGACATGGTGAGCCAGACCAAGGCCCTGCGGGCCGAGGTGGAGCAGCAGCGCGCCGAGTACGCCGAGCAGGAGAAGGTCGCGGCGGCCAAGGCCGAGGAGATGGCGGCCATCGTCAAGGACTCCAAGGCCCTGGTGAGCCAGCAGCAGGCCGTCTACGACAACTTGAGCGCCGAGGCGGCGGCCCTCGTGGAGCAGGAGCGCGCCAGCCAAGAGAGCCAGCGCCAGCAAGCGGCCATCGACGGCATCGCGGCCGGCAACGGCGGCTCGGGCAGCGGCTCGGGCTCCAACGGCGGCTCCTCCGGCGGCTCCAGCTGGGAGCCCCCTTACGTGCCCTCCACCGGCAATGCCGTGGTCAACCGCGCCTACCAGTGCGTGGGCGCGCCCTACGCCTACGGGGCCACGGGCCCGAGCAGCTTCGACTGCTCCGGCCTGGTGGGCTATGCGCTCACCGGCAGCTACGGGCGCACCGTCACCAGCGGCAGCTTCGCCGGCGGCCCCTTCGTGTCCAACCCTCAGCCTGGCGACGTGTGCTGGGAGTCGGGCCATGTGGGCATCTACGTCGGCGGCGGCCAGATGATCCACGCGCCAGAGCCCGGCCGCACCGTCACGGTGGCCGCCGTCCATCCGGGCATGCGTTACGTGCGCCGCTAGGCCCCGTCGCCTCTTGCCACGCCCGCCCAAGGCCCCTTCCGCGGAAGGGGCCTTGCTTATACATAGGGGATTCGCCTTGGTGGCCAGAGGGAAGGCCGGCCATCAAGGGCTCCAGCGCGCGCCCTGGCGGCGCGATGCGGTGAACTTGTGAAGTGTTTGCGGGATTCGGCTGGCGCCCGCCACTCAGTGGTATCATCGACGACGGTTTGCACAAAAAGTACCACAATGCTCAATCTAGGAGGAAACGCTAATGAGCGAGCATGCCATCGCACTGCGCAGACGAGTCCTCATGGGGGGTGCCGCTGTCGTCCTGAGCGCCAGCATGGCCCTGAGCCCCCTTGCGGTCGCCCCGGCCCATGCCACCCCCGCCTCGGCCAAGCAGGCTGAGGCCCAAGCGGCCCTGAGCTCCCTGAACGCCATGCAGTCCAAGCTCGCTGAAGCGGAGTCCAACTACGGCGCCGCCATGGTCGAGCAGGACGAGGCGCGCCAGCGCATGGAGGACGCCCAGGCCCGCATCGACGAGGCCTCCGGCCAGATCTCCGACCTCCAGGGGCAGCTGGGCACCCGTGCCCGCAACATGTACATGAGCGGCGCCACCAGCTTCCTCGACATCCTGCTGGGCGCCTCCTCGTTCCAGGCCTTCACCAACAACTGGGACCTGCTCAACGCCATGAACCAGAGCGATGCCGACATGGTGCAGGAGACCAAGGAGCTGCGCTCCGAGGTCGAGGAGAAGAAGGCCGAGTACGCCGAGCAGGAGAAGGTCGCGGCGGCCAAGGCCGAGGAGATGGCGGCCATCGTCAAGGATTCCGAGGCCCTGGTGAGCCAGCAGCAGGCCGTCTACGACAACCTGAGCGCCGAGGCAGCGGAGCTGGTGCGCCAGGAGCAGGCGGCCCAGGAGGCCCAGCGCCAGCAGGAGATCGCCAACCGACCCTCCACCGGCGGCGGCTCCTCCAACAACGGTGGCAGCGGCAACAGCGGCAACGGCGGCTCCTCCAACAGCGGCGGCGGCTCCCGGGAGCCTGCCTACGTCCCCTCTTCGGGCAACGCCATCGTCGACCGCGCCCGCAGCTGGGTGGGTCGCGCCGAGTACGTGTGGGGCGCCTGCAGCCCCGGCGCCTTCGATTGCTCTGGCTTCGTCTCCTACTGCCTGACCGGCAGCTACAGCCGTCTGGGCACCACCGGCACGTTCATGAACTGGCCTCGCGTATCCAACCCGCAGCCGGGCGATGTGGCGGTCAACTACGGCCACTGCGGCATCTACGTCGGCGGCGGCCAGATGATCCATGCGGCCACCTTCGGCGTCGGGGTCATCCAGGGGCCGGTGCAGTCGGGCATGATCTTCGTGCGACGCTAGAGCCCGACCCGACCCTGAAGCGCTTGCCAAGAAAGCCCCTCTTCGGAGGGGCCTTCTTATTGCCTATGGCGGGCCAACAACCGCACTCCCCAGTGGGGACAAGGCTTCGCCAGGCAAACGAGACGCAGCAGCGCCAGATGCGCCTCGCCATCCGCCAAGGCGGAGCGCTGCGCGGCAAGGCCATGCCCGCAAGGCCGTCAGCCCACCGCCAAGAAGGCAGTCGCTGGCTGGAAGCGCTGAGGCCGCCTCAAGGCGCGCCCGCCTCCCTGGGGCGGGCGCCATCGTCCCTGCCATCCATCCTGTCGCCCATCGCCTGGGCATCCATGGCAGCGCCCGTCGACTTTGCCTGCTCCCAGGACTTGCGGGCGCCATCCGCATCAGACGGTCGGCATCCCTGCTCCCAAGCTCCGGCCCGGCAAAGAGAAGCGCCCCCTGGCGCGTCGTGCACCAGGGGGCGCGGGGGCTAGAACCAAGGGGCAGGGCCGCCCTGCGAGAGCCAGCGTCGCTATACGAGCGTCTGCTCCAACTCCCCTTCCGCGATGGGAGGCAAGGGCTCCTCGTCATCCATGTAGTGGTCGAACTCCTCCAAGACCGCCGCCGAGGGCTCCGGGGTGAGCTTGGACACCACCACGATGGCCAGGAAGGACAGGATGAACGCCGGCAGCAGCTCGTAGATGCCGAACACGCCGCCCAAGGGAGCGATGAGGTTGTGCCACGCCAGCACAGTCACCGTGCCCGTCACCATGCCGGCGATGGCACCCTGCATGGTGGTCCGGCGCCAGTACAGGCAGCACAGCGTGAGGGGCCCGAAGGAGGCCCCGAGCCCAGCCCAGGCATAGCTGACGACGTAGAAGATCGACGAGTTCTCGTCGTAGGCCACGAAGATGCCGAACAGGAACACCACGATCAACGTGATGCGCGCCACGATCATCACCTGGGCATCGGTGGCGTTGCGCTTGAGCACGCCGCGGAAGATGTTCTCAGCCACCGACGAACCCGCGATGAGCAGGTAGGACGAGGAGGAGGACATGGAAGCCGCCAGGATGCCCGACACCACCACGCCGCAGAAGAACGACGGGAGCATGAGCTGGGAGAGGACGATGAACACGTTCTCGGCCGCCGACTGGGTGCCGAACTCCACCGGCACCACCGCGCGCCCGACCAAGCCGATGCAGATGGCGCAGAACAGCGACACCACCACCCACGTGACGGCGATGACGCGGCTGCGCTTCACCTCCTCGGCGCTGCGGATGCCCATGAAGCGGACGAGCACCTGGGGCATGCCGAAGTACCCGAGCCCCCACGCCAGCATCGAGATGACCGACAGGACGCCGTACTCCGCCGCGTCGCCGAAGACCGGCATTTCGTTCTCCGTCATCTGGGCGCCCGCATCGGTGAGCACCGGCACCGCGATCTCGGTGCCGCTCAGGAAGCCGGGGATGGCCTGCAGGAAGGCCACGGTGTTCTCCACGCCGCCAGCCCAGGCGACCGACCCGATGAGGACCACGGCCAGGGCGAAGAACATGAGCACGCCCTGGACGAAGTCCGTGGCCACCACCGACAGATAGCCGCCCACCAGCGTGTAAAGGAACACGATGATGGCGCCGAGCACCATCATCGTGGCGTAGTCGAGGCCGAACAGCGTGTTGAACAGCTTGCCGCAGGTGACGAAGCAGCTGCCCACGTACACGCAGAAGAACACCAAGATGATGAGCGCCGCCACCGTGGACACGATGTTCTTGCGGTCGTGGAAGCGGTTGGAATAGAAGCCCGGCAGCGTGATGGAGTTGCCCGCGCGCACCGAGTACATGCGCAGGCGCTTGGCCACGAACCTCCAGTTGAGGTACGTGCCGATGGCCAGGCCCACCGCTGTCCACCCCGCGTCGGAGGCGCCGGTGAAGTAGGCCACGCCCGGCAGGCCCATGAGCAGGTAGCCCGACATGTCCGACGCCTCGGCCGAGAGCGCCGTGAGCCACGGCCCCACCTTCCGGCCGCCGATGAAGTACTCCGATGTCGACGAGTTCGAGCGCTTCGCATAGACGAAGCCTATGGTCAGCACCACGATGAAGTACGCGAGCATTGCGAGCAATACCCAGAAGTCCCCTCCGCTGAGTTCCATGGAATCCGCTCCCTCTCCCTTGCCCCTTTTTTGTCCTTATGCAACGAACAGCCAATGATTATACTTTACCCAGCAAAAGCGCTTTCGGAATCAGGCGAGGCCGCCCCTAGGGAGGCGGTGAAAGGACGTTCCCATGGAGAGCTACCGCACCCTCGACGCCGCCCAGCTCCAGCAAGCCCTCTTGCGAGAGCGCGAGCGCCACGACTCCTTCTGCGCCCAGGGTCTCGCCCTGAACATGGCCCGGGGCAAGCCGAGCGACGAGCAGCTCGACCTGTCCTCCCCCCTGCTGAGCATCCTGGCCGCCCCTGCCGACTGCCAGGCAGCCGACGGCACCGACTGCCGCAACTACGGCGTCCTCGCCGGCATCCCCGAGGCGCGCGAGCTCATGGCGTCGGTCCTCGACGACGACCCCGCCACCACCATCGTGCTCGGAAGCTCCAGCCTCACGGCCATGTACGATGCCCTAGCCAGGCTCATGGCCTTCGGCACAGAGGGCCATGAGCCGTGGGAGCGGCAAGGCCCCCTGCGCTGGCTATGCCCGGTGCCCGGCTACGACCGCCACTTCAGCATCACCGAGGCCTTCGGCATCGAGATGCTGCCCGTGCCGCTGGTCACCGAGGGGCCGAGCCTCGGGCCGGCCATGGACGAGGTGGAGCGGCTCGTAGCCGAGGACCCCTCCATCAAGGGGATCTGGTGCGTGCCGAAGTACGCGAACCCGAGCGGCATCACCTACGCCGACGACGTGGTGCGCCGCTTGGCCGCCATGGAATGCGCAGCGCCGGACTTCCGCATCTTCTGGGACAACGCCTACAGCGTGCACCACCTGTCGGACGACGCGACCCGCCAGGACGCCCTGCTCGACATCGGCCTCGCCTGCCGCGAGGCGGGCCATCCGAACCGCTACCTCAAGTTCGGGTCCACCTCCAAGGTCACCTTCCCCGGCGCCGGCATAGCGGCCCTTGCCGCCAGCCCCGACAACGTCGCCGAGGCCCTCGGGCACCTAAGGGCCCAGACGATCGGCGGCGACAAGCTCGCCCAGCTGCGCCATAGCCGCTTCCTCGTGGACGGCGCTGGCATAGCGGCCCACATGGCGCGCCATGCCTCCATCCTGGCGCCGAAGTTCGCGCTGGTGCAGGCGAAGCTCCACGACGGCCTGGACGGCCTCGGCATCGCCCGATGGAGCGACCCCCGAGGCGGCTACTTCGTCTCCTTCGACGGGATGGAGGGCACGGCCCGCCGCACGGTGGCCCTGGCCCGCGAGGCCGGGGTGGTGCTCACGGGAGCTGGCGCCACCTGGCCCTACGGCGAGGACCCCGCCGACAGCAACCTGCGCATCGCCCCATCGCTGCCTCCCATCGAGGAGCTGGGCCAGGCCTTGGACGTGCTCGTCTGCTGCGTCCGCATCGCCGCGCTGGAGAAGCTGCTGGCCGCCGCTCCCCCATCCGCCAGCTCCTGAGGACGCGAAGAGGCCCCCGCCGTCCCTGCCGGCTGCGACCGCGAATGCGCTCTTGGCGCACGGTGCGGATCGCGAGCGGCTAGGCAGCGGGGGCCTCGCAGCATCGCATGGGGCCGCTCGCACGAGCGCGAGCGCCTCGAACGGCTAGGAGAGCTTCTCGATGAGGTTCCTCATCTGGTTCGAGCCGAGGCCCTGCAGGCGACGGTCAGCCGGAATGCCCAGCTCCTCCATGGTCTTCTCGGTCTTCACCTTGCCATAGCCAGGGATGGCGTTGATGAAGGACTTCACCTTCATGCGGCCGACGACCGGATCATCCACCATGTCCAGAGCCTTCTTGGGGGTCAGCGCGCCCATGGAGAGCTTCTTGGTGATCTCGGACCGCTTGGCGCGGACCACGCGGGCCTTCTCGAGGGCGGCAGCTCGCTGCTCAGGAGTCATAGTTGGTGCTGGCATGTGCTTCTCTTTCTCTAAGGCGAAAGGCAGGCTGGTACGGACCGCGCCTTCGCAGCCGACTGCTACAGACAAGACATTCATTGGATTGATAAGGCGTTTTATGTCATTGCCATACGAACCAGAGGCAATACTACCCGAAAAGCTGCGGAAATGCACGACAAATTCTCTGAATTGCGCCTCCCCTGGCGCTATTCCACCCCTGGCACCTGGCCTTTCTCCGACCGCGGGCGCTTGGACAAGGCGGTGGCCCTCAAGCTACAATAGAGGGCACGCGACCGAGAGAGGCAAGGAGCACCGCAGGCCATGAGCAGCTCGAACTCCCTAGATGAGATACGCACGACCGCAGCCCAGGCCTACCGCAGCGCCCTCGACGACGACAGCCAGCAGCGCGCCAGCAAGCTCACCGCCAGCCGCACCCTGAGCCAGAACGACATCGACGCCCTGGCGGTGCTGGAGTACGCCGCCCAGGACATCCTGACCAAGTACCATGCCGCCATGCGCCAGATGGAGGTGCGGCTCGAGACCCTCGACCAGGACCTCAAGCTGCGCCAGCACCGGAACCCCATCCACCACATCGAGTCGCGCATGAAGTCCATCCCCTCCATCTTCGAGAAGCTGGAGCGCTACAAGAAGAGCACCACCCTCGAGGCCATGGAGCAGCACATCATGGACATCGCGGGGCTGCGGGTCATCGTCTCCTACGTCCAAGACGTCTACGACATCCTGAACTACCTGAAGGCGCAGGACGACCTGTTCGTGGTGGCGGTGAAGGACTACATCGGCGCGCCGAAGCCCAACGGCTACCGCAGCCTCCATATGATCGTGCGCATACCGGTGTACTTCATGGACAAGAAGGAGGAGATCCCGGTCGAGATCCAGATCCGCACCATCGCCATGGACTTCTGGGCCAGCCTGGAGCACGACCTCAAGTACAAGGCGGTGCGCTCCGTGGATGACATGGACGTGGCGGCGGAGCTCAAGGAGTGCTCCGAGATCATCGAGGAGGCCGAGAACCGCATGCAGGTACTGGCCGCCGCCCTGGAGCCCGACCGCATGGCCCAACCCAAGCCCCACGCGGTCAGCCGCGCGAAGACCATGGAGCTGGGGCCGGAGTTCGCGCTGCCGCCAGGCGTGTCGGGGCCCTTCGCCAACCCCAGGCCCTCCATCGTGCTGCACGGCTGCCGGCGACCACGGGCCTAGGCGCCAGGCCGGGCGCCGAGCCCGCTGCGGCAAGCGGCAGCGACGCCGGGGCTAGGGCCGCCCCGCGCCCCCGTCGAGGTGGGAGCGGGGGTCGCGCAGCTCGTTGGGCATCACGCGCACCTCGTCTATCCCCAAGTCACGTAGCGCCCCTCCGGTACGCCGCGGCGGCTCGGCCCCCTCGAAGGGCGCGCAGTAGCCGAGCGCCTCGACCAGCGTCACCGCATGGAACAGGTCCGCCATGGTGTCCACGTCGGGCACCGGCGGCAGGTAGAGCGCCGGCAACCCAGCCTCCTTCGCCTTGCGCACGTAGGCGGGCAGCACCGTGAGGCCGCTCGCGTTGTAGAACACGCCGCCATGGTCGAAGGGGGTCTGGCGCGTCCATCCCACGATGGAGACGCCCATCTCCTGGTCCGGAGCCAGCACGATGCCTCCCCGAGGTTCGGCGTCCAGGCGGCGCAGGGCATCGAAGCCGCCGGTCACGTCCGCCTCGGTCAGGGCCGGCATGTCCGCCCCCATGGAGAGGATGCGGTCGGCGCCGCGCTCCCAGGCCTGGGCGAAGGCGTGGTCGTAGTGCTCGTCGAAGGTGGCGCCCTCGTCAACGATGACCGCCACCGGCCCGAGGCCCGCCTTGGCCAGGAGCTCCTCCATGGCAGCGGCGTTCGCCGCGGGCGCCGTGGAGACCACCAGCTCGAAGGCCTCGTCAGGGTGGCGTCGGCCCTCCTTGGCGAAGGCGGACAGCGCGATGGCCACCACGTCCAGCAGCATGCACTCGTAGAGGCGCGCCGCCTGCTCGGGCTCGAACATCCCGTCCTTCAAGGTGGTGAGCCGCGTCTTCACCAGCCCCGGCTCCGGCAGCTTGCTGAACAGCAGCAGCACGTTCCTCTTCATCGCCCTTGCCATCCTTCCGTCGCACCAGCCTCCGGCCGGCCGCCGGTGGCGCGGCCGCCTGCCATCTCCACCGTCAGCCCCTCCAGGGGCAGCCCGAGGTCGCGGGCTGCCGCCATCAGCGGCTGCTCTTGGGCGGCTATCAGGGTGGCGGCCAGCTCGCCCGCCACCACCACCCGGCATGCGAAGCGTCCCGACCCTCGGCGCAGGGCAGCCTTGCGGCCGCCGAGGCGCTCCTGGGCCTCCATGGTGCGCACCTGGCCGAGCACCCAGGGGGCGCGGTCGCCGAATACCAGGCAGAACGCCCGGCGCAGGACCTCCTCGTACCTCTCGCGCTGCCGCTTCGGCGCCTCCAGCGCCGCCGGGCTCGGCCGAGGAGCCTCCCCGTGGCGCACGAAGGGGTGGCGCTCCTTCATCCCGCGGCGGGAGGCGATGATGCGCAGCTCCTCCACCGGCATGTCCTCGCAAGCCAGGGCGAGCCGGAGCATCTCGCGCCGGGCGTTCACCTCGGAGCGCACCAGGGAGTCGTCGATGCAGACCTCGCCGAGCAGCGGGAGCCCGCCGACGGGACCCTTGCGGGGCCGCTCGTCCTTGCGGACGTAGAAGGCGTTGGTGTGGGCGAGGACCAGCTCGGCGCCGTCGGGGCTCTGCTGCCACGTGCGGCGCACTGCCCGCTCGTAGGCTTGCTGGCACTGCTGCACCCGCAAGGCGTAGGCGCTCTCGGGCATGATGCGGGCCATCAGGCGCCCGAGCTCGATGTTGAGGCTTCCCACGGAGCGCGCCCGCCCTTCCCTCGCTACGGCAACCGCTATAATAGGGCCATGCGAACAGACCCTCCATACCTGCATTATACCCCCTCCCGACCCCGACGCATCGCCGTGGTCACCATGGGCGTGAAGCTCGGCGACGAGGTGCGAGGCTACACCCGGTTCCGCTTCCTGAGCGAGCTGCTCGTGGCCGAGGGGTTCGAGGTGGACCTGGTCACCTCCTCCTTCCAGCATTGGGACAAGGCCCAGCGCGACTGCAGCAGGGCCTGCTACCGCGACCTGCCCTACCAGGTGCGCTTCATCCATGAGCCCGGCTACAAGCGCAACCTCGACCTGGCCCGCATCCGAAGCCACCGCATCGCCGCCAAGGGCGTCCGCGCCTTCTTCGCCGAGCGGTTCGCCGAGGACCCCCGGGCCTACGACCTCGTCTACGCCGAGATCCCGCCCAACGACGTGGCCCGGGCCTGCGCCGAGGCGGCCCAGGCCCATGGCATCCCCTTCGTCGCCGACATCAACGACCTCTGGCCCGAGGCCATGCGCATGGCCCTGGACGTCCCGCTGCTGAGCGACATCGCCTTCGCCCCCTTCGCCCGGGACGCAGCGAGGGTCTACGAGCTGCTCGACGCTGCCGTGGGCACCTCCGACGAGTACGCCGCCCGGCCCAGCGCCGACCGCCAGCGCCCCTACCAGCGCCTCACCGTCTACGTGGGCAACGACCTCGCCGCCTTCGACGCCGGCGCCCAGCGCCACGAGGGCGCCGTCGCCAAGCCCGCAGGGGAGCTCTGGGTCGCCTACGCCGGCACCCTGGGAGCCAGCTACGACCTGGCCACCCTCATCGAGGCCGCGCGGCTCCTCCAGGAGCGCGACCTGCCGCAGCTGCGGGTGAAGGTGCTCGGGGACGGCCCTGACCGCGAGCAGCTCCAATCGCTGGCCGAGCGCCTGGGGGCCCCGGCGGACTTCCTTGGCTACACCCCCTACGACCAGATGGCCGCTTGGCTGCACCGTTCGGACATCCTGGTGAACTCCCTGGTGCGCACGGCACCCCAGAGCATCGTCACCAAGATCGGCGACTACCTCGCCGCTGGCAAGCCCATGATCAACACTGGATCGAGCCCCGAGTTCCGCGCCAAGGTGGAGGCGGACGGCTTCGGCCTCAACGTCCCCGCCGAGGACCCCAAGGCCCTGGCCGATGCCCTCGAGGAGCTGGTCCACAACCCCTCGCGGCGCAAGATGATGGGAGCCAAGGCCCGCGCCGTGGCCGAGGAGCAGTTCGACCAGCCAAGGTCCTATCAAGCCATTGTCGACCTCATCCGCAGCCTCACCGACCAGCACCCCACCTCCCCCGACCCCATCCCAGGAAGCGAGCAGCATCATGGCTGAGCCCCGCCGCACCGTGACCTTCTCCCCCCCGGACGTGAGCCCGGACGACATCGATGCCGTAGCCGAGGCCCTGCGCAGTGGCTGGATTACCACGGGCCCTCGCACCAAGAAGTTCGAGCGCGCCATCGCCGCCAAGAGCGGCGCCGCCAGGGCAGCCACCTTCTCGTCGGCCACCATGGCCCTCGAGTGCGCGCTCCGCGCCCTGGGCATCGGCCCGGGGGACGAGGTGATCACGAGCGCTTACACCTACACCGCCTCCTGCTCGTGCATCTGCCACGTCGGCGCCACGCCCGTGCTGTGCGACGTCGCCCCCGGCAGCTACGAGATGGACTACGGACAGCTAGCCTCCTTGGTGACCGAGCGCACCCGTGCCGTCATCCCCGTGGACATCGCCGGCCGCATGGTCGACTACCGCGCGCTGTTCGCCGCCCTGGAGGGCGCCGCCCGCTCGGGCGCCTGGCATCCCGCTGGCCGCAGCTCCCTAGCGACCGAGGCCGAGGCAGCCGCAAGGCGCCCCCTGGTGCTGTCCGACGGGGCCCACTCCTTCGGCGCTGCCTACGACGGCGCGCCCTCAGGGTCCGTCGCCGACCTGACGGCCTTCTCCTTCCATGCGGTGAAGAACCTCACCACCGCGGAAGGGGGCGCCCTCGCCTGGCGCAAGGGCCTCTTCCCTGACGAGGAGCTCTACCGCCAGCTCATGCTGCTGTCGCTCCATGGGCAGACCAAAGACGCCCTGGCGAAGACCGCGGCCGGCAGCTGGGAGTACGACATCGCCTTCCCAGGCTAC
Source organism: uncultured bacterium (assembly GCA_947564525.1). Lineage (GTDB taxonomy): Bacteria > Actinomycetota > Coriobacteriia > Coriobacteriales > Eggerthellaceae > D16-63. Next base: position 3,803 of record CANOCK010000035.1, on the reverse strand, counting down.
AAGTGCAACATGACCGACCTCCAGGCGGCCTTGGGCCTGTCGCAGCTCCAGCGCTACGACGCCATGGTCGCCCGGCGCCACGCCATCGTCGCCGCCTACGAGCAGGGCCTGGCGGACCTCGCCATCGAGGTCCTGGCCCATGAGGGCTCCGGGTCGGGCGTCGAGGCTCCCTTCCGGTCGAGCGCGCACCTCATGCTCACGCGCCTCGTCGGCGCCGACGAGGCCTTCCGCAACCGCTTCATCGAGCAGCTCGCGGACCGAGGGGTGGCGGCCAACGTGCACTACAAGCCCTTGCCCCTGCTCACGGCCTATCGGAACCTGGGCTTCGATGCGGCAGCCTTCCCCAACGCCCTTGCCCAGTACCGCAACGAGGTCACCTTGCCGCTGCACACCTCCCTCTCCGACGAGGACGTCGCCTACGTCATCGAGGCCGCCCATGGCGCCTACGGCGACGCCCAGGAAGCCCGCTAGGGAGGTCCCATGTACGCCCACGGCGTCAAGCGCTTGCTGGACTTGGCCCTCAGCCTCGTCGCATTGCCCTTCGTCCTGGTCATCATGGCGGTGCTCGCGCCCCTCATCCGTCTGGAGGACCACGGGCCGGCACTCTACAACGCCCCCCGCATCGGCAAGGACGGCCAGCCCTTCGTCATGTACAAGCTCCGCTCCATGAGGGTAAACGCCCCCGACCTGCTCATGGAGGACGGCTCGACCTACAACGGCGCCGACGACCCGCGCATGACCCGCATCGGGGCCTTCATGCGGAAGACCAGCCTCGACGAGGTCCCTCAGGTGCTCAACGTGCTGAAGGGGGACATGTCCCTCATCGGCCCCCGGCCCGACCTGGAGCGGGAGGTGGACCTCTACCAAGGCGACGATGCGCTGAAGCTCACGGTGAAGCCCGGTATCACCGGCTACGCCGCCGTCTACGGCCGCAACTCGCTGCCCTGGCGCGACCGCTTGAAGCTCGATGTCCACTACGTGCGCAACCTCTCCTTCGCCCTGGATGCGAAGGTCTTCTTCCGCACCTTCGCCGTGGTGCTCGGCCAGAAGGGGGTCTACGTGGAAGAGGGCGATGGCGCCTCGCCGAAGGACGAGGACCGTATCAGCAGCTAGCTGTTTAGGCGAGCCTCCAAGGAGCTGGATCAACCCAGCTGCTAGCGCCTGGGTTGATCCCATCCGCAAAGAGCCAAGCGCAGAACGCGAGCAGGCCACCCAGCAGCCCCCCCCCCGAGCATCGCCCGGCAACGGCGTCGGCTCAGGAGGCAGCCGAGCTCGTGTGGGAGGTGAAGCGGTAGGTGGGGACCGCCTCCTCCAGGCAGCGGATGACGTCCTCGTCATCGCGCTCGACCGCCTGGGCCAGCCGGTCGATCTTCTCCGCTACCTCCTCGTAGCTGATGCCCTCGCAGGTAGCGATCATGATGGACTTGTTCGCCGTGGGGATGGTGCTCTCGTCGTCGGTGAGCAGCTCCTCGTAGAGCTTCTCGCCCTCGCGCAGCCCGATGTACTCTATCTGCACGTCGGCACCGGAGAGGCGGATGAGGTTGCGCGCCAGGTCCACGATGCGCACCGGCTCTCCCATGTCCAGGATGAAGATCTCGCCCCCTTGGGCGATGCCACCTGCCTGGATGACCAGGCGCACCGCCTCGGGGATGGTCATGAAGAACCGCTCGATGTCAGGATGGGTGATCGTGAGCGGCCCCCCGCTGGCGATCTGCCGCTTGAACACCGGGATGACGCTGCCGTTGGAGCCGAGCACGTTGCCGAAGCGCACCGCCGAGAACACCGTCTTCGACGCGCGGGCGTAGTACTGCAGCACCATCTCGCCCATGCGCTTGGTGGCCCCCATGACGCTCGTGGGGTTCACCGCCTTGTCCGTGGAGATGAAGATGAAGCGGTCCACGCCATGACGGTCCGCCTCGCGCACCACGCTGAGGGTGCCGAACACGTTGTTCTGGATGGCCTCGCGGGGGCACATCTCCATGAGCGGCACGTGCTTGTGGGCCGCCGCATGGAACACCACCCGCGGCTCGTACTGATCGAAGATCTCGACCATGCGCACCTCGTCGCACACGTTGCCGATCTCCACCACCACATCGATGTCACCGTACTCCCGGCGCAGCTCCTGCTGGAGCATGTAGGCGTCGTTCTCGTACATGTCGAATATGATGATGCGGGCCGGCGCGACCTTCGCTAGCTGGCGGCACAGCTCGCTGCCGATGCTCCCGCCGCCGCCGGTCACCAGCACCGGCTTGCCCGAGACGTAGCTGGAGGCGATGCGCGTGTCCAGCACGATCTCCTCGCGGCCCAGAAGGTCCGTCACGTCCACGTCACGCAAGGCCACGTCACCGATCTCGTCGATGCGCAGCTCGCGGATGTTCGGCAGGGTCTTCAAGCTGCAGTCGGTCTCGATGCAGATGGCGTAGATGGCCCGCTGCTCCTCAGGGGTCGCCGAGGGAATGGCCACCACGATCTGCTCGATGTCGTAGCGGTCCACCAGCGAGGGGATGTCCTCGCTCGAACCGGCCACGCGGATGCCGTGGATGCGCAGCTTCCGCTTGGACGGGTCGTCATCCGTGGCCACGATGGGAACGCCAGGCATGTTCTGGTCATGGCTGAGCATGCGCCCGATGGTGAGCGCGCCCGTCTCCCCTGCCCCCACGATGAGGGTACGCGGCCGCCGAGGCGCCTCATCCCGACGGATGATGATGCGCTTGTTCTTGTGGAAGATGCGCCATACCATGCGCATCCCCCCGAGCAAGAACACCAGGATGATGGCCGAAGCGATGAACACCCGAATGGGCAGCCTCACGTCGATGACCCACAAGAACACCGCCCCGATGAGCGTAGAGAGGAACACCGAGAACACAATCTGAAGCGCCTCGTTGATGCCCGCGTACTCCCACAGGTTGTTGTAGAGCTTGAAGCATGCCAGCGCCAAGACGTTCACGAGAGCCAGGATGCCCAAGGTGAAGTAGATCTCGTTGTTGACGAAGACCTCGCCCGCCACGTTCGTCAGGCACGCCGCCAGCCAATAGGCTGCGTAGGTGGCGAGGATGTCATAGATGAGCAACCACGCGGTTCTTTTGGAGAGTCGAAAGTCCATAACAAGTAGTGATTATAGCAAACGTTCCCTCAAACAGGAAAAGCGCCCCGCCGGGCGATAGCCCAGCCTCCGAGCGCTTGAATGGCGGCACGACCCATCGAGGAGGCGGGCCATCGGGAAGGCGCGGCCCGCCCCTGCGCCCGCGCCCCCGGGAACGCGCGAGGGGCCCGCCCCGGGCAGATGCCGGGACGGGCCCCTCCATGGCGCGCGAAGCGCCCTCCGCGAGCGGAACGCCCTATCCTCCCACGACCTGGCGTCGCAGTACTTTCGGCGAGGCGGGGCTTAACTTCCGAGTTCGGAATGGCATCGGGTGAGCCCCCGCTCCATGGTTCCGCTCGCGGAGGGCGCTCCGCGAGCCTGCGGCCGCGGTCCCGCGAGGGGCCCGGCCGGGCTTTCTTGCCTGGCGGCCCGCTGTCGCGGCGGGCGCCCTGGCGTCTGCATGCGCGCGGCACATCGGATGGGGCCCCAGGGCCCCGCTTCCCACCCGCCCGGACCGGGCTCGCGCCCTCGGGCTGTGGGGATGGGGATCGCGAAGAGCTCGGGCGATTAGTAATGCTCGCCTCAGCGCGTCGCCGCGCTTGCAGCTGCATCCTATCTACCAGGTGGTCTACCTGGGCCCTTACCAGAAAGGGAGCTCATCTTGGAGCCGGCTTCCCACTTAGATGCTTTCAGCGGTTATCCGTTCCGGACGTAGCTAGGC
>CANOCK010000034.1 GCA_947564525.1 uncultured bacterium | reverse complement strand
CATACGAGATCGTGATGTGACTGGAGTTCAGACGTGTGCTCTTCCGATCTTGGGGCCGGGCGGCGCGACGCTCGCCGAGGCGGCCTCGGGCGGCCCCGAGGTGCTCTCGGTGTTCCCGACGACGGACCCCTCCACCGGCACCCGGGCCGACGCCGAGGGCCCGGCCTCGGACGGGGAGGGCGACGACCTGGCCCACAAGGTGGACCTCGCCCTCGGCTCCACCTTGCTGGACGACGCGTTCGCCTCCTCCCCGGACGGCTCGCCGGACGCGGGCCGCCGCGCCGCCTGGACGGTGCCCGCGGCCGCCTCGGGCATGAACGGCGTGCCGGTGCCCGGCTCGCTCAAGCTCGGGTTCAGGCTGAACCTGGGGGGCTCCACGGGCGCGACGGTGGACCGCTCCGCCCTCCTGGCCGCCACGGGGGGCGACGCGACCGGGACGGCGAAGGTGCCGATAGCCGGGCTGTCCTACTGCTTCGCGCTGGAGGGGACCTCCGCCCCGCCGCCTACCGGCGACACCGGCGACCCCCTCTGGGTCGAGGTGACGCAGGCCTTCATCGACGAGCACGGCCTGCAGGGCGAGGCGGCCCCCGGCGTCTACGGCCTGGCCGACATCAAGGCCGCAGCCGACGACCTGGCCTCCCGCGTCAGCGCCTCCACCGACCCCAACGACTGCGCCGCCATCGAGGCCGAGGCCGGCCAGTCGCCCTACTGGCCGCTGTACGCGGCACTCATGGAAAGCCAGGGCCGCGACGCGAAGGGAGCCGAGCTGCCCGGCCCCTACTTCAAGCTCAAGGTGGGCGGGGCCTACCACGACGTGCACATCCTGGGGATCTGCCAGGACTCCCTCGCCGAGCCCAGGCAGGCGGGCGGCAGGGCCGTGACCCGCGCCGGCCTGACGTTCGGGTTCAGGGGCATATACGAGAACCGACGGCTCCATAGTGCGGCGACCACCACCGGAGGCTGGAAGGAGAGCGAGCTGCGAGCGTACTTGAACGGCAGCTTCCGGGACACGCTGGGGATCTCGTTGGAGGGCCATGGGTCGGATCTGGCTGTCGTGAGGAAATGGCAGCAGGACGCCAGCGATTCGGCTCAGGTGACGGATGATGCCCTGTTCATTCCAAGCCACTTCGAGGTGTTCGGGCATGGGGACGGATACGCTCGAAACCAGCATGGGGACGAGAATGCCAGCAACTCCTTCTTGTACCAGGGGTTTTCGCTGGGGAGCTCGAGCAACCCAGGGAAGAAGAACCCGAAGGCGGTGCGTGACTATGGGAGCGCACCGGGAGGGTGGTTCACGCGGTCTGGCACGAAGAGAGGTACCTACGCTGGGGGCTACGACATGGGTCAGATAAGCTTCGATGGAAGCATATGGACCTGGAAAAAATCGACCGCTACGGGCGTGCTTCCCTGCTTCGCCCTCTGAGGGCGCTGGGCAAAGGGGCCCTTCCCTCATGCGGCGACGCGCATCTTCCCGTGAGACGAACCTCACCCTTGCCGACTAGCTCATTTCCGAGCATCGTGGCGGCCTCCCGGCCGCCACGGGGGCTGTCCGCCCCCTACAAATCGGCGCAGTAGCCCCTCAGGCTCACGGGGCGGCGCTCGCCGAAGAGGTGCTCGTAGATGGCCATGAAGTAGCTGTCGGTCATGGAGGCCAGGTAGTCGGCCACCACGTCATTCAGGTCCTGGGCCAGGTACCTCTCCGGCGTGATGGTGCGGCTGGCCGCGCACAGGCGCGCCACGTGGTGGCGCATGACCGGCGAGCCCTCGTCGCCGGCGCGCAGGTCGTCGAGCACGCGCTCGTACATCTGGGCGAACATCTCCTCCACGATGTTGGACGTGTCGTCCACCATGCCCTCGCGGCCGTAGATCACCTCGTAGTTTTGGCGCTTCGCCCGCTTGAGGTCGGCGAACACCTCCTCGCTCATGGCGATGCGGTCGCGCCCGTAGCTGTGGTTGACTATGTCCACGGTCAGGTTGTTGATGATCTTGGCGTTGTTCAGGCCGATGACGTCGCTGTCGAACACGTCCAGGGTGTCGATCACCCCCATGGCCAGGGCGTCCGCACGGTCCTTGCCCACGTAGGCGATCATGTCGCTCACGCGCACGACGCAGCCTTCCAGAGTCGAGGGGCGCAGGGTGCCGATGGTGGACTCGTCGGCATTGCAGGCCTCCACCAGCGCGTCCAGCGCTTCGAAGCCCTCCAGGGTCCCCAGGGTGAGCACCTGCTGGGCGAACTCGCCGTTGTGGCACAGCACGCCGTCCAGGGTCTGCAGCGAGATGTTGCGCCGGTACAGCTTGTCCAGCACCCGCACCGAGTGCACGTTGTGGTTGAACCAGCGGCCGGTATGCTCGTGGTACACCGCCGAGAGGAAGCGCTCACCGGCATGGCCGAAGGGAGTGTGGCCCACGTCATGGCCGAGGGCGATGGCCTCGATGAGCTGCTCGTTCAGCCCTAGCAGCGCGCCGATGCCCCGGGCGATGCGGCTGACCAGCTGCACATGCAGCCCCCGGCGGCAGATGTCGTCGTTCTGCACGAAGGAGAACACCTGGGTCTTGTCGGTGTAGCGGTTGTAGGCGGGGATGTTCAGGATCTTCTCTATGTCGCGCGCGAAGGCGGGGCGCGTCAGGGTGGCGCGGTCGTGGGGGAGGTCGTCGCGGCGCACCACGGCCTCGTCCTCGAAGCGGTGCGGGCTCGGGCGCCCGGCGGCCCGGTCGGCTCGGATGGCCGCTTCCACCTCGGGGTCGAGCTGCAGGTAGGGAATGGTGGTCTCGCTCAAGGTGTCGCTCGCTTCCATCTGGTTCCGTCGCGTTGACCCCGTGCTGCGCCGTGGCGCGCCATAGTTGTGGGGTTTGCGCTATGATAAGGCAAACATGAGTACGATTGGCTGCTGCGGCCCCATGCCCCACAACCTACATATATATGTAAGGGGCACGCGCTGCCAGGCGGCCAGCCGAGAGGGGCGGAGGCTCATCCCAAGATGCCCGGGCTCTACGAGGACGCAGACATCCAGCGCGTGCGCGACGCCACCGACCTGGCGGCGCTGTTCGGCGAGCGCATGCCCCTGAAGCAGAAGGGGCATGAGTTCTGGTGCTGCTGCCCATTCCACGAGGAGCGCACCCCCTCGTGCAAGGTGGACCCCACCCGGGGGCTGTGGCACTGCTTCGGCTGCGGGGAAGGAGGCGATGCCTTCAAGTACGTCATGCGCATGGAGGGCATGAGCTTCCCCGAGGCCCTGCGCTACCTGGCCGAGAGGGCGAACATCGACCTGCCCGAGCCCCGCGGGGGCGCGGGCGTGCCCCTGTCGAAGCGCCAGCGCTTGAAGGAGGCCTGCGCCGAGGCGGCTCGGTTCTTCCATGCCCAGCTCATGCGCAGCCGCGAGGCGGGGGCCCAGCAGGCCCGCGACTACCTGGGCGGCCGCGGCCTCGGCGGCGCCGTGCCGAAGCGTTGGGACCTCGGCTACGCCCCGGGCCATGGTACCCTCGTGCGGCATCTGGGGGCCAAGGGATTCGCCCCCGAGGAGATGCTGGGGGCCAACCTGGCCACAGCCAATGCTGCTGGCCAGCTGCGGGACCGCTTCTTCAACCGGGTGATGTTCCCCATCCGCGACGGGCAGGGCGACTGCATCGCCTTCGGCGGCCGCGTCATCGGCGCGGGGGAGCCCAAGTACCTCAACTCCCAGGAGACCCCCATCTTCCACAAGTCGGACACCCTCTACGGCCTGGACAAGGCCAAGGGCGCCATGACCGCCACGGGCACCGCCGTGGTGGTGGAGGGCTACACCGACGTGATCGCCCTGCACGAGGCCGGGGTAGGCAACGCCGTGGCCACCTTGGGCACCGCGCTGACGAGCCGGCACATCCGCCTGCTGGAGCGCCACGCCCGCCAGCGCATCGTGTACCTGTTCGACGGCGACGCCGCGGGCCAGCGGGCGGCCGACCGCGCCCTCGGCTTCATCGACGGCTCCATCACGCCCGAGGCGGGCCGTTCCCGCATCGAGCTGGCTGCCGTGGTGCTGCCTGACGACCTGGACCCGGCCGAGTTCGTGGGCGCGCGGGGCGGGGAGGCGCTGAAGGAGCTCATCGACGGCGCTCGGCCCTTGCTGGCCTTCGGTATCGAGCGGCGCGTGGCCGGCCACGACCTCAGCCAGGCCGAGGGGCGCGCCGCCGCCGTGGCCGACGCCCTGGCGGTGCTCGCGCCGATCAAGGACTCGCTGCTGGCCAAGGACTACGCGGTGCAGATCGCGGGCCTGACCCGCACGCGGGAGGAGGCGGTGCTCCAGCAGCTGGCCGCCCTGCCCGCCCCGCGCTCCGAGGGGCGCCAGGCCGAGGGCGATGACGTGCGGAAGGCTCCGGCCCAGGTCGCCCAGGATCCAGCCCAGGCTGTGGCGCGTCGCCTCGCACCCGAGGAGCGCAACCGCCGTCGCTTCGAGGCAGAGCTGCTAGGGTTGTTGGCCCAGAACCCGCCTTTGGCCTTGGAGCAAGCGGGGGCCCTGGCCCAGACCGACTGGCACGATCCCGACCACGGGCGGATCGCCTGCTCGCTGCTGGCTAGCCTGGAGGCGGACCCGGCGTCCAGCCCGGGCTCCCTGGTGGCTGCGGCGGCCCAGGCGAGCCCTCGGGCCGAGGCGTTGCTGACCTCCCTGCGGGAGCGCCCTGGCGCCACGGCAGCCCAGCGTGCGGCCTACCTGGTTGAGGAGCTGGAGATCGGTGACGCCGAGGAGGCCGTGGCGGCGCTCAAGCAGCAGCTGGCCCAGGCCGCCTCGCTCAGCTTCGAGGAGAGCGAGGCGCTGTTCGGCACCTTGGTGGCCCTGCAGAAGGACCTGAACGCCAAGCGGCTGCGCCACAAGCCCTTGGCCTGAGCCCTCCGCGCCCAGGTGGCCTCGGAGCCGCCCCGCGGGCCGCGCATCCGCTCGGAGATACGCACTATAAGCCGTATTCCTGCCTGCTCAGGGGGCTATTTACGCAGCTTCTATGGACCGTGTGCGAATATTTCGGCCCCACCTCTTTTTCTGCTGCCGAAGCGCAAGCGAAGCTGCTATCATGCCTTCCAACTCTGTATGGGTAGGCGCGTGCCCTTTGAAGGGGTTCAAAGCGGGCACGCGCGCTGAGAGGAAGGGCCACCCATGAAGAAGACCATTGCGTGGGTGACGTCGTTCTGCTTGGCGTTCTCCCTGCTCGGCATCCCCGTCGTGGGCTTTGCCGACGAGGGCGACGGAGCGGACGGCACACGTCAGAACGCAGAAGAAACGGACCAGACGACCAAGGCCGACGAGGGCCAAGGGGAGGGGCAGGACGCCGACGCCCAGGGCGCGGCCGAGGGCTCTGGCCAAGGTGCCACCATGGCCGACCTGTTCGACTCCCGCGACCTGACCGGCGCCCTGGTGGCGGCGGCCGAGGAACAGCAGCCCCAAGCCGATGCGGCCAACGGCGCCCTGCGCGTGGTGCTCCAGAGCTATGCTCCGGCCAAGGCCGTGAGCGGGACCCAGTTCCGCCTGGAGGACGCCGCGGGCAACGTGACCAACCACTCCCTCACGGCCAAGGAGGCCAGCGCCGACGAGGCCGCTGGCTCGTGCCGCGAGTACTTCCTGAGCGTGAGCGACCTGACCCCGGGCACCTACACGCTCTCCTGCGGCGGCGAGGGCTACTTCGCGGCCTACAGCCAGGCGGTGGAGGTGGAGCCGGCCCATCGCGCCGAGATCTCCCTCATCGACAGCCTGGCCACGACGTCCGGCGAGCGCGGCACCATGCTCTACGGCGACTTCGACCGCTCCGGCGCCATCGACGCCGCCGACGCCGGCCTGCTGGTGGCGGCCCTGGGCACCGAGAGCCCGGAGCACGCCGTCTACGGCTCCGACGCCGTCAGCCTGGCCGACGTGCAGTTCTTCGCATCGTTCTTCATGCCCGACGAGGGGCAGGGCTCCTCGTCCCAGGCGCGCATCTTCCAGAAGGTGGACCCCAGCCAGATGAGCCTGACCGAGGAGGAGGGCACCGAGGTCGAGGGCGACCTGTCCAGCCTCTTCGAGGACGACGGCACCAGCGTGACCCTCACGCCCACCGCCGTGGACGGCGAGGAGCCCGTCATCTCCGCCAACACGCCGGTGCGCGTGGGCATCGACACCAAGGGCGCCGAGATGGAGGGCCTGACCCTGCGGGCGCCCCTCGACTCTGAGGGCATGCCCCGCACCGGCTCCATCCGCGTCGAGCCCGTGGAGGGCGACCCGACCTACATTCCCTTTAGCGACCCGACCTACGTGCCGCCTGCGGCTGACGCCGGCGCCGCCGAGGCCTCCGCTGCGGCCGAGGAGCCGAGGGAGGAGGGCGGCTTCTCGCTGATGAGCCTGTTCGGCGCCACCCCGGCCCAGGCCGAGGAGCGCAAGGCCGGCGCCACGGTCGATCCGGCCAACGGCCTCATCGTGGTGGACTTCGGCAACCGCGTGGCCATCAAGAAGATCATCATCAACGTGACCGGCACCAGCTCCAACAAGCTGGCCGAGATCGCCCAGGTGGAGTTCCTCAACCACATGGAGGAGCGCATCGCCCCGCCGGAGCTCAACGTGCCGAAGGGCCTGACGGGCACCCCGGGCAAGAAGTCGTTCCGCGTGACCTGGGGCGCCGAGAGCAACGTGACCGGCTACGAGGTCAAGGTGGAGCAGGGCGGCAAGAGCGTCACCTTGGCCACGGCCGTGCCGAGCCTCGAGGTGAGCCGCTTCAACGGCAGCGACCTCAGGAACGAGACCACCTACACCGTGAGCGTCCGCTCCGCCAACGGCGAGTGGCGCAGCCCCTGGAGCGGCAGCATTCAGGTGACCCCCAAGGCCACCAGCGTGCCGGCGCGCCCGACCGGCGTGACCGCCGTGGGCGGCTACGGCGAGGTGACCGTGAGCTGGCGCAGCGCCGAGGATGCCTTGAGCTACGTGCTCTACTACCGCGAGAAGGGCTCCTCCGCCAACTACCAGCAGGTGCCCACCACCCAGACGAGCCACACCATCAGCCCCCTCAGCCTCAACGCGTCCTACGAGGGCTACGTCGTGGCCAAGAACGACATCGGCGACTCGCCGCGCTCCGGCACGTGGGAGGCGCGCACCGTGTCCGCCTCGTCGGTGAAGGTGCCGTGGTACAAGCTGATCAACCGCACCACCCAGACCGGCCAGCAGTCGGACTCCCACATCGAGGACGTCGTCTGCGGCGAGTACAAGGACGGCAAGCTGGTGCGCGACTACCATGACTACGAGAAGGCCCCGAACTTCCAGCCGCGCCAGGTGGTGGATGGCAACTACGACACCACCTTCTGGAGCAAGCGCGAGAGCACCTACTACGACGGGCCGACGGTGACCTTCGACAAGGAGTACAACATCGGCAGCTTCGCCATGACCACCTACCTGGGGTCGGGCTACTGCGATGCCGCGACCTTGAACGTGCGCGCCTACGACGCCGAGGGCAAGCTGGTGGGCGACTACGACGGCGGCAACTGGCTGAAGAACGTGATCTGGTCGAGCGTGCCCGGCGCTCCGAACACCATGATGGTCACCTTGGACAAGCCGGTGATGGCCAAGAGCATCCGCGTGGGCTTCATGCGCGCCTATGCCGCCCAGGCCACCATCTCCGAGCTGGCGTTCTACGAGTACGACGGTATCCAGGACTCCCTGGACGCGCTGTGGGAGGATGCGGCCCACACCCAGCTCAAGGGCGACGTCTCCCAGGCGAAGCTCGACGAGATCAAGGCCAGCATCGAGTGGACCGACCCGGCGGGCGACAACGAGCGCCATCCGCAGTACGAGCTGCTGCTGAAGGAATGGCAGTACGCCAAGGACGTCTTCGACAACAAGGACTCGCTGGGCGAGGCGGTCTCCATCGACCCGACCATCGACCGCAGCACCAACGCCCATGTGGGCGGCCTGAGCAGCATGCAGCCGCTTGGCGTGGCCGTCCATGCCGGCGACGAGATCGACGTCTTCGTGGGCCGCGACGGCCTGGCTCCGGGCTCCAACACGGCCCTGCGCCTCTACGTCGGCCAGTACCATGCCGACTCCGGCCACGTGCTCACCCAGCTGGTGCCCACGCTGAAGGCGGGCCGCAACACCGTGACCGTCGACCTGGGCTCCACCCCGCCGGCAGCCGTGGGCGAGAGCGGCGGCTCCCTCTACGTGGAGTACGCCTCGAGCGACCGCACCCAGCAGTACTCCGTGCGCGTGCTGGGTGGCACCGACATCCCGATGCTGAACCTGCGCGGGGTGACCGACCAGGCCGAGCGCCTGGAGCGCTGCCAGCGCTACATCGACGAGCTGACCGAGTTCACCGGCAAGCTGGAGGGGCTGCACAGCGGCGCCACGGACCGCAAGAACGGCCATGTGGACACCGAGGGCAACGTCGTGGCCTTCCAGCCGGGCAGCTGCGTCATCAACTACACCGAGATCAGCCTCGACTCGCTGCTGTACTCCATCCCGGCCACCCAGGCCATGGCCGGCGTGCGCGCCAACGGCTCGGGCAAGGCTAAGCTGAACCGCAGCATGGAGGCAGCCGAGGAGATGATGAGGCTGTTCTACCAGCACAAGGGCTTGGTGGACCAGAGCGACAAGACGGTCTTCACCGATGCCGACAAGGCCAAGTACGGCGACAAGAACGGCCTGCCCAAGGGCCGCCAGAACATCCGCTACACCGACATGTCGGGCAGCGTGTTCATGTACGCCGCAGGCAACCACATCGGCATCCAGTACGGCTCCTGCACGTCCATGACCCAGACGCCGGGCGTCACGGCCAGCGCCGAGGGCATCTACGAGGACGGCTACTACTTCGGATGGGGCCTGCACCACGAGATCGGCCATGAGATCAACCAGCAGCAGTACACCTACGCCGAGGTCACGAACAACTACTACTCGCAGCTCGGCCAGGCGAAGGACACCAACGAGTCCACTCGCTGGTCCGACTACCAGGTCGTGTACGACCGGGTGACCAGCGGCCTGAAGGGCATGGCCAGCGGCAAGACCGGCATCGCCATGTACTGGCAGCTGCACCTGGCCTACGACGACGGCTTCAACTTCAAGTCCTACGGCACCTACGCCGAGCAGATGGAGAACCTGGTGTTCGCGCGCATGGACGCCTACGCCCGCAACCAGGCCATCGCCCCGCAAGCTGCCGAGGGCGGCACGCCGCTGGTGCTGGCCGGCGCCGACAAGGACAACGCGATCATGCGCTTGGCCTGCGCCGCCACCCAGAAGAACGTGCTGGCCTTCTTCGAGGCTTGGGGCCTCACCCCGGACGCCTCCACCATCGCCTACGCGGCCCAGTGGCCCAAGGAGGAGCGCGCCATCCAGTACATCAGCGACGACACGCGCAAGAACGGCCGCCTGAAGGGCTCCATCGGCCATGACGGCAACTACGCGAGCAACGTCGAGGTGGCGGGCGAGGTGACTTATGCCGGCAACAGCAACCAGGTGACGGTCAACCTCTCCAACAGCGCCAAGGACCTGGTGGGCCGCGTGCTCGGCCCCGACCAGTCCAAGTTCCTGGGCTATGAGGTGTCCCGCAACGGCAAGCCCGTGGGCTTCGTCGAGGCGGACGAGCAGGGCAAGGCCACGTTCACCGACACCATCGCCACCATCAACAACCGCGTGTTCACCTACACCGTGCGCGGCGTGGACATGAACCTGAACTACACCGAGGCGGCCCAGTGCTCGCCCGAGGAGGTGAAGGTGTCCCACGACGGCTCCATCGACAAGACCGGCTGGAAGGTCTCGGCCAACGTCTACGCCGAGGACGAGAAGCGCGGGGAGGGCGCCGACGAGGACTCCGACCTCATGGACACCGACCTGCCCTGCGAGCAGCCGGACTCCGAGGCGCTGCAGAAGGCGATCGACGGCAACTTGGGCACCTCGTTCACGGGCTCCAAGCTCGAGGGCGACAGCTCCAGCGTGCAGATCACCCTCACCTTCGACAAGCAGTACGCGGTGAACGCCCTGAAGGTGCATTCGCCCAACGCCGGCCGCTTGGACACGTACGGCGTGGAGGTGAGCGTCGACGGGGTCGAGTGGACCCGCGTGGCCAAGGGCGAGTTCGTGAAGGGCGAGGGCGTCTCCACCTACTGGTTCGGCGAGAAGGAGACCGGCGAGGACGGCAAGGAGAGCTTCCGTCTCGACACCTACGATGCCGGCTACCTGCGGATGACGGCGCCGTCGGGGGTCGATAGCGTGATCATCGACGAGCTGGACGTGCTCGGCCCGACGGGCGACAACGTGAGCTTCATCTACAACGACGGCAGCCTGGAGGAGGCCACGGGCAAGCTCGTGGGCGGCACCTTGGCCGAGGACTACGTCCTCGACCCCGAGGACCCCGAGACGGTCATCCCCGCCAACTCCTTCATCATCATCGGCAGCTTCAAGGGCAACGCCGCCTACAACGCCATCAAGCTCTACGACCAGGATGGCAAGCTGGTCAACGGCGCCTTCGTGTTCTTCGCGGGCGTGCCGGAGACGGGCAGCATCGGCGAGACCGCCGATGGCCGCTGGGTGTACTTCGTCACCCCGGAGCAGATGGCCAGCGGCTGGCAGCAGCCGACCAAGGTGCGTGCCGAGCTCTATCGCGTCGACGATGCGATGACCTTGGAGAACGAGCGCCTGGTGGCGGACACCATGACCGCCGCGGTGCCGACGGAGCTCAGCAACATCGAGATCAAGTCCGACGTCAATGCCGGTGGCGACGCCACCAAGAACGCGTAAAGGCTGAAGGTGAGACCTATGAACATGGCTACGAAGCTTCTGAGGACCTGCGCTGCCGCGCTGCTCGCCTGCACGCTCATGCTGCCCATGGCGGCCTGGGCCGATGGCGACACGCTGGATGCCACCGTCTCCTTCGGGGACGGTGGCGCGGGGCTGACCATCCCCGCGGTGAGCAAGACGGCCAACACGCTGCTGCTCAGGCTCTCGGTGGAGCCGGGCACCAACGGCGAGGGCCAGGCCTACGACATCGGCAGCCTGAGCTTCGACGCGGCGCTGAGGAACCTCAAGATCAACGACGTCACCACCGAGGGCAACACCATCCAGGTGGTGCTTTCGGCGGGCACCAACGACCTGTTCGCCGGCGCCAACGGCACCATCGAGCTGGGCACGCTCTCCATGAAGAGCAGCCAGGCCGGTGCCGAGGCCACGGTGAAGGTGGCAGAGTTCGAGACCTTGAGCGCCGACTACGTGTCCACTGCCGACCCGGGCGACACCATCACGGCGGTCTACCGCGTGAACGAGGCCGCGGACCCCACCCCGGATGACGAGAACCCTGGCAAGGATCCGAGCGACAAGGACCCGGGTGGCGCGACGGGCGATGGGGACGGCAATGGGAGCAACGGCAACGGGAGCGGTGATGCTCCCACCACCCCGGCAGGTTACAACCCGTCTTCGGCTTCCGGCAACGCCAACGTGAGCAAGACCGGTGATGCTATGATGTATGGCGTCCCCGCCCTCGTCGTGCTTGCGGCGGCCAGCGGCGCGCTGCTGCTGGTGCGGGCGAAGAGGAGCAAGGTAACCGAGGAGAGGTAGTTCCCATGGCCGAAGAGCCCCAGAACCCGCAGCCTGCCGACCAGGCCAATAGCACCCCGACGAACACGCAGCCGGCTTCTACGGAGTCGGCTGCTGCTGCGTCCGGCGCCCAGCCGACGTCAGCCCCTGAGCCGGCGGCGGTCCCCGGCGAGCCCGCGACCCAGCCGGCGACCCCAGCTGGCGCCGTGCCGCCCCCGCCGGCAGCCCAGGCGCCTGCGGGCGTTGCGGTGCCCCAGCCACCCGCTTCGGCTCCTGTCCAGCCGAAGCCCGTGTTCGCCAAGGGTTGCGTGGCGATTGCCTGGGAGGACATCAAGGCCTCGCCGAGCTGGCTGTCGCGCATCCTGCTGCTCGGACTCATCAGCTGCGTGCCCATCCTCAACTTCGTCGTGATCGGCTACCTGCTCAACTGGGTGCGCGAGGTGCCCTTCGGCGGCCGCACGACCATGCCCAAGCCTATCGTGACCGGGCGCAACTTCGAGGTGGGCTTCTACGGCTTCGTCATCGCGCTGGTGTTCGGCCTGGTGGCTGGCATGGCCAGCGCCGTCCTCGTGTGGATTCCCATCCTGGGGTGGGTTGCGGGCATCGCCATCACGCTCTTCGTCGAGATGGCCACCTACCTGGCTATGGTGCGCATGGCCCTGAGCAAGCAGATCGGCGAGGGCTTCCGCATCGCGAAGCTATGGGAGGCCCTGAAGGCCAACTGGGGCGGGCTGTTCGTGGCCGCCATCGTGCCGAGCCTGCTGGTGGGGCTCGTCGTCATGGCCGTCTTCATCGTGCTGGCGCTGATCCTGGCCGTCTTCGTGGCCCTGCCCGCCTCCGTCGCCGCTTCGGGTGCGGCCGCCTCCAGCGCGGCGAGCGCCGCAGGGCTCCTCGTGAGCCTCGGCCTGGGCGGCGCACTGCTGCTCGTGGCGTACTACCTGCTGGCGTGCATGGCCTCCACCTTCGCCTCGGCCCTAGCCTACCGGGCGGTGGCCCACTATATCGGCCGCTTCGCTCCAGAATGGGCCAACGAGGCCCGCGTGGCCATGGGCTACCCGGCGGAGTAGCCGGGCGCCGACCGATCGAGCTTGGCCCGAGGGCCGGCCCGCCAGGAGGTGGGCCGGCCCTTTCTCATGGGCTGATGGCGGCCAGGAGCGCGGCGGCGCCAGAGCGGTGCGCTAAGGGCCGAGCCATCCGGTCCGGCTCGTCGCGCGTGACAGGTGCTGGCCGCAAGGGAGCTTGGCGGCCGTCATGCGGGCCGCTGCAGGCCCAGCGCGCTGCATGGCTCCGAGACGAGACGCGGCGTTCGAGGGCCCCATGCGCCAGGTGGGGCGCTCCGATCGGACTCGGGCAGTGGGAGCGCGGGCTTCCCTCCGCGGGCTACGGCGCCTTGCCCTGCGGAGCCTGCCTGCTCGGAGCACGGGCGGCCACGGCGCTTTGCCGGCGCGCCGCAGGGCTTGCCCGCAAGGCTGGCCCCAAGCTGCCGGCTGGCCCGGCAGCGGCCGACGGCAACCGGCCGGGCCCAGGGCCCAGGCCAAGCCAGCTAGTTGGTGCGGGTGGAGTTGCTCGGGTCGATGGACATGGACTGGAAGCGTTCGGACATCCAGGCGTCATCGAAGTGCTGGGCGCAGAACTCGGCCAGGGCGTTGTCCGCCGGCTTGCCTGCCAGGCGCCCGTACCAGCAGTCCAGGGCGACCAGGGTCATCACGCCGTCGGCGATGTAGAGCGCTGCGGCGATGGTGGTGATGGTGTAGCGCCACTTCCACGGGATGAGGTTCACCACGCGCAGCATGACCGGCAGCAGCAGCTTCACCCACAGCACGCCCAGGATGCCCCAGAAGCACATGAACATGAAGTTGGTGCGCCCGCCGATGGAGAGGAACGTGCCGGAGTAGTCCCAGGCGCACACGCCGAAGGCGAACTGCAGGAACCAGCTGGCGAAGTACTCGAAGGCCCCGCCGATGACGGCGCTGACCAGGAACACCACGATCAGGTGCGCGTTATGGAAGCGGTTCAGCGCGATGGTCATGAGCGTGGCCCCGAAGCCGTAGATGGGGCTGAAGGGCCCGAACAGCAGGCCGGCGCGATCCTGGTAGACGCCCGGGTCCACCACAAGCACGTGGTAGACGGTCTCCACCATGTCGCCCAGGAAGCTGGCCAGCACGAAGATCCAGAACAGGTTGAAGAAGTCCAGCCGGATGAAGCCCTTGCCGCTCTTGTCGCGACCGAGGGCGCCGGACTCCACGTCGTCGCGCACGTTCATGTCCCGCAGCTTGCGCTGGAGCTCCCGCTCCTGGGACAGCGACGGGTCGATGTAGGTGAGCAGCGCCACCAGCACGAACCCGGCCAGGGCGAAGGCCGCCAGCTCGAAGCTCATGCCGTAGAGCATGATGGACAGGGCCAGGTCGGCTATGAGCAGGACGATGGTGGTCTCGGCCGTGAGCCGCGCGCCGCGCCGCTTGTTGCGCAGCAGCCGGATGCCGAGCACCGCCAGGGTGGCGATGGTGGCCACCACCGAGGCCACCAGGATCACGTAGAGCACCCGGGTCGCCACGGAGAAGGTGCCGTAGGAGCCGTCGAACACCGACCCCACGCCGAGCAGCATGGTGAAGGTGCCGGGCACCGCTGCCGCCGCTCCCACCAGGCACAGCACTGCCAGCGCTATGAGGGTCGCCGGCGCGTGCCCGCCCTGCTCCTGGGCGTGGCGGCTGGCCTGCTGGCGGTCGTGGCGGTCGTCGGCCACGCCAGGGATGGCGTCGGTGGCGTCGGGGTCGACGACCTCGGCCGCGACCTCCTTCAACGTCTCCACGAGGGGCTTCGCTTCGGGCTTGCGCTCTGGGGCCATGGGTCTGCTCCTTGGGTGATGCTCGGGCGGGAGGGCGCGTTCGCAGGGGCGCTGGGCGCTGGCCGCCTCCCGGAGGGCCATTGGGCTCCTATGGTAGCGCAAAAGGGCGGCGCAAGCCCTCCGGCCTGCCCCGGGCGGCCCCTTTCGTTGCCGGCCCGTTTCTGGATTAAATGGAGGTTTCGCCGAGGCCGCGATGCTGCGCAGCCGCCTTTCGGTATCCTGTCATGTGCGAAAAGAGAGTGCTTTTGCGTCCATGGGCCTGCCAGCCCCGTACCGGGAGGGCTGTCAGGCCCATGGGCTCAGAGCGTGCGACATGCAAAGGAGCTCGCATGAGCCAAGAGACCGTGGTCGCCGTCGACATGATCGGCGGCGACGAGGGCGCGCCCGTAGTGCGCGCCGGCGTCCAACGCGCCCTGGCCGCCGACCCGGGGCTGAGCATCGTGGCCGTGGGGCCGGCCGAGGTGGTGGAGCCCCTGGCTGCCGCCGAGGAGCGCGTCACCGCCCAGGTGGCCACCGAGGCCATAGCCATGGGGGAGCACCCCGCCGCCGCCGTGCGCGCCAAGCGCGACTCCTCCATCGTGGTGGGGTGCCGCCTGGTGAGGGAAGGGGAGGCCCAAGGGTTCTTCTCTGCCGGGTCCACCGGCGCCTGCCTGGCTGCGGCGACGCTGGTCATGGGCCGCGTGGCGGGCGTGAAGCGCCCGGCCCTGGCCCAGATGCTGCCGGGCTGGCCGACCCCGACGCTGCTGCTGGACGTGGGGGCCAACGCCGACTGCAAGCCGGAGTACCTGGCCCAGTTCGGCATCATGGGCGCCGCGTACCTGACCGGCGCCTATGCCGTGGAGGCGCCGAGGGTGGGCCTGCTGAACATCGGCGAGGAGGACACCAAGGGCTCGGCCCTGGCCCTGGCCGCCCACGAGCTCATGGCCCAGCAGGTGCCCGGCTTCGCCGGCAACTGCGAGGGCAGCCAGCTGCTCAAGGGGGCCTTCGACGTGGTGGTCGCCGACGGGTTCACGGGCAACGTGTGTCTGAAGGCCATCGAGGGGGCGGCTTCGACGGTGATGGGCTACCTCAAGCGGGGCTTCCTGGGCAGCGCCAAGGCCAAGGTGGGCGCGCTTTTGGCCAAGGGGTCCCTGGGCGAGGTGAAGCGGACCCTGTCGCCCTCCACCTACGGTGGCGCGCCGCTGCTCGGCGTGAAGGGGGCTTGCATCGTGGGCCACGGCTCGTCGGATGCGGAGGCCGTGGGCAACGGCATCCTGGTGGCCGCCAAGGCGGCGGCCCAGGGGGTGGACCGGCTCATCGCCGAGGGCATCGCTGCGGCCCAGGCAGCGCCGACGTCCCCAGCCCCTGCGGGGGGCCAGGAAGGGGGCGCCCGATGAAGTCCAAGCTCACCGAGGAGCAACGGACCAAGCTGGCTCTGATCGAGGGCATCCTGGACTACCAGTTCAAGGACCCGCGCTACATCCTGCCCGCCATCACCCACCCCTCGGCCAC
Source organism: uncultured bacterium (assembly GCA_947564525.1). Lineage (GTDB taxonomy): Bacteria > Actinomycetota > Coriobacteriia > Coriobacteriales > Eggerthellaceae > D16-63. Next base: position 1,060 of record CANOCK010000034.1, on the reverse strand, counting down.
CGAGGGGCGCTCGGTCAAGTACTCCTACGAGCGCCTGGAGTTCCTGGGCGACTCGATCATGGGGGCCATCGTGTCCTACGTGTCCTTCCAGAAGTTCCCGAACCTCGACGAGGGGGGGCTGACCCGCATCAAGGTGGCCCTGGTGTCCGGCGCGAGCTTGGCCAAGGTGGCGAAGTCCCTGGGGTTCGCCGACGTCATCGTGTTCGGCTCCTCGGAGGAGGGCACGGGCCGGCGCGGCATGCACTCGGCCCTGGAGAACGTCTACGAGGCCGTGGTGGCGGCGCTGTACTTGGACGGCGGCGTGGAGGCGGCGGCGCGGTTCATCGACGCCACGCTGACCCCGCTCATGACCATCGAGATGGCGCGCGGGCCCGAGAACCCCAAGAGCGCCCTGCAGGAGAAGCTGCAGCTCGACGGCATCACGCCGATCTACCGCCTGGTGGAGACCGTGGGGCCGCCCCATGACCGCACCTTCGTGACCGACGTGTGCGCCGGCGAGGTGCCCATCGCCCGCGGCATCGGCCGCACGAAGAAGGAGGCGGAGAGCCTGGCGGCCCGCACGGCCCTGGAGCGGCTCGACGAGATCATCGACGCCCTGCGGGAGGCCGTGGCCGCCCAGAGGGCGGCCGAGGAGGCCGCCGCTGCCGCGGAGGAGGCCGCCCTCGAGGCGGCGGCGCTGCCGGTGCGCCCCTGCGACATCCAGTGGGGGCTCGGCTGGCACCTGCATCCCGAGGAGCTGGCGCCGGGCTTCGTGTGGCAGTTCCAGCTGGGGGAGTCCGCCTCCGCCGCGGCCGAGGAGGCCGAGGGGCCGGGGGAGCCGCTGGTGCCCTTGGCGGACTGCGTGCCCTCGGCCCTGGCCAAGGTGCCCCCGGCAGGCCCTCTGGCCCTGGTGGCGCCCCCAGCCTCCCTGGCCCTGGCTAAGGTGGTGCCGGTCCTGCGGCTGCTCCTGGCCGCGGGCGCGTCCTGGGCCCGAGCTGCGGCCGAGGAGGGCGCCGAGGGCGAGGGGGCCCTGGCGGATTCGGAAGGGGCGCAGGCCCAAGGCGCGGCGGAGGGCGCGGGC
>CANOCK010000033.1 GCA_947564525.1 uncultured bacterium | reverse complement strand
CGTCGACGGCGCCCGAGGAGTCCAGCCCCTCGCAGGAGAGCGAGTCCAGGGCCACCGGCACCGCCATGTAGGAGAGGATGGCGCCCTCGGCCGAGGTGCCGGGGGCCACGCGCACCTGGCCCGTCATCGAGTCGGCCTCGAAGGTGACGCTGCCGGGGTCGCACACCGGCACGTCCAGGTCGTAGCGAAGCGTCCACCTTGCCGTGCAGGAGAGGTCCCCGTAGGTGCCGGCCTTGACGCGCGTCACCTTGGAGCCGTCCGGCGCGGTCGCCGTCTCCACGCCGGCGCCCTGGACCGGGCCCAAGGATCCGTCCTCGGCGACCCCTGCCACCTCCCAGCCGTCGAACTGGTAGCCGTAGCGGACGGGGCTCGGCAGGTCGAAGGCGTCGCCGGTGGCGTAGCCCTCTCTCGCCCCTTGGGGCAGCTCGCCGCCGGCGCAGTCGTAGGAGATGCCGTAGGACAGCGGCGCCCAGCGCGCATAGAGGGTGCTGGGGGTATCCTTGGCCACCTCGCTGCCCTGGCCGCTGGCAGAGACCATGCGGGTGCCGCCGGTCGAGGCGCTCGTATCGTAGTAGCCAGCGAACGTGTAGCCCATGCGGGTAGGGGCCCAGTCGGCATTGTCGGTGATGCCCACGCTCAGGAAGGCGCTCAGCTCGTTGTTCATGGCGTAGTCCCTGGACGGGGAGCACTTCTGGCCCAGCGGGCGGCCGATCCCCGCGGGCAGCTGCGCCAGGGAGCCGGCGGACCCGCCGTTCGGATCCAGGGCAATGGCCTTTGTCCAGTGGGCGTAGACCCTTGTGGTGCTTTCGGCAGTATGCATATACGGGGAATGCCCGGTCTTGTCCCACCAGAGGTTGATTGAGGCATCGAAGTTCGGTCCGTACCCCCGGAACTCCCAGCCGGGCAGTGTCGGAGGCTGTACGTCCGGCAGATTCTTTCGGTAAGTGAGCGTCACGTCCTTGCTCGCCCCTGTCCCTCTCAGGTCATCGAGCGTCACCACGTAGTCCTTGGCCTTCCAGCCGGCGTAGAGGGTGGTAGTGGCGGTCTTGTCCCAGGTGCGCGCGCTCGCACAGGCGTCGGTGTAGTACTGCTTGGCGCCGGGCGCCGCGTAGTCCGCGTTGTCGTACCAGCCCATGAACGTGTAGCCGGTCCTCGTCGGCTTGGTCGTGCTGATGGCAGGCATGGCGCTTCCGTAGGTGGCGGTCTTGTCGGCGGTCTGGTAGCCTGAGCCGGCCCCTCCGTTCACGCTGAACTTCACCGTGTAGGCGTTGGGCGTCCAGCGGGCGTAGAGGGTGCTCGGGATGGCCGAGGTCACCTCCTTGCCCGTTCCGTCCTCGGTTATCCAGCAGGTGCCGCCCGTCGAGGCCGACGTGGACCAGTAGCCAGCGAACGTGTAGCCCGTGCGCGTCGGGGCCCAGTCGGACTTGTCGGTGATGCCCGCCTTGAACAGGCTGCGTATGGGGTAGTCGGAGTTGTTAGAGGCCACTTGCGTGCACTTCTGGCCCAAGGGCCGGCCGATGCCGGCGGTGAGCGAGGCGAGCGAGCCGGCCGTGCCCCCGTTGGCATTGAGGGACACCGTCTTGGTCCAGTTGGCCAGGAGCGTCTTGTCGCCGGAGTAGTTCCAGGTGCGCGTGGTGGGCGCGCCGCTGGCCTTCACGAACTGGTAGGTGCTGGTGCCGAGGTCGTCGGTGTAGCCCTGGAAGGTCCAGCCCGACAGCGCGGGCTTGGTCACCGTCGGCAGCGAGGCCTTGTAGGTCGCCGTCGCCGTGTCGGAGCCGCCCGTGCCGCCCTTCTTGTCGAAGGTGCAGGTGTAGGTGTTGGGCGTCCACCTCGCGTAGAGGGTGCTCGGGATGGCCGAGGTCACCTCCTTGCCCGTTCCGTCCTCGGTTATCCAGCAGGTGCCGCCCGTCGAGGCCGACGTGGACCAGTAGCCAGCGAACGTGTAGCCCGTGCGCGTCGGGGCCCAGTCGGACTTGTCGGTGATGCCCGCCTTGAACAGGCTGCGTATGGGGTAGTCGGAGTTGTTAGAGGCCACTTGCGTGCACTTCTGGCCCAAGGGCCGGCCGATGCCGGCGGTGAGCGAGGCGAGCGAGCCGGCCGTGCCCCCGTTGGCGTTGAGGGACACCGTCTTGGTCCAGTTGGCCAGGAGCGTCTTGTCGCTCGTGATGGTGCGCGTGGTGCCCCTCCCGGAAGCGCTCACGTACAGGAAGCTCTGGGTGCCGAGGTCGTCGGTGTAGCCCCGGAACGTCCAGCCGGAGAGCGTCGGCACAGATATGGTACCGATGGCCGAGCCGCTGCTGACGCTGGCGCTAGCCGTACCTCCGGCGCCCCCTTTCCTGTCGAAGGTGACGGTGCAGGAATCGTCGCGAGCGTACACGGCGGCGTAGCTTTTAAGCGATGCTCCAACCGCTATTTTCGTGCCACCAGAAGCCGACGTCCACCAATCCTTCGTCCGCTTTCCGGCGACCCGGTTCTCCCAGTACTCCCCTCTGAATGCCGAGCTAGTGCACAGCCATCGACCATCGGCCTGGAGGATGAACACGGCACCCAAGTTGAAGGGCTCGGTGTAGCTAGAGCCGCTCACCAGGGTTGATCCGCCGGCGTCAATGGCGTACACCTTGCCTCCCGTGGAAGCATAAAGCGTGGTACTTGATGCTCGCATGCCAGCACGTGCCCCAAAGTCCGATGGCAAGGAAGCAGCCCCTTCGGCCTCCCCTTCCGATGCGTTGATGGGCATGGCGCCCCATCCCAAAGCAGCGATTACGCTTCCCCTTGAATCGTATAGCATCCCATCCTCGACGTAGAAGGCATCGCTGCCCGCATCCACCTCGACCGCCGTCACCGACGCGCAATGCGAGAACGCGTCGGGAGGGACGGCCGAGGTGTTCGAAGGGATGCGGACGACGCCCTCCTTGCCCTCGGGAATGAGCAGGAGGTCAGAGCAGTCGGCGTCGTAGAGGACGCCTTCGCAGGAAGCGAGATACGGATTGCCCTCGGCCACTTCGACGCCGCCGACGAGCGAGCCGCGGAAGGCGGCCTCGTCGACGGAGGCGACGGATGCCGGGATGCGCGCGACGTCGGCATCGCAGCCGGCGAGGGCGCAAGGGCCGATGGAGGTCACGGAGTAGGTGGCGCCGTCATGCTCGACGGAGTCGAGGACCTCAAGAGCCGTGAGCCCGAAGCCATCGCAAGATGCCCCCTCCGGAGAGGGCGAAGGCGAAGTTGGCGCCCCTGAGCCGGAGTCCTCTCCGGAGGGGACTCCGGGAGAGCCGCCATCGGGAGCGGCAGCCAAGCTGCCAGCAGGGAAGGTCGGCGCGACGGCCACGAGCTCGACGGCCCCCTCGCCCGTGACGGCGTAGGTCATGCCGTCGACGGTGAAGGACCCGAGCACCGAGGCGCTGCCGTCGAGCGAGACCTCCTGGTCCACGAAGCGGGTGGGCTTGCCGGCCAACGCATCAGCCAGCAGCGGCACGTCCCCACCTTCAGAAAGCGGCTGCAGGGCGACCTCGCGGCTGAGCTGCGAGGCGGCCACCAGCGGCACCTCCTCGGCTGCGCCCTCGGCCAGCCCTTCGCCAGCGTCATCAGGAGCGCCAGCATGAGGCCGCCCGGCCCCTTCGGCTTCGGACGACAGCAGGCCAGCCAAGGGCTCGCCTTCGGCGGCCATGCTGCCGTCAGCCTCCCCGGCAACGGCGGCAGGCTGGGCACCGAGCGCTGGCGTCAAGCCCAGCGTCAGCGCGACGACAGCGAAGAGGGAGGTCAGCTTGTATCTATAGCGGAAAGAAGTTGCAGAGGCTCGCATCGAGGGCCGCTCCTTCCAGTGGCGTCAGCATTCCCACTGTGGAGGAGGCTTGCGAACCAGCCCGAGCAGGGCTTCGACGATCCGAGGAGGACATCCACCACAGTTCGCCAAAACCACAAGATTGCAAACAATCCCGAATTCTCTTCAGGAAAAAACAGCCTTGAAAGGCAGATGCCCTCTTCGTACCGTTTTCCCAAAAAGAACGGGCGGGTAAGCTCAGAACGAGAAATCCGTTATTTGATTGTTCACAATCCCCATAGGGATATGTGGCTTTGGCACCTGCCAATATAGCAAGCGGTTTTTCAACTTGCAAGATGGAATTTGACGCCCTGCGCCGCACGCAAGAAGGCTGCCAGCACTGGCGGGCTCACGACGATCGCGCGTGTGATTGCTCCCGAAATCACCAGTTCAGGCCATGTGGCCAGGCGACGCTGTCGCACTCGACGGGCCCAGGGGCCCCCAGGGCCACGGCCTCGGCGCATCCTTGCCCCCGAAGCAGCCCATCCGGCACGGCGCCGCCCGAAGCGCCGACGCCCACCGCGCACCAGCGGAGACGCCCAGCGTCAGAAGTCGATCAGGTCGCTCACCTTCAAGCCTAGAGCGTCAGCGATGAGAATAAGGCGGTCGATGCCCACGGCCAGCCGGCCGTTCTCCAAGCGGTAGACGTAGGACTGGCCGCTGCCGATCATGAGCCCCAGCTTCGTCTGCGAGAGCCCTTGCGCTGCCCGAGCGTCGCGAATAGCCTCGCCCAGCCCCTCGATGCGGGCCTGAGTCAGCTCCTTCTCCTCCGCTTTTTTATTCATCCGCTCAGGGTAAGGTGAGCCAGCCGGATGATTACGACTTATAGTGCGTATTTCCCCGCATATTTAGCACCGGTCACGCAGCAAATGTGCCCCCGGTCGCTCAAGCCGCGCGCCGCGTCGCGCGCTGCCGGAAGGGGAAGTCTGCTATAGTGCCCATTGCACATACCGCCTGCCGCCGGGTAGGCATCGGAGCACTCGTGGACGCGCGTCGTTAGGCCTTTGTAGACGCGCATCGGCGGGTGCTTTTTTCATTAGCTGGGCGCGACGTCGCGCCCCGGACAGAAAAGGATGGACACCATGAAGCAGTTCGTCACCGAGGAGTCGTTCTGGGAGCTGTTCCCCGAGGCCCGCATCGGCATCGTGGTGGCCCACGGCATGAAGCCTGGCGACCAGGTGCCGCCCGAGAGCGCCGCGGCCATCGCCAAGGGCCTGCGCGAGGCCAACGAGGCGGCGGACGCGCACCTGAACTCCAACACCATCTCGCAGAACCAGGTGGTGGCGGTCTGGCGCGACGCCTACCAGCGCTTCAAGACGAAGAAGGGCGCGCGTTGCTCGGTGGAGAACCTGCTCAAGCGCGTGCTGAAGGGCAATCCTGTGGGCAGCATCACCCCGTCGGTGGACATCTACAACACCGTGTCGCTCAAGTACGCCCTGCCGGTGGGCGGCGAGGACATCGACGCCATGGAGGGAGACATCCGCCTGGGGCTGACCGAGGGCGGCGACGCCTTCCGCGCGCTGGGCGAGGAAGAGGACGCGCCCACGCTCGAAGGCGAGCTATGCTACCGCGACGACGCGGGCGCCATCTGCCGCTGCTGGAACTGGCGTGACGGCCAGCGCACGGCGCTCAGCGACGACTCGGAGAAGGCGTTCCTGATCATCGAGTCGGTGGACCCAGCCCGCGCCGACGACCTGCAAGCGGCCATCGGCGAGCTGGCAAGCCTGGTGGAGCAGCACCTGGGCGCCACGGTGTTCGCCAAGAAGGTGGTCACGGCCGACGACCCGACCATGGTCATCGACGAGTAGGAGGAGAGAGAGCGCCCAGACGAGCTAGATCAGCTTGCCCTTGCAGTGGTCGATGGCGTGCTGGATCATCTGGGCCTCCCAGCCAGTGAACTTGCCCTTGCGCGGCACCAGCTGGCCGTCCACCAGCTCGTCATAGGTGACGTTGATCCAGTCGAAGCGCGTCACCTTGGCCTCGCCGTCGCAGGAGAAGCAAGTCTCCAGGGCCTTGTAGGGGCGCAGCGCCTGCTTGAGCTTCGGGTTGTACAGAGCGCGAGGCTCCTCCGCCTCGTCGAGGTACACCGCCAGGGCCTTGGTCACGCCGATCTGATTCGCCGCCAGGCACGCCGCGTCCTCCAGGGACGCCAAAGTGTCGATCAGGTCCTGCACCACGGCCGCGTCCTCGGCGGTGGCCGGCTCGCACGGCGTCGTCAGCAGCGCCTCATCCTTCACGATTTCCTTGATCATGGCTGTGGCCTTTCTGTCTCGCCGCAGGGCATGCGGACCCTCCCTCGGTATTCTAGCGCATCAGGCGGCCACGCCCCGCTCGCGCCGCGCCAGCCTGGAAGCGAGCGGGCGCGGCAGGCGCCGGGGGCGCCGCCGGGCGGCGATCAGGACAGCGGACGGCCGCCGGCGCGCTGGCAGTTGCTACGCCTCGACGAGCATCGCCTCGGCCACAGCGTCGGCCGTGGCGTCGCCCGCCAGGGCCCGCAGAGTCGCGAGGCCGAAGTCCAGGGCCTGCCCTGGGCCGCTGGCGGTGATGAGGTTGCCATCGCGGTGCACCCCGAGCTCGGCCTGGTAGGCCCCCGCCGGGAAGCCCTCCTCGCAGCCGGGATAGCATGTGGCCGTGCGGCCCTCGAGCAACCCCAGGTCGGCCAGGATGGTAGGGCCGGCGCAGATGGCGGCCACCAGGCGCCCTTCAGCCATGAACGCGCGCAGGGCCGCGGCCAGGGGCTCGCACCGGGCCAGGTTCTCTACGCCGCCGGAGCCGCCCGGCACGACGATCATGTCGAAGCCCATGAGGTCGACATCCCCCACGCCCGCGTCGGCGTAGAGGGTCACCCCTTGGGCCGAGGTCACCTGCCGGCCCTCCATGACCGACACCGTGTCCACCTTCATGCCGCCCCGGCGCAGGACGTCTATGGGCGCCAAGGCCTCCAGCGGCTCGAATCCATCGCCGAGCATGACCGCTACCAGCTTCTCCATGGGGCTTCCTTTCACGAGGGGAATCGAGGCATCCTCGGATGGTAGCAACCCTTGGGTCCGGTGGCACGCGCCGCAGGCCAAATGCCACCAGGCTGTGACCAACGGCGGACTGGGCGGCGTCCCGGCCAAGCTCCTCGCAGCTGGCCGCCCTGCCATGCCACGCCTCCCCGCGCCCTCAGCCGGGTCTTTCATTTCAGCAACAAAGGGTGCAGGGGTCATGCAGATCCGCAGGATGGCGCTAAGCTAGAGCCGTGCCACTGTCATCGAGGAGGTTTTACCATGAAGCAAGCTGACAACATGCTGCGGGACAGCGTCAACGAGCTCGACGCCGTGAGGACCAGCATTCGCACCGTAGACAACTTCGACCCCGAGCTGTACAAGCAGGCCAAGGCGCCGTACGTGAGCATCTACCTGCCGGTGCAGCACAAGGAGCGCACCCAGCGCCGCGACACCTGGACCGCTGACGAGTTCAAGGACCTGGCCAAGGAGGCCTTGCGGCGCCTGGCCGAGGGCTACGACGACGAGGCCTTCGCCGGCCTGCGCGAGCGCATCGACTACCTGCAGGGCCATCCGGACGACACGGTGTGGCTGAACGCCGGCAAAGGGCTCGCCTTCCTCATGAGCAACACCGGCGTCGACGTGCTCAACCTCGACTTCGCCCCCGAAGCCACCGTGGTAGTGGGCGACGAGCTCTACATCAAGCCGCTGCTGCGCAACTTCCGCTACGGCATGAGCTACTACCTGCTGCTGCTGAACACCGACCGCTTCGGCCTGCTGCGCGGCGACTACGACGGCGTGCACTACCTGCCGCTGCTGCCCAGCGTGCACCAGGAGTTCGCCGAGATGTTCGACGCCTACGACGGCACTGAGGCCGCGCTGGACTACTACTCCCTCGAAGGCCATATGTCGCCCTACCACGACCACAAGTCGCGCAAGGAGGTGTCCAAGGAGGAAGCCGAGAAGTTCTTCCGCCATGTGAACAAGGTGATGAGCGACGACATCGCCAAGGTCGACCCCACCCCGGTCATCCTGGTGACGCTGCCCGAGCACGCCGCCCTGTTCCGGCGCCTGTGCACCTTCGACACCCTGCTCCCCAAGGGCATCGAGAAGGACGCGCGCACCCTGTCGGGCGAGACCCTGCGCGACGACGCGGTGAAGATCATCGACGCGAAGCGCCAGGCCGACCTCAAGAAGGTCATCGAGCGCTACGAGCTGGACGCCTCCAAGTCCAAGGCCACCGACGACCTGGTGAAGGTCGGCGAGGCGCTGGCCGAGCGCAACGTGGACGTGCTGTTCGTCGAGATGGGCAAGGGGCTGCCCGGCACCTTCGACGCCACCACGGGCACCATCGACTACGACGGCCATCGCGATCCGGTGGACGCCGAGCTCATCGACCCGGCCGACCCGGACGTCGTGGACGCCATGGCCCAGGCGGCGCTCAAGCAGGGTGCCACCATCTACGTGCTGGCCAGCGAGGAGATGCCCACCAGGAACGGCGTGGCTGCCATCTTCCGCCACGAGCAGTAGGCGCGCCCATCGGCCGACAGCCAGCCCCACCACCGCCAGACCGAGGCATCCGCAGCAGAAGAGTCCCCTTCGCGCGAGCTCGCGAAGGGGACTTTCTCATGCCTGCGCCATGCAGCATGACGCAGGACGGGGATAACGTCATCGGGACCGCCAGGAGACGATGCCTCCCGGAAGCCATCTTGGCACCCAAGGCCAGTTCAGGCCCTCGACCAGCCCAACAGCTCCCGAATCACCCAGCTCGCCAGCATCTGCCCCATGATCGGCGGCATGTAGGACATGGTGCCCAGCTCCGTGCGCTCGCGACGATCAGGGCGCGCCTCCGCAGCCATCTTCACCGGCGGCTCAGCCGAGAACAGCACCGACAGCTCCGTCAGGCCGCGGTCGCGGGCGATCTTGCGCATCTCCCGGCACAGCGGGCACACCCGCGTGGCCGTCAGGTCGGCGAACTGAAGCTGCGTGGGGTCGGTCTTGTTGGCGCCTCCCATGGCCGATACGATGGGCGTGGCCGTGGCCTGGGCATAGAGCGCCAGCGCCACCTTCACCGTGAGCGTGTCCACGGCATCCACGATGAAGTCCACGGGCGGCAGCCCCGCGAACAGCTCCTCCACGCCATCAGGCGGCAGGAAGCCGTCATGGGCGACCACCTCGGCCGTCGGGTTGATGTCGGCGATCATGGCCGCTGTCACGTCCACCTTGCGCCGGCCCACGGTGCTGGTGAAGGCGATGACCTGGCGGTTGATGTTGCTCGGCTCCACCGCATCGCGATCGACCAGCACGAAGCGGCCGATGCCGCCGCGAGCCAGGGCCTCGACGCAGCTCGACCCGACGCCGCCCAGTCCAACCACCGCCACGCGCGCGCCCTCCAGCCGCGCGAGCCCCTCGTCGCCCACGATGCGCCGCAACCGGCTCCGAGCATCATCCGCCATCCGACCCGCACCTTCCAATCATCCGGAACATGCCGCCATCATACCAGCTGGTCAGCCAGACGAAACACCGCGCAAAGCCCCCATCGACAACGGCCCGAAGAGCGGTTCGAGCGCATCGCTCTTCAGAAGGCGCGCAAGGCGAGGGATGTCGCCTGAAGCCACCTTCCAAGCGATTGCCCGGTCGACCTCGCGATAGCCATGAGCCACGAAGTTCCGGAAGCCACGTATGTTGTCCCAGGGATAGTCGGGAAGCATAGACATCAGCTCGGCGGACAGGTGCAACGCATCCTCGGAGATGCGAAAGACCGGGCTCATGATCGCATCGTAGGCCAGCTCGCCCTCTTCAGAGCGGTCATTGACGAACTTATCCTCGGTCATGGCGAACCTGCGAATGCGCGACGCAAGCACCTGCGCATCCGCCAGAATCACCTGAACGAGGTCGAAATCGCGCTCAAGCTGCTTCATAGAGCAGCACCTCGTCATGCTGGACGCGCTCACGGAAGGCAGAGCGCATGAAGCGCGGAGGGTTGGTCACTATTTCGACCGAGCGACCAAGCGCGCCTTCAAGCTGCTGAGACAAGCGATAAAGCGCACCGTAGTCCATAGCGGGACCGCAAGCGAAGCGCAAGTCGACATCGCTCCCCAGCTCTTGATCTCCTCGAGCAAAGGAGCCGAACAGGTACACCGCCTGTACGTCATAGCCTGCAACGATAGAAGCTACTGCAGCCGCTATGTCCTCACGAGTCAGTTCCATGGACGCATTGTACCATCGTCCTCGCGAATGGAGACGCCGGTCGCCGAAGCCGCCAGCCGCCAGCCGCCAGCCGCCGAGATGGTCGCTCGCAGCCCCTCCGCCCATGGCAACCAACCCGGCCGCCCTGCGCCCAAGGCCGCACAGGCTTCCCGAAGCCGCCCGGCGACGCTCGCGAGCGCCAGCCTCGCAGCTCTCCGCCCGACAGGGCGCAGGACGGCCGACGCAGCCATGGGCTAGGCGAAGAGCTTGCTCGAGAACAGCTCCTTCGACCCCTTCGTCCACTGCCACGTCTTGTCCTTGAGCACGCAATCGACTGTGAACGGCTCTCCGGTCGTCGGCTCTATCCCTGCAATGTGCTCCTCCAGTCGCGCCATCAGGTACTGCTGCTTCTCATACGACGACGGATAGGAGACGTACTGCGGATCCGCTTCCGCATCGGCCACGATGCGCTCAACCGCCTCCTCCATGCCCCCAAGGCTCTTATGGGTGAGGGTCAGCGTGGCGGTCGCCTTGTCCCCATGGACCTCGACATCGTCGATGCTGTAGTCGAAGCCCTCAAGGGCCGCACGGGTCAGCCTGTCAGAACCACCTATCGATGATGCCCATGAGGAGCTGAAGTCGCTGGTCCCGAGGCCGTCGAAGCCTCCAAGGCTGCCCCGCTTGCAGGAGTCGAGCTCCTTAGCGAGGCCATCGCGGATGACCTGCTCGTTCTCCTCGTTGGCATTGATGCCGCCCAGGACGGCGAACCCGACCGCTGCTACAACGGCGATGGCTACAGCGATGAGGGGCTTGGGGAGATTCATGGCTCTTCCTTTCTTGGAACTGCGCCTCTGGCCTGCTGCCGCTACCATCGCCAGCCAGGGGCGGCGACGCCATAGCGCGAGCAGGCAGCACGCCTAAGCGCACTGCTAACATTTCCAAGACAGCCTTCACCATGCTATCGAACAGCCGCCTATGATGCAACCGGTAGGCACCCCGCCCGAAAGCCCTTCCCGAAGGGGCCCGCTTCGCAAAGGTCGCCGACGAAGAGGCGAGCCGGGCGCAGCGGCCGCCCAGCAACCTTCCGAAGAAGGCCCTGGGTCGGAAGCCCCCTCCAGGGCCATGCGAAAGGCATTGGCGAAGGGCGCGACAATCGCCCGAGCCCACCTGGGGGAGCGTCATCGAACGACGGCCTTGATGGCGCCCTCCCGTCCTGTGTCGCGACGACTGTCACGACACGAGCCCCTCACACCTGGCCGATGATGCACTGGGCGCATTGGGGGCAGGTGCGAGCATAGGCGCGCACGGCCTCCTCCATCTCCTCGTAGGAATCGCCGTAGAAGTAGAGGTTGGTGTACTTCGGGCCGATGTAGTAGCTTGCGTAGAAGCCCGCATCGCCCAGCCGATCGTCCAGCTCGTCCACCAGGGCGTTCAAGTCAGCCTGCTCGTACACCTCGTCCGGCAGGCCCACGCCGTCGAGCGCCAGGCACAGCCCCTCCAGCGTGCCGAGCGGCACCTGCTCCGAGCCCACCTCGAGGTAGCTTCCCACGGCGATGCCGTCGAGCCGCACGAGGAAGGCCACCAGCTCGGCCTCCTTCTCCGGGTCCACCACCAGGTCCACGTCGCAGGAGAGCGGCATGCCCTCCGGCGAGCACAGCGTCTCGCCGCCGTCTACCTCGCCGATGCCGCACGCGCGCAGCGCCTCGCCCAAGGGCCCTTCGAACAGGTTCTCACGGTCCGTCGGCATAAGCCGCATGTTCAGGTGCAAGATCATGGCCGCCTCCTCAAGCCGCCAAAGGGCGAGCATGCCCGAGGGCATGCGCCAGGTCGGCCTTCTCTGTGAATCGGGTCTATGGGTCGCCCCAGAACAGGGCGCCTCTCGAACTCCATGGTTCGTCCTCTCTTGGAGATAGCGCCCTGGATGCCCTCCCTCGCCTCATCGCAGGCACAAGCGGCCAAGGCGATGACGCGAGCGGAAAGCGTTCCCGAAGCGCTCCGCTAGTAATCCCCAAGATGACATCCATGCTACCGAAAGGCCCCGGGAATGGCAAGGCTCGCGCGGGCCCGCGCGAGCTGCTGCACGGACGCCCGACGACGGCCGGCCGATCAAACGAAAAGGGGGCCGCAGCGCGAAGCTGCGACCCCCTTCGAAGATCCGAAAGAGCGCGAGGCTACTTCAGGGTGACGGCGGCGCCAGCCTCCTCGAGCTGAGCCTTCACCTCGTCGGCGCGCTCCTTGTTGACGCCCTCGACGATCGGGGTGGGGGCACCCTCGACGGCCTCCTTGGCCTCCTTCAGGCCCAGGCCGGTGATGTCGCGGACGACCTTGATGACGCCGATCTTGTTGTCGCCGAAGCCCTCGAGCACCACGTCGAACTCGCTCTTCTCGTCAGCAGCGCCAGCACCGTCGCCACCAGCAGCCGGAGCGGCAGCCACGGCCACGGGGGCAGCGGCGGACACGCCAAAGGTCTCCTCGATGTCCTTCACCAGCTCGGAAGCCTCCAGCAGGGACATCTCCTTCAGGGCCTCGATGATCTCTTCACGGGTAACAGCCATGTTAGTTTCCTTTCAAAGGGGCCGGCTCTTTCCGGCCTGCGTTTCCTTGACTCATGCGGCGCATCTCACGCCGCGCGGGCCGCTAAGCGGCCTTCTGGTCGGCCACGGCCTTCGTAGCCTGGGCCAGGCCCCGGGGCACCCCGTTGATGGCGGTGGCAAGGCCACGGGCCACACCGGAGATGGCGCCGGCGATCTGGGCGATGAGCTCCTCGCGAGACGGCAGGGACGCGATGGCCTCCACCTCGGCGGCGGACAGCGCGACGGCATCCATCAGGCCGCCCTTGATCGCCAGGTTGTCGTTGCCCTTGGCGAAGTCCTTCACGGCCTTCGCGGCGGCGGCAGCGTCCTCCCCAGCGAACACGAAGGCGCTCGGCCCCGCCAGCAGGTCGTCCAGCGTGGGCTGGTCGGTCTGCTCCAGGGCCAGGTGCATGATGGTGTTCTTGTACACCTTCATGACCGCGCCCGCGTCGCGCACGTTGCGGCGCAGGGACTGGATGTCCGCCACGGTCAGGCCGCGGTAGTCCACCACCCACATGGCGCTGGCGCCCTCAAGGTCGCCCTTGATCTGCTCGAGCATCTCGATGTTCTGTGCATTCGGCATATGTTTTCACCTCGCTTTCCCAAAAACGCAGGTTCCGCCCTTGCTGTGGCGTCGCGTTTCGGGAAGGCCCGGAAACAGAAACGACCCCATGCGCTCTTGAAGACATGGGGCCAAGCAAAGCATTGAGCTTGTCACCACCTCGGCGGGCCGCTTGCGCGATTGAACGGATAACCGTGCCTGCTGTCTTAAGTAGCGGAACTATATGGTCACTGCACTGCCGCCCGAAGGCGACAGCCTGTCTATTCTCGGCCAAGCAGCGCCCTGCGTCAAGGGCCAAACCAGGGAATTCCCTCCACAAAGCCGAAGCCTGCGACCTTCTGCGCCACACAACGGGTATCATCGACCTATCGAGAAAACCGACGGCCCGGCCATCAGCGCCGCGACCACCCAAAGGAGCCAAGATCCCCACCATGGAGCCCAAGCAATCATCAGACAACCGCTTCGCCCTGCTCATCGACGCAGACAACGTGTCGTCGCGCTACGTGAAGCCCATCCTGGACGAGCTGTCGAAGTACGGCGACGTCACCATCAAGCGCATCTACGGAGACTGGACCCTCAACCTGCACGCCAAGTGGAAGCAGGTGCTGTTGGACAACTCCATCACGCCCATCCAGCAGTTCGGCTACACCCAAGGCAAGAACTCCACCGACTCCGCCATGATCATCGACGCCATGGACATCCTCTACGGCGACTCCGTCGACGGATTCTGCATCGTGTCGAGCGACTCCGACTTCACGCGCCTGGCCAGCCGCCTGCGCGAGAGCGGCCGCATGGTCATCGGCATGGGCGAGAAGAAGACGCCGCTGCCCTTCCGCCGCGCCTGCGACGTGTTCACGGCCCTGGAGCTGCTGACCAGCAACGGTCGCCAGGCCAAGGGCAGCAGCAAGGCTCCGGCCGAGGGCAGCCCGTCCACCTCCAAGGCCGACATCGAGAAGGCCGTGGTCAACATCGTCACTGACAACCAGAACCGCGGCAAGGCCACGGGGCTAGGCGAGATCGGCAGCCGCCTGCTGAAGCGCTACCCCGACTTCGACGTGCGCAGCTACGGCACCAACCTGCTCTCGCGCCTGCTCGAGGAGTTCGACGGCGTGCGCATCATCAAGGACCACAGCTCGGTCACCGTGGAGCTGGGCGACGGGGCCGACGCCACCGACGGAGACGACGCCGCAACCGAGGGACGGGAGGCGGAAGGCGGAAGCGAGCGCAGCAGCAGCCGGCGCCGGCGCGGCCGTCGTCGCCGCTCAGGAGGCCAGAACGGCGACGGGGCGAGCGCCCAGGATCCCGCGGGCGAGGAAGTGGCCGAGGAGGCGCTGGCCGAGCCCGAGGCGGAGACCGGCGACGAGGCTCTAGAGGAGGCCGTCGAGGCCATCGAGGAAGAGGCGCCCAGGGCGCCGGCCAAGCGCAAGCGCGGCGGTCGCGGGCGCTCCAAGGCCAAGGCCGCCGAGGCGGAAGCTGCTACGGAGGCCGACGGCGACGAGGCGGAGGCTGTGGAGCCCGAGGCTCCCGCGGCGAACGAGTCCGAGGAGGGCGTCCAGGACGCCGCGGCCGAGAGCGCCCCGAAGAAGCGTGGCCGCCCCCGCAAGAAGAGCGAGGCCACGGGCACGCCCCAGGACCACATCCGCAAGCTGGTGCGCGACGCTGGCGCCGAGGGCATCGCGCTCTCGCAGCTCAACAAC
Source organism: uncultured bacterium (assembly GCA_947564525.1). Classification (GTDB taxonomy): domain Bacteria; phylum Actinomycetota; class Coriobacteriia; order Coriobacteriales; family Eggerthellaceae; genus D16-63. The sequence continues at coordinate 2,410 of CANOCK010000033.1, read as the reverse complement.
GACGTGCGCCGCACCTTCAAGGACTTCAAGGTGCGCGACCTGGGCTTCTCCCAGATGCGCCAGTACGTGGCCAGCATCGACGACTTCGTGGTGGACAAGATCGGCGCCGACTACTACGTGAGGCTCGCCGACTAGCGGCAAAAGCTGCCCAAGGCCGCAAGGCCCAAGGGCCCCCGCACCACCCGGTGCGGGGGCCCTTCCTTTAGAAGCACCTCCGAATCAGCTCGATTCTCCAGCGCTGGAGCATTCTGAAATGCTTCATTACTGGAACATCAACGCATGTGCTAGCACTGGAACATCTTCCGATGTATCATTACTGGCACAACTTTGCGACCCAGGAGCCCGGCCATGACCGCCATCACCACCCCACGCCAGATAGGAGCAGCCGTACGCGACCAGCGTCGGCAGCTCGGCATGACCCAACAGCAGCTCGCTGACGCCGCAGGCGTGTCGCGAGGGTTCGTCGCCCGCCTGGAGAAGGGGGCGGCCACGGCCATCTACCCCCAGAAGCTGATCGATGTGCTCGGCGCCGTCGGCATGGCGATCTCGCTCGTGGGAGCGCCCAGCCAAGCGCACGGCCTTGAGAGAGCTTCACCGACCATGGATGCCGCCAGGGAGCTTGCCAGCGTCAAGGAAGCCCCTGGCGCATCCCTTTCCACCGGATTGAGCGCTGCGGCCCAGGCCATGATGGAATCCTACCGGCCATCGGCAGCCCTCTTCGCGCCCCACGCAGCCGCAGCAAGCACCGAATAGGACGGGGCGAGCCATGGATCCGAGCAGCGACCGCATCCTCACGGTCATCATCAAGGGCATCCCCGCAGGGACCGTCCGACAGCACAGGAACGGCGAGCTCTCCTTCTCCTACGCAGCCGACTATCGAGGAACGCCCCTTTCGGTCAGCATGCCGCTATCGAATGCCGACTATGGCGACAAGGTCACACGGCCCTATCTGTTCGGAATCCTCCCCGATGACCAAAGTGTAAGGGCATCGCTTGGCCAGGAGTTCGGCGTGTCGGGCAACAACCCCTTCGCCCTCCTTGCGCACCTCGGCCTGGATTGCCCCGGCGCCGTTCAGTTCTGCGTGCCCGGCCATGAGCAAAGGGGGTTCGAAGATGCTCGCTACGAGCCCGTCGCTGACGATGACATCGAGAAGCGCCTGCTTCACCTCACCGAAAGCAGAAGAGCCGCCTGGCAGGCCCCTAACGAGCACTGGTCCCTAGGCGGCCAGCAGTCGAAGATCGCCCTCGCGCTCTTTGGCGACCAGTGGTATAGCTGCGAGGGCTCTGCCGCCACCACGCATATCCTCAAGCCCGGCATCCCCATGATGAAGCACCAGGCCCTGAACGAGCACCTCTGCCTCAACCTGGCATCCCTCTGCGGCGTCCCCGCTGCGGAATCGCGCTTCCGAACCTTCGGGGAGGCTTCAGCCATCGTGGTGAGGCGCTACGACCGCCTGGTGGAGAGCGACCGTCGGGTGCTCCGCTTTCACCAGGAGGACTTCTGCCAGGCATGTGGCGTGCTGCCACAGCACAAGTACCCGAGCGAAGGGGGCGTGTCGGCACGGAACGTCATCGAGCTTCTCAGGGGCAACAAGAATGCCGATCAGAACGTCCGGGCATTCACCGCACAGCTCTTCTTCAACTACCTTGTCGGGGCGCCCGATGCACACGGGAAGAACTACTCCATCCTCTTCGACCTGCACGACGAGCCCATCCTGGCGCCCCTGTACGACGTCGCCTCGGGATTGCCCTACGACTCCCCTCGTGGCGGCTGGCGCCTCGCCATGGGCATCGGCGGAGAGAACCGGTTCGGCAGGCTTCGGCGCAGCAACCTCAGGAGATACGCGGACATGGCCCAGCTCGACGAAAGCCTGGCCGCCAATCTCATGGGCAACCTCGCTGACGCCATCATCGCCAACCTGCCTGTGCTCGAAGAAGAGGCCAGCTGCTTCGATGGGGGCGCCGAGCTGGCCACACGCATGGTGCCGCCGATCCGCGAACTCTGCGAGGGCACCTTGGCCAAGCTATAGGGAAGGCCCCTGCGCCGGATATCCAGCGCAGGGGCCTTGGTCGCCCATTCTGCCCTCTGCCTTCCCAAAGTGGTGCGCAACAGGGGCTCGGTCCGTCGGCCCCATCGGAGCCGCCAGGCCCCTTACTCGTCGCCCGTGGCCTTGCGGAAGGCCTCGACCTCGGCGGGAGAGTCGCTGCGACCCAGGTCGCCGTCGCTTTCCGTCTCCAGGTCTTGGAGCGAGGGGGCGCCGCTGCCGCCGGCGAGCTCAGCCAGGCTCAGGTCGCCCAGCTCCAGCGCCCCTTCGATGGCGCACACGTAGTCGCCCTCGGGGCCGATGTCCACCAACACGTGGCTGCGGTCGTGCAGCTCGCCGGTTATCACCTTCTCGGCGATGCGATCC
>CANOCK010000032.1 GCA_947564525.1 uncultured bacterium | reverse complement strand
CTCCTTCGATGCCAACGGCGGCTGGGGCGGCCAGTCCGCGAAGGTGACGGCCACCCGCGGGATGGCCATGCCCGCCATCTCGACGACCAAGCCCACGAGGGAGGGCTACTCCTTCCAGGGCTGGTACGACAACGCCGACTACTCGAAGGGCACCCGGTACTACACGGAGAAGGGCGTCTCGGCCCGCAACTGGGACAAGACCGGAGCCGCCACCCTCTACGCCGGCTGGAAGGCCAACACGTATGCCGTGAGCTTCAACGCCAACGGCGGCAAGGGCGGCCAGTCCAAGGACGTCACGGCCACCTATGACGCCGACATGCCCGAGATCTCCACGACCGCGCCCACCCGCACCGGCTACGCGTTCCAGGGCTGGTACGACAATGCCGACTGCTCCAAGGGCACCCAGTACTACACCGCCGCGGGCAAGTCTGCCCGCAAGTGGCAGCGGACCTCGGGCCTCACCCTCTACGCCGGGTGGAGGGCCCTGTCCTGGGAGGTCTCCTTCGATGCCAACGGCGGCTGGGGCGGCCAGTCCGCGAAGGTGACGGCCACCTACGATGCGGACATGCCGGAGATCTCCACGACCGCGCCCACCCGCACCGGCTACGCGTTCCAGGGCTGGTACGACAACGCCGACTACTCGAAGGGCACCCGGTACTACACGGAGAAGGGCGTCTCGGCCCGCAACTGGGACAAGACCGGAGCCGCCACCCTCTACGCCGGCTGGAAGGCCAACACGTATGCCGTGAGCTTCAACGCCAACGGCGGCAAGGGCGGCCAGTCCAAGGACGTCACGGCCACCTATGACGCCGACATGCCCGAGATCTCCACGACGCCGCCCGTGCGCGAGGGGTTCTCCTTCCAGGGCTGGTACGACGCCAGGTGGGCGGGCGGCACGCAGTACTACGACGCCCAGGGCAGGTCGGCCCGTCCCTGGGACAAGGCCTCCGGCGCCACCCTGTACGCGCGATGGGCCGCCAACCAGCACCTCGTGACGGTGCAGGCGGGCCCCCAGGGGCTCTCCTACGACACCTACGACCTGGCCTACGACGCCGCGGGCAACAGGACCGACACGATGGTCGGCTCCGGCACGGTCGCGCCGAACGGGACGATGCCCCTGGGGGCCTGGCAGCTCTGGAACGACGAGGGGCGCTACCGGGTGTCGGTCTTCTTCGGCTACGAGCAGCAGGCCTCCGGCGCCCGCACGGAGCGCTACCACGTGTTCCGGGTGGAGGCGCAGGGCCACTCGTGCTCAGGCTGGCTCCTCGACGGGCGCCCCCTGGCCGCCGGCGGCGTGCGCCCCGCCGGGCCGGCCACGCTCTCGCCGGTGGTCGAGGCCAACGAGTACGAGGTCTCCTTCGACGCCAACGGAGGCACGGGCGGGCAGGCCGACGCCGTCACCGCCACCTACGGCCAGGCCATGCCGGCGATATCGGCCGAGGCGCCGGTGCGGGGCGGCTACGAGTTCATGGGCTGGTACGACGAGGCCGACTTCGCGGCCGCCGGCGCCAGGCAGTACTACACGGCCGCAGGGGCGGGCGCGGCTGCCTGGGACAAGGAGGAGGGCGCCACCCTCTACGCTGGCTGGAGGGCGATCGGCTACAGCATCTCCTACGACGCGGCGGGAGGGGAGCTCGCGGCGAACGCCCGCTCCTCCTATACCATAGAGGACGCCTTCGACCTGCCGACGCCGACCCGCTACGGCTACCAGTTCGACGGATGGGACGTCTCCGGTGTCGCCGAGGACGGCTCTGCGGGGCCGGTGCTGGGCGCGGGCGTGGAGGACGCGACGGCCGAGGACGGCTCGAGGGTCACGCGCGTCAAGGCCGGCACCTACGGGGACCTCTCCTGCACGGCTCGCTGGACCCTGCGCTACGACCTGGACGTGCCGGTGGCCGACCCGGGCAGCGTCACCTTCGAGGCGGACTCGCTGACGGGGCAAGTGCGCGTCAAGCCCGGCACGAGCGCCGACGGCGAGCTGCGCTCCTACATGGCGGTGCCGGTGGCCCTGGACTCGCTCTCCTGCGAGGGGCTGGATTCCTCGGGCTCGCCTGACCCTGCGGGCGGCGCGCCCGAGCTAGAGGCCATCTTCGGGGCCGGGTCAGCTTCGAAGGTCAGGTTCACCGCCACCCTCAAGGGAGAGGGCATGGACCTCGCCCTCAAGGTGACGGCCGGGCAGACAGCCTCCCCGCCTGCGCTCTCCACGTTCGCCATCCCGGCTGCGACCTCGCACGACGCCCCCGGTCGCATCCCGGTCTCCTACGGCCTGGAGCTCGACCCCGACCTTCCCATCCCGCCCGTGCGCGACGCCGCTCCCGTCGCCAGGCTCGCCTACACGGTGAGCCTGGCCGGGGCCGGCGCGTGAGGCGCGCAGCACGCGGCTCGGGCCGGCCAGGTCGCACGGACGTGAACAGGGGACGTCCCCTAGTCACGTTCGGTGTTGTAGTTTGTAACGTTACAGGTTACAATTGGCCTAACGAAGCGGCAGGAACGCAACCGAAGGGGCGGCGGTGATACGGAGTTTCGCCGACAAGGAAACCGAGCGCCTCTTCTGCGATGGCGCGTCGAAGAAGCTTCCGACGGACATCGTGAGTCGGGCGTTGCGCCGGTTGGACATGGTCGACAACGCCTACGTGCTGTCCGACTTGAAGGTTCCGCCTAGCAATCGGCTGCATGCCCTGACGGGCGACCGGGCTGGCCAGTGCTCGATTGCCGTGAACAGCCAGTGGCGCATCTGCTTTCGATTCGAGGGGCATGATGCCTACGATGTTGAGATATGCGACTACCACTAAGCGAGGTGGCTATGGGCAAGGGTGGGGCTTCGGTCGAGGGTATGCTGTTGGTGGCGCGCAAGCCCACTCATCCGGGTGAGATGCTGCGCGAGGAGTTCATGCCTGATTTCGGGCTGTCGGTGGCTCAGCTGGCGGAGCGCCTGGGCGTTACGCGGCAAAGCGCGAACGCTCTGGTTCGCGAGCGGCGGTCGGTTAGCCCTGAGATGGCGTTGCGCTTGGCGCGCGTGTTCGGCACGACGCCCCAGTATTGGCTGGGCATGCAGCGCAACGTCGACCTCTGGGACTCCCTTGCCTTGCACGGGGAGGACATCAGGGCTTTGGAGCCTCTGACCGTGCCGTCTGCGGCTGTGGCCTAGGGGCGGTCCCATAGGCTGGTTGAGCGGGGCTGACGCTGCGGTTCGGGCGTCGGCAGGGCTCGGGTGGTCGATGCTGGCCGGGTCGCACGGGCGTGAACAGCGCACGCCCCCTGTTCACGATGGCGCGTGGTTCGGGACGGGCGGCCCTTGGTTGCGCGCTGGCAACGGCGGGGTAAGCGGTTCGTTCCAAGGCGCTCGGCGTGGCCGTGCCGTCTGCGGCTCTTCGCTAGATTGGTCCTGGTCCTTTGGCGGAGCCCCTGCCAGCGCCCGCTGACATCGGAAGGAGCCCCATGGAGAAGCGCGCTTACCCCAAGCCGAGCGACGAGGAGCTGCAGGCGGCGCTGTCGCCCCTGGCCTACGAGGTGACCCAGCATGGCGCCACCGAACGGCCCTTCTCGCACCCTTACGACCATCTGTTCGAAGAGGGCATCTACGTCGACGCCGCCACGGGCGAGCCGCTGTTCTCGTCGCGCGACAAGTTCGATTCCGGTTGCGGCTGGCCGGCGTTCGCGCAGCCCATCGACCCCGAGGCGCTGGTCGAGCGGCTGGACGGCTCCCTTCCGGGCATGCCGCGCACCGAGGTGCGCAGCGCCCAGGGCGACAGCCACCTGGGGCATGTGTTCCCGGACGGGCCGGCGCAGCTCGGCGGCCAGCGCTACTGCATCAACGGCGCAGCCCTGCGCTTCATACCAGCTGGCCAGCTGGCAGCCGAGGGCTACGGCGACCTTGAGGCCCTGTTCGCCTGACGTGCGATGTCGCGGCCACGTCCCACCTGACCGCTGTCGGCCTCAAGTGCTCGCCGAGGGGCACGAGCATCCGCGCGAAGCGCTTCTTGCGCCCGGCATCGGCCTTGGCGTCATGATGGGCACGTGCGCAAATCCTCCGCACCGACGGGGATATGGCTCGGAAGTTCCCGCATCACGGGCGCTCGCAGATGGTCACATGCACGACATCGAGCCCGCTGGCCTCCGAAGCGACCCTTCGCCGCCTTCACAGGTTGCCAACGGTCCCGTGACGGTTCGGCGCGCCGCCCTGTCGGCTCTTGTCGCCGGTGCCATCATAGACAGGTGAGAGACTGCGCCCTACGGCCGCTCCTTGGCAGCCTGGCGCGAAGGCCCGACCTGAGGAAGTGAGACCATGTACTACTCCAGCGGAAACTACGAGGCGTTCGCCCACCCCCTGAAGCCTGAGGGCGTCGAGGGCAAGTCGGCCTACATCGTGGGCGGCGGCTTGGCCGGGCTCACGGCTGCTTGCTACCTGGTGCGCGACGGGCGCATGCCCGGCGATCGCATCCATATCCTCGAGCGCGACCCGCGCGCGGGCGGCGGCTGCGACGGCTGGCGCTACCAGGCGCTCGGCTACACCATGCGCGGCGGGCGCGAGATGGACAACCACTTCGAGGTCATGTGGGATCTCTACCGCGACATCCCCTCCATCGAGGACCCCAGCGTGAGCGTGCTGGACTACTACTATTGGCTCAACAAGCGCGACCCCAACTACTCGCTGTGCCGCGCCACCGTCGACCGCGGCAAGGACGCGCACACCGACAACAAGTTCGACCTGTCCGACAAGGCCTGCATGGAGATCATGAACCTGTTCTTCACGCCCGAGGAGGACCTGCAGGACAAGCTCATAACCGACTACTTCTCCGACGAGGTGCTGGACTCCAACTTCTGGCTGTACTGGCGCACCATGTTCGCATTCGAGAACTGGCACAGCGCGCTCGAGATGAAGCGCTACGTGACCCGCTTCATCCACCACGTGGGCGGCCTGCCCGACTTCAGCGCCCTGCGGTTCACGCGCTACAACCAGTACGAGTCGATGATCCTGCCCATGGTGAACTACCTGAAGGACCACGGCGTGGACTTCTGGTTCAACACCCATGTGACCGACGTGCGGTTCTCCTGCGAGGACGCGGCCGAGGGCCCGCGCAAGGTGGCCACCGAGATCCGCTACCTGCTCGAGGAGAGCCCTGCGGCCATCGACGCCGCCACGGGCGTGCAGGCCGACGCCAGCCCGGCGCCGGCGCCTGAGGAGCAGGTCATCAGCCTGACCGAGGACGACCTGGTGTTCATCACCCCGGGCAGCCTGGTGGCCCACTCGTCGTTCGGCAGCCAGGATGAGCCGGCCCAGTACGCACCCGAGCTCACCCCGGGCGACGGCTGGGACCTGTGGAGGCGCATCGCCGAGCAGGACCCGGCGTTCGGCCGCCCCGAGAAGTTCTGCGGCGACCCGGCCAAGAGCAACTGGGAGAGCGCCACGGTGACCACGCTGGACGAGCGCATCCTGCCCTACATCGAGGCCATCTGCAAGCGCGACCCGCTCTCTGGCGGCGTGGTGACCGGCGGCATCGTTTCCGTGAAGGATTCCAGCTGGCTGCTCAGCTGGACCATCAACCGCCAGCCGCAGTTCCGCGAGCAGCCTGAGGGTCAGGTGTGCGTGTGGCTGTACGGCCTGTTCACCGACGTGCCGGGCGACTACGTGAAGAAGCCCATGCGCGACTGCACCGGGCGTGAGATATGCGAGGAATGGCTGTACCACCTGGGCGTGCCGGAGGACCAGATCGAGGACCTGGCCACCAACAGCGCCAACACCGTGCCCTGCATGATGCCCTACATCACCGCGTTCTTCATGCCGCGCGCCGCGGGCGACCGCCCCGACGTCGTGCCCGAGGGCGCCGTGAACTTCGCGTTCATCGGCCAGTTCGCCGAGACGCCGCGCGACACCATCTTCACCACCGAGTACTCCATGCGCACCGGCATGGAGGCGGTGTACACGCTGCTGGACATCGACCGCGGCGTGCCCGAGGTGTGGGGCAGCGCCTTCGACCTGCGCGCGCTGCTGAACGCCACCGTGCTGCTGCGCGACGGCAGGCCCGCCACCGACATGAACATGAGCCTGATAGAGAAGCTGATGGTGAGCAAGGGCCTCAAGGAGATCGAGGGCACCGACATCTACGGCTTGCTGAAGGGCTACGGGGTGATCCCCACCGACGAGAAGAACGCCGACGTGCCCGTGCCTGCCACCGGCGCCGTGTGGCCCGGCATCCACTAGCGGGGCATCGGAGCGAGGCGGCGGCTCGCCGCTCCCGCCTCGCTCTGCCGCGCATCCCCCAGAAAAGCGTGCGTGCGCGCAGGAGCAAGGCTTGCCAGCAAGGATGTCTGCGGGTTTCCCGTTCACGTCTAGGTGCCGGTGGGATAATAGGGCATATTGCCTTTACGAGAAGGAGCGACTTATGCAGAACCTTGAGGGTCGAGTGGCCATCGTCACCGGAGCGAGCTCGGGGGTGGGTCGCGGCCTGGCCACCGTGCTAGCGCGCCAGGGCGCGAAGGTATGCGCTTGCGCGCGACGGCTGGAGAATCTGAACGACCTGCGCGACGAGATGGCCGCGGAGGGCGCCGAGGTTCTGCCTGTCGTGTGCGACGTGACCGACCCCGTCCAGATCAAGGCAGCCGTGGGAGCCTGCGTCGAGCGCTTCGGCGGCGTGGACATCCTAGTGAACTGCGCCCAGGGAGCCATGCTCTATCGCGAGATCAACGACATCGACGAAGAGTACGCGCTCACCGCCTACAAGAGCGGCGCGCTGGCCACCCTGCTGTTCATGCAGGAGTGCTACCCCCACCTGAAGGCCAGCGGCCACGGGCGCATCATCAACACCGCCTCGGCTGCCGGCTACGACGGCAACGCGGGGTTCGGCGCCTATGGCATGGCCAAGGAGGCCATCCGCGCCATCACCCGCACGGCGGCTCGCGAGTGGGGCCGCGACGGCATCACGGCCAACGTGTTCCTGCCCATCATCGCTACCGACACCTTCCGCGAGACCCAGCCGGAGGCCCTGAAGAGCCTGGAGGGCCGCGCGCTCGTGGGCTACATCGGCACCACCGAGAAGGACTGCGCGCCGCTCATCGTGTTCCTGGTGAGCGATGATGGGGCCTATCTGACCGGCCAGTCCTTCATGGTCGACGGGGGCATCCACCTGCACACGTAGAAAGATGTCGTGCGCCAACGTCATGCTGCAGTGCCTTGAGCCCGAGGACCGGTGCATCTTCATCCTGGGGACGATGTTCAAGCTCGACAGCCGCATCGCAGGCGAGGTTCTGGGCATGACCGCCGAGGCCTATCGCTCGCCAGAGCACATCCGCCGCGCCGTACAAGGGCTGCTGGACTCTACGCAGCTATCCGTCGTGCGCGATGCTTCGTGACGCAAGGCGCGATGCAGGAGGCGCCGCGTCCGCATGAACAGGGGACGTGCACCGCTCACGCACAAGCCGCGGTGGGCAACAGGCCGTGGCCCCACCGCGTGAGCGCGCCGCGCCCCCTGCTCGCCCTGCGACTTTACAAAGGCTTTACCTTCCCCTTACCCCGTTCGTACGCAGCTTCCTTAGACTCATGGCTGCGGCATGGGCCAAAGGGAAGCGAGCAGGAAGGCATCGCGAGCGTGAGCGAGATCATGACGATAGGGCTGGGCCTTTTGGGGGGCCTCGCCATCTTCCTATACGGCATGGGCCTGATGAGCGGCAGCCTGCAAGAGGCGGCTGGCGAGCGCATGCGCTCCATCCTGGCGACGGTCACGAAGAACCCCGTGCTGGGCGTGCTGGCTGGCGCCTTCGCCACCGCGGTGCTGCAAAGCTCGAGCGCCACCACGGTGATGGTCATCGGCTTCGTCAGCGCGGGCCTGATGCGCCTTCCGCAGGCCATTCCCATCGTGATGGGCGCGAACATCGGCACCACCATAACGGCGCAGATCATCGCGTTCAAGCTGTCCGACTACATCCTGCTGTTCGTGGCGCTCGGCTTCCTGGTCATGACGGTGGCGAAGCAGGAGCGCGTGAAGCTGGCGGGCAAGGCGGTCTTCGGGTTCGGCCTGCTGTTCGTGGGCATCGAGACCATGGGGTCGGTCATGAAGCCGCTGGCGTCCAACCCGGTGTTCACCGACATGATCGCCCAGGTAGCGGGCGTGCCGGTGCTGGGCGTGGTGGTCGGCACCGTGATGACCTTGATCGTGCAGAGCTCCAGCGCCACCATCGCGGTGCTGCAGAACTTCGCAGCCCAGCCCGGCCCGGACGGCGCGAGCATCCTAGGGCTGGAGGGCGCGATACCCATCCTGCTGGGCGACAACCTGGGCACCACGGTGACGGCGCTGCTGGCATCCATCGGCCAGTCGCGCGACGCCAAGCGCGTGGCGCTGGCCCACTGCATCTTCAACCTGTCGGGCTGCCTGCTGTTCGTGGGTCTTACCGGGCCCTTCGCTAGCCTGGTGGCGGCGCTGCCGCCCAGCGGCGCGGGCGTGGAGGTCATCGCGCGGCAGATAGCGAACGCCCACACGTGCTTCAACGTGGTGATGACCTTGATCTGGCTGCCCTTGGTGCCGCTGATGGTGAAGCTGGTCATGCTGATCCTCCCCGAGCGTCCGGGCCGTCCGCGCAACTTCGCTGGGGTAGGGAGCCCGCTAAGCGCCAACGGGCCGCTGCCTGCCTCGTAGCCGCGATGCGAGGGAGCGAGCGCGGGGCTGGCCGACGCGGCGCAGGCTGGTGGGCGGATGGCGTGCGAGCGCAGCGCTCTGCAGGGCTCGCGCGCGGGACGAACGAGCGGCTGACCGGATGCGCGGCTCGTGCATGGCCCCTAGCGTGCGCGCAGGCTCTTCAACTTCAACTGGCAGGCAACGCCTCGGCCGGGACGGCGCAAGCGTCAGGCCAGTAGGCTAGAATGGGCAAAAAGCAGGTGAAAGGGGTGGCCTCATGCCGCCGAGCGAGCCGATGCCGCTGGTCTTCTACGTGGAGGATGACGATAACATCCGCGACCTTACGCTCTATGCGCTGCGCCAGGCAGGCTTCGAGGGCCGCGGCTTCCCTGCTGCGGAGGCGTTCTTCGCGGCATGCCAAGAGGCCACGCCTGACCTGGTGCTGCTGGATATCATGCTGCCGGGCGTCGACGGCTTGGGCATCTTGGCGCAGCTTCGCGCGGATGGCCGGTTGCGGGACGTGCCGGTGATCATGCTCACTGCCAAGGGCACGGAGCTGGACACCGTGAGCGGCCTCGACGCCGGTGCCGACGACTACCTGGCCAAGCCCTTCTCCATGATGGAGCTCGTCTCGCGCGCGAAGGCGCTGCTGCGTCGCGCCCGGCGGGCCGAGGCGCCGGACGGGGGAGGCCGCATCGTGCGCGGCAAGCTGGCGCTCGACCCTGACGCTCACCGAGTGGAGGCCGCGGGGGTGGCCGTGGGCCTTACCTTGAAGGAGTTCGAGCTGCTTCAGATGCTGATGGAGAACCCAGGACGCGCCTTGTCGCGCGCTCAGCTCTTCGAAGCCGTGTGGGGCTCGGAGTTCTTCGGCGGCACGCGCACGGTGGACGTGCACATGCAGACGCTGCGCCAGAAGCTCGACCGGGCCGAAGAGGGCTTGAGCGCCATGCTGGAGACGGTGCGCGGCGTGGGCTACCGGCTGCGCTCAGCGGAGTGACCATGGCTGGCTCGCCGGGTGCTTCCGCATCGCATTCTGCGGCCCGCGCGACGGTGCTGGCTGGCGTGCCCGGTGCCGCCGCCCCCTCCGCTTCACCCGCCGCGACTGCCCCTCCGGGCTCTTCCTGCCCCGCTCGGCCCCCCGCGCACCCGCGCAGCCTCTCGCGCAGCATATTCGTCGCGGTGCTCTCGTTCACGTTGGTCGCCGTGCTGGCCACGGCCATCGCGCTGGTGACCGTGTCGTACCTTGCGGAAGAGAAGCGCTCCGAGGAAGCGCTGGTGATACAGGCGCGTACGTGCGCTCAGGTGCTGGAAGGGCGCTCTGCCGATGAGCGGGTTGATCTAATTCGCAGCCAGTTCCCTGGGCCCGAGCGGTTCACGCTCGTCGATTCCGCAGGCGTGGTGGTCTGCGATACCGAGGCAGCGGGCGCCGCGCTGGGCAACCACGGGTCTCGGCCCGAGATGCAGCAAGCTGGAAGCCAGGGTGAAGGCGTGCTGGTGCGCCATTCCGACACCTTGGGGCAGGACACCCTTTACGTGGCTGAGCGGTTGCAGGACGGCTACTTCATCCGCGTCAGCGAAGAGCGCCTGTCGCTCCTTGCCTTCCTGGGGTCCATGGCGCTGCCCGTGGGCATCGTGGTGGCGTGCGCCGTGCTGCTGGTCGTGCTGCTGTCGCGGTTCCTTGCGTCGCGCATCATGAGGCCGCTGAACGGGCTGGATGCGAGCGACCCTTTGGCTGGCGACGTCTACGAGGAGATGCAGCCGATTCTGCGGCGCATCGACCAGCAGCAGCGTCAGCTCAAGCGGCAGAACGACGAGCTGAAGCAGGCCGAGGGGCTGCGCCGGGAGTTCTCGGCCAACGTGTCCCACGAGATGAAGACGCCCCTGCAGGTGATATCCGGCTCGGCGGAGATGATCGCCGGCGGCCTCGTGGCGCCGGAGGACGTGCGCGACTTCGGGGGGCGCATCTACTTGGAGTCGCAGCGGCTGCGCGCGCTGATCAACGACGTGCTCACGCTGTCGCGCTTGGACGAGTCCTCCTTTGACGCGGCCGAGTGCGCGCCGGTCGACCTGCTGGAGCTGGTGTGCCGCACCTGCGAGCGCCTGAGGCCGCTTGCGCGCGAGAGACAGGTGGGCCTTGCCTTTGACGGGGCGCCGGTGTACGCGGAAGGGAGCGAGCCGCTGATAGAGCAGGCGGTGTCGAACCTGGTGGAGAACGCGATCCGCTACACGGGCGAAGGAGGCTCCGTGACGGTGCAGGTGGAAAGCCAGGCGGCCGATGGCGCGGCTGGCGACGGCGCCGCTGCCGAGGGCGGCTCGATGGTGGCCGACGCCGCACTGGGCGACGACGGGTCGCCCGCGGGCCCATGGGCCGTGGTGCGCGTGCAGGACACGGGCATCGGCATTCCCGCGGAGGACCTGCCCAAGATATTCGAGCGCTTCTACCGCACCGAGAAGAGCCGGTCCAAGGAGACCGGCGGCACCGGCTTGGGGCTGGCCATCGTGAAGCACGCCGCGTCGTACCATGGCGGCGACGTGGCCGTGGAGAGCGCCCTGGGGGAGGGGAGCACCTTCACGCTGCGCCTCCCGCAAGCTACGGGCTAGGGCGGCTAGCCTTGCCGCCAGCGCTCCAGGTGCGGCAGCAGCGTGGCCATGAGGGATACGGCCTCCTCGCGCGAGATGCCCATCGCGTCTGCCTCCATCTGCGCGGTCGCCTCGATGAACTCGTCCATGTCGACGCCTTTGGCCGTGAAGTCGCCCTGCTGGTAGCAGTACTTGCAGTAGCTCTCGCTGGGCGAGCCGTCCGATTCGGTGCCGTGCAGCTCGGGCTGCGGGATGGGCATCGAGCAGCACTGGCAGTAGTACTCCATGGGCATGTCGAAGAAGCGCTCGAGCGGCACCTGGAAGGTGGTGCAGATGAGCTTCACCATGTCGATGCTGGGCGACGTCTCGCCGGCTTCCCAGCGCGATACCGCCTGACGCGTGACGTAGAGCTGGCGGGCCATCTGCTCCTGCGTGAGGCCCTTCTCGGCGCGGATCTGCGCGATCGTGTCCTGCATTGCCATGGCGGTTCCTTCCTTCGGGCGGGCTGGTGGCCCCATTATCGCGCGGGCGGCGCGCCGGGCAAAGCAACGGTTTGTTGCGTGAGCGGGGCGAGGTGCCACTCACGTCTTCGCCCCATGCCTGTCGGCCGGCTATTCCTTGATGATGATGCCGAGGCGCTGGGCCAGGGCAGCGGCCTGGTAGAGGCTCAGCTTCGCGCCGAACACCTCGCCCATGGCGTCTGACACGACGAAGCCCTTGAGCTGGCACGACGTAAGGTCGAGGCCGGTCAGCTTCGTGCGGAAGAAGCTCGTGCCGGTGAAGCGGTCGTCGTCGAGCGTGATGGCGCGCAGTTCCATCTCGGACATGTCGGCTGACGAGAAGTAGCAGGTGCAGGCGTGGACGGCTTTCCAGATATGACGCAGGACGGATATGACGCAGGACGGGGATAACGTCATCAATATCACCGAGCAGAGGACGACGGGCATTTCTAAATGGCGCCCCTTCCGATTCCCGTGAGCCGCTCTATCTGCCGCACCGACAACCCCATGCCCTGCAGAGTCAAGAGGACGGTTCTCCTGGCCCTTACGCCGCTTTGAATCATATGATGACGTTATCCCCGTCCTGCGTCATGTCCTACTGCGTCATGTCCTGTGTCATGTCAGGCTTAAGGGCGCGCGCGGCCAAGGGTCCTTCTCGGACCGCTTTCCTTGTCTTCGCGAATCGCTTAACGGAAAGCACCCCGCCCTGAACCGATCGGGGCGGGGCGCTTTCGATTTAGAAGGGGGCTACCGTGCCCAGGCCGAGCGTTGTCGCCCGGTCGAGGGCGATTTTGGCGGCGGCGATATCAAGCAGCGCCGTTCCTGCCGAATCGAACACGGTGATATCATCGGGAGTCACTCGTCCGGGCACCTTGCCAACGAGCACCTCACCGAGCTCTCCGGCGACGTGACCGATGCCAAAAGCGCCGGCGGCGAGTCCAAGTTCTATCTCGCCGTTGCCCGCGCAGTTGGCCGTGTCGTCGGTGAACAAGCGCGCCCGGGCGATGATGGCTGGATCTATCTCCTGCTTGCCAGGCATATCGGCGCCCATGCACGAGATATGCGTTCCCGGCCGCACCCAGGCATTTTCAATGAGCGGGGAGGTGGCCATGGTAGCCGTGATAATGATGTCGCTGTCCGCGACGGCCTGGGACAGATCGCCCACCGCCTCGAAGCGGACGGAGGAGCGCTCGATGCCGAACTGCTCAGAAAGCTTCTGGGGAAGAAGCGTCGCCAAATCGCGGGCGCGGTCGGGGTTGTGCGGATTTGCCACGCGCACCACCTTCAAACCATCGAACAGAAGCAGGGTCGCGGCGATCTGGAAGAGCGCCTGATGTCCCGCTCCCACCATGAGCAGGCTCTCGGATTTGGGGTTGGCGAGCGCTTTGGCGCCCAGAGCCCCCGCGGCGCCGGTACGCAGGCCCGTAATGCCCGCGCCGTCCACAACGCCCACAGGCTCGCCGGTCTCGGCGCTCATGACAACGATGAGGCCGAACAGGTCGGGCAGCCCCCGCTTGGGGTTCTCCGAGAACCAGGCCACCGTTTTATGGCCGAATACACCGGCGTCGCCCAGCACGCCGGATTTGATATCCATATCAGCCACGCCTGGCTCGAAGGCATGGTAGACCATGGGCCATGCCTCCGCGACGCCGGTGGCCTTCTGCTTGTAGGTGGATTCCACCGCCTCGATCACCTCGGACATGGACAGGCAGGAGGCCACGTCCTTTCCCGAAAGCACGCGAATCTCACTCATCAGCTTTCTCCTTTTCTATCGAAAGCGCAGGTTGGGGTAACCGCCAGATACGACTGCTCACTACGTCTCTGCGCAGTCGCCTCCAGCGGGGTGCGGCGGGCAACAAGCGCCCTGGGCAAGGCACGCATCCAGAGCTTGGAGCAGCGCCGCGTTCTCGGTGGCAGTGCCCACGGTGATGCGCAGCCAGTCGCGGATGCGATTCTGGTCATAATGGCGCACGAGCACTCCGTGCTCCTTGAGCGCACCAGTCAGCGCGGCGGCATCACCCTTTGGAATCTTCGCAAGCACGAAATTCGTGCTGGAGGGCAAAACATGGAACCCGCGGCGGCAAAGCTCACGAGCCAACTCCTCCCGCTCGCGGGCGTTCTCCGCGACAAAGGCCTCAAGGTGCTCGGCATCTTCAATAGCCGCGATGCCGATGGCGGAGGTGAGTGCGCTCACATTGAAGGGATTCACGCTGAACTTTACGTCGCGCATATCGTCGATCAGCTCCGACGCCGCTATGGCGAACCCGATGTGGGCCCCGGCCAAATGCCGCGACTTCGACATCGTCTGCACCACAATGAGGTTACGGTGGCGACCGATTAGCGGCACGCAGCTCTCGCCGCCGTAGTCGATATAGGCCTCATCCACGATAACTAGGCGGTCGGAACGAGCGGCCATAATGCGCTCGATGGCCTCGCGTGGCACGACCATGCCTGTCGGCGCATTGGGATTGACAAGCACCACATGGCCATCGAACGCGGCAAGTGCGTCTACATCGACCGAAAAGTCCTCAAGCAGCGGAATCTCGCAGAAGGGCACGTCGAAGGTAGTGCACCAGTCCCGATAAAAGTTGTAAGTGATATCGGGGAAGGCCACCGGCACCTCGTCGCCAAAGAATGTGTGGAAGGCGATGGCGAGAACTTCGTCACTGCCGTTGCCCACAAAGACCTCCTCGGTCGCAACGCCCATAGCCTGCGCCACGGCACGTCGGAAGTCTAGGCAGTACGGGTCGGCATAACGTCCCAGGCCATCAACAAGAGCATCGGTAAGAGCAGCGCGCACCTTTGGAGAGGGGGAAAGAGTGGTCTCGTTGGCGTTCAGCTTCACGTAGTCCCGATCGTGCGGCTGAATGCCGGGACGATAAGGCTGCATATTCTTGAACCGATTGCTCAGAAACTTGCTCATGGCACATCGCCTTCCGCTGGAGGGGTCGGTTATTCCAGCGTGCGCAGGTACTCGCTGATGGCGAGCAGACCGCTGCGCAGGTCATCCGGATCGTCGGAGTAGCCGTAGCCAGCACGGAAGCTCTTCGGCTCCTCGAAGCAGTCACCCGGAGTGACGAAGGCGCCGGTGGTCTTGATCATGTTGGTGCAGAAGTCATAGGAGTCGATGTTGTAATCGTAGTAGATGAGCGCCGTCGTGCCCGCTTCTGGTTTCACGATGGAGAGGTGCGGCTCGGAATCGACCCACTCCATGAGCGTAGCCAGGTTCTCACGCACGATGCGGCGGCTGCGCTCGAGCAGCACGTCAGCATGGGCCAGTGCGTAGGCGCCCACGGCCTCATCGAACAGGCCGCACGAGATCAGGTTGTAGTCGCGATGAGAGAGCAAGTTGCGCCGCAGCTCGGGACTTTTGGTGACGCACCAGCCAAGGCGGATGCCGGCCAACGACCACACCTTGCTCATCGAGCTGACGGCCACGCCCTTGTCGTAAAGGTCGACGACCGACTCGGCGTACTCGTCGCCTTGGTTCAAGTGGCGGTACACCTCGTCGCAGTGGAGCCAGGCATCGTTCGTGCGGGCGATTTCCACGATGGCTCGCAGGGTGTCCCCGTCAAGAAGGGCGCCCGTGGGGTTGTCGGGATTGTTGATGCAGATGAGCTTCGTGTCCGGGGTGACGAGCTTGTCCAGCGCGTCGACGTCCACGTGGTAGCCGTTCTCCTTTTCAAGGTGCAGGATATCCACCTTGGCGCCGCACATCTCTGGGATCGAGTAGAGCTGCTGATAGGTGGGCATCACCGAGACCACGTGGTCGCCGGGGTTGACGAGCGTGGTGAGAACCAGCTCGTTGGCCCCTGCAGCCCCGTGGGTGGGAATGACGTGCCCGGGCTCGACGGTCCGGTAGAGCTTGGTGATGCCCTCGAGCAGGTCCGGACGCCCCTCGATGTCGCCGTAGGTCATGCGGCGGGTCGAGAAGCTGTTGAGGAACGCGTTCTTGTCCCCTCCGCACAGCTCGAACAGCTGGTCGAGAGAAAGGGAGTACACGCAGGTCTCGGCCACGTTGTACGTGCACTTCGTCTCCCAGAGGTTCATCCATTGCTCGACTTTGAAGTCCTTGATCTCCATGCCATCTCCTCTGCCGTAAGCGGTTAGCCTCTTTTTTGAGGCTTTCAACAGCATAGGCGGCAGGGGTTATCGGACCGGTATGGACGGCCACAGAGTATTCAGGGGATCGTTGTGGCGAACTCCAATGAAGACGGGGCCCTTGGAGAGACGGGCCCGTCAAAGGAACAGCATGGCTAGGTAGGCGAAGAATTCCTTGTCAGTCGCTTGGGCTAGGGAGAGCACGCTCCTTGCGCGCGCCAGCCTGTTCCTCATCGAATTAGGGTGCTGGGAGAGAAGCGAGGCAGCGTCCTCCGTCCTTCCGCCCGCGGCCACGTAGGCTCGCATACTTTGCTCGAGGTCCCCGTGGTTGTCGCAATCCCAGGCCCTTAATCGGGCCAATCCGGATTCGCAAGCGCTTTGCATGAGCAGGCTGGAACGGCAGGCTACCGAGAACGCATCCGGCCCCAAAGAGCGCCATCCCAAAGCGGAGCGCCCGCGCTCCGCAGCTGACGACAGGCAGCCGGCGGCTTCCTGAAGAGTCAGGGCCACGTCTCCTGCCGGCAACGCCTCGGAGCAGCCTGCGTAGGCGCGCGACCCGAAGCCGGCGATGAGAGCTCGGGCGCGTTCCTCGTCCAGCGGCTGCTGGCCCTGGGCGAGGGCCAGCAAGATCAGGGCGTTCCCATCGAAGCGGATAACGCGGAAATCCTCCGGTCGATAGGTCGTTTTGAGCTGCTCCGATACATGGGAGCACAGAGCCGAGAGGGTGAGGCGGTCCCCTTCCGACACCGCGAGCATGAGGGCCTGCACGCGATCGCCCGTCAAACCCGTGATCCGAGAGAATTCGCGGGCGATCTCTTCTCGATACAGGCCGTTCACGAGCGTCCTGAGCTCCTGCTCGGTTTTGTCCTCCTGCTCGGCGAGGGCGATCAGATCCCTGGCTTCCGTGATGATTTGCTCGAGCAAACCTGAGCTGTAGCGGAACAGCGGGATCTTCCGTTTGCGGCTAGCCTGCAGGACGCGCTCATGAGGATCGTAGGGAAAGGTGTCTTTGATGAACACGCAGGTGATGTTCCGTTCGAAAAGTCTTTCGAGGGCGCTGTCGACGGATCGAGGGTCGCCCCCTGAGAATCCCAGCGAGGTGAAAACGGCATCCCCTTGATGAAAGGCGTCATAGGCGCCCGTCAAGGGCTCGGCATCCAAGATGGCCACCTCGCGAACGGAGCGAACGTCGCTGCACTCGTCTCCCGAAAGCGTCTCGACTCCCCCCATGCTCTCTAGGGCGCACAGTTCCAAGGGGCTTATCAACGGGGGCTTCCTTTCCGTTGAAGGGCTAACGTGCCGAAGGCTCGCCTAGACATCGGCATTGTACCACCCCGAGCGCAGTGAACGGCAAGGGGCCCCTCGAGCAGAGCTGGATGATAAGCTCGACGAACAGCGCTGCCGTCGCCCTTACCAAGCGATGGGCAGGAACGTCAGGATGGGGGCGACCAGGATGGCGGGCAGCATGTTGGCCACGCGCGATCTGCTCGTGGGCGCTGCCCGCTGCAAGGCCGCTCGCGATGACGAGCCTCTGCGCGAGGTCGAGCCTTGCGGGCTTCGCGCTTGCTCGGTCTCCCTTCGCCACGATGGAGCCCCCTCCGCATCCGACGAGAAGGGAGGTCCCCTCCGAAGAGCGCCATCTCCTCACGGTCTCGCGGCTGACGCCGACAAGGTCCTGCGCTTCACGAAGGGTCGCTCCGTTCCTTGCCGCTTGCAATGCCTCATATCTGGTCTTGCTGTCGTGTTTCATCTTAGGTCACCTTCCACCATCCGATGGTGCGATGACCGCTTGAAACCGCCCGGTTCTCCTGGCCCTTACGCCGCTTTGAATCATATGATGACGTCATCCCCGTCCTGCGTCATGTTGCTGCGTCATGTTTTGAACGTTGCGGAAATGTCCTTTGAACTGGTACGATTCGTAATAATTATGTTGTTTTGCAATCGAGGGGCGAAGGGGATTCCGCAAATGATGGCAATGGCGTTCTCAACAAGGGT
>CANOCK010000031.1 GCA_947564525.1 uncultured bacterium | reverse complement strand
CACAGATTTACATTATGCAACGCCTGATAGTGCGTTTTCCGGCCGGCAGGAAAGGGGGTGAAAAGGGGTAATGGATGGCCCTAGCCAATCGATGCGGCTGACATTGCCGATAATTCCCCTAATGGAGTGACCTTAGCATCGAATGAGCTCGCCTGAGCGCTCAAGGGCTTTGCCATCGGTTGCGATGCGGCCCGCATGGATTTTGTCGAGCCTAGGCCGTCTCCCCTGCTTCGTCCCCGGGCTTCTCCACCCGCTTCGCCTCCAGGATGTCGCCCGGCGTGCAGTCAAGGGCGTCGCAGATGGCAGCGAGGGTGGTCAGGCGCATGGCCTTGATCTTGCCGGTCTTGATGCGAGAGAGCATGACAGGGGTGAGCCCGATCCTCTTCGCCAGGTCCTGGGAGGATATTTTCCTGTCAGCCATAACGCGGTCAAGCCGTAAGATGATTTCCATTGGTTCCTCGAGTGGGTCGAAGGGTCCTGATGTGTTCCCAACATGATAAACGAACCGGCTCCATAATGGCAGGGGAAGTGACGTAGCAAACAGAGAAACCCTACCGCTCCCTGACAGAGGCCCGAGGATTCGCGGACCGTCAGGCGCCTTGGCGTACAATGGGCCCCATGGATGCCTTCTTCGACATAGCCGGCCACGTGCTGGAGCACTCGGTCGCCGACACGCTGTACCTCGTCCCGTTCCTGTTCGCCACGTACCTGGCCATGGAGTGGCTGGAGCACCGCACCGCCGGCCGCACCCAGCAGGCGGTCAAGCGCGCGGGCGCCGCCGGCCCCATCGTGGGCGCGCTCTTGGGCGTGGTGCCCCAATGCGGCTTCTCGGCGGCTGCAGCAACGCTCTATGCAGGCCGGGTGATCACCTTGGGCACCCTGTTCGCCGTGTTCCTGTCCACCTCCGACGAGATGCTGCCCATCTTCCTGGCCGAGCAGGTCCCGGCCGCCACCATCCTGAAGGTGCTGGGCGCGAAGGTGGTCATCGGCATGGTGATGGGCTTCGTGGTGGACGCTGCCGTCCGCCTGGCGCGCCGCGACGACCAGCGGCTACGCATCCACGAGCTGTGCGAGCGGGACCGATGCCATTGCGAGGAGGACTGCGCCACCTGCGCCGCGAGTCCTGAGCTGGTCTACGAGCACCATGACGATTGCGCCGCCGGCTGCACCCACGAGGCCCACTGCCACGACCACGGTCACGATGGCGGCTGGAAGGGGATCCTGAAGAGCGCGCTCATCCATACGGTCCAGGTCACGCTGTTCATCTTCGTCATCACCATCGCGCTGAACGCCGTGCTCGAGACGGTGGGGGAGGAGGCCCTCGAAGCGGCCCTCGGCGGCGACTCGCTCCTTGCCGTGGCGGCGACGGGCCTAGTGGGGCTCATCCCCAACTGTGCTGCCAGCGTGGTGGTCGCGCAGCTCTACCTCGACGGCGTCCTCGGAGCTGGGGCCATGCTGGCCGGCCTGCTGACGTCCGCGGGGGTGGGGCTCCTGGTGCTGGTGCGGGCCAACCGCCATTGGCGGCAGAACCTGGCCATCATCGCCGGGCTCTACGTCATGGGCGTGGCCTGGGGGCTGGTGGTGGCCGCCTTGGGCATCGCGTTCTAGGCGCGCGAAGGCCGCGCGCTGCCCATCCCGCTCGCCCGAGACGGCGCCAGGCAGCCTCGCTCGCCGCCAATCCGCCCAACCCCTCGCCCTCCCGCCCGTCGCGGGCGCGGGCGCTGGTCAGGCCACGCCGAGCCGATGCGCCATGGCCTCGTTGGCTGCGGCTTCTGCGCTGTCGTCGAGCGGCTGGAGCTGCGGGGCGGTAGCTCCCGTCCGCCCGCTGCGGCGCTCCAGGGCCCGTTGGACCAGCCAGTCGGCCACCTCCGGGTTCTTCGCCAGCAAGGGCCCGTGCAGGTAGGTGCCCACCACGTTGCGGAAGCGCGCCCCGTCGGCCTTGCTCTGGTCGTCGTTGCCGCCCTTGCCCGAGGCCACGGCGCCGAAGGGGGCGGCCCCCTCGTCGAGGTACGTGCGGCCGGCATGGTTCTCGTAGCCGATGACGGGGCGCTTGGCCAGGGGGCTGCGAAGGGCTACGTCGCCGATGAGGCGATCGGCCGAGGTGCCGGGCCGTCGCGTCTCCATGGGCAGGATGCCCAGGCCCTCCACCTCCTCCTCGCCGAGGAGCCAGCGCCTCCCGAGCACCTGGTAGCCGCCGCAGATGGCGAGCACCGGGCCGTCCGCGGCGACGAAGCGGGCAAGGTCGTCCCGCAGGCCCATGAGGTCCTCGCTGGCCAGCTTCTGCTCGCGGTCGGGGCCGCCCCCGAGGAACACCAGGTCGACCCCCTCGAGGTCGATGGGATCCCCATGGCGGGCCGCCCGCACCTCCACCGGGATGCCCCGCCAGCGCAGGCGCTGCTCCAGCACGCGCACGTTGCCCCCGTCCCCGTAGAGGTTCAGCAGGTCGGGGAACAGATGCGCGATCACCACTGGCTCGCCGTCGGACTCGTCCGGCCCGCGCAGGGGCCTTCCCGCCACCTCTCCCGCGGCCTCCCTTGAGGGCGAGGTGGCCTGGCCCGGCTCCTCGCCCAGCGGCGCCCCCTCTCCTGGCTCGGCCAGTCTCCCTAGGGCCTCGTGCACTGGCGGCAGGGCGGTGTAGTTGGCGATGGCGTAGACGGCGGCGCGGCCATCGAGCGGGCAGCCGGGCGCGTCCAGGGTGGCGAAGACCTCTTCGATGCCCGAGACGATCGCCGCCTCCACGCCGGCGTACTTGAGCCGCACCTGCATGTCGTGGGCTCGCGTGCCCCCGGCGAACACCAGGCAGCCTTCCTGGCTCGCCAGCTCTTCGAAGTCGATGTCCCAGATCCAGGACACGTCGCGCCCGTCCGCCTCCCGGTCGTTCAGGAAGAGGGCCACGGCCTTGGGTCCCTGGTCCCGCTCGATAATCTTGAGGTTCTGGTTGAAGCCCGTGGGGTTCTTGGCCAGGTTGAGCAGCACGGGGCGTCCCTTCACGGCGTAGGACTGCAGCCGGCCGTTCTGCGGGTCGAACTCGTCCACTGCCCGCTGGAACGCCTCGGCTCCGACGCCCATCCGGCGAGCGGCGGACCAGGCGGCCAGCAGGTTATAGGCCACGTAGGGCGACGGCTGGGCGGTGCGCAGCCGCACCGCCTCGTCGCCTGTGCCGTCCAGGGCCACCGCGTCGAAGGAGGCCTCCTGGGCGCCCAGGCTCACGGCCCGCGCTGCCACGGCGAGGGTGGGCCGCTCGAACCCGCAGCTCGGGCAGCGGTACTTGCCCAGCTGGCCGTACTGGCGCCACTCGTAGGCCACCATGCCCTCGCATCGCTGGCACATCTGGGCGTCGGCCACGGTGTTCTGGGCGAGCCCCAGGTCCTCGTCGATGCCGAAGGCCACCGAGGCATTGGGGACCTTCTCGGCGATGATGGCGCAGAGGGGGTCGTCGGCGTTGTACAGCAGCACGGTGCTCGGCGAGGCGGCCAGGGCGCCTACGATGCTCTCCTGGATGCGGTCTATCTCGCCGCAGCGGTCCAGCTGGTCGCGGAACAGGTTCAGCAGCAGCACGTAGGTCGGCTGCAGGCCCGGCGTCACCTTGGCCAGCCACAGCTCGTCGCTCTCGAACACGCCCCAGTCGGCCGTAGGCTGCTGCAGCAGGGCCGTAGCGATGCCCGAGTCCAGGTTGGCGCCCGTGCGGTTGCAGATGACGCCCTGGCCTGCGCAGACCAGGGCGTCGGCTAGCAGGTTGGTGGTGGAGGTCTTGCCATTGGTGCCCACCACCACCACCGAGCCGCGGCGCAGCTTGCCGCGCAGGTCGCCGATGAGGTGCGGGTCGACGTAGAG
The DNA here is from genome assembly GCA_947564525.1 of uncultured bacterium. Taxonomy (GTDB): domain Bacteria; phylum Actinomycetota; class Coriobacteriia; order Coriobacteriales; family Eggerthellaceae; genus D16-63. The sequence goes on along the minus strand of CANOCK010000031.1, from coordinate 14,376 downwards.
GGCGATCTTGCCGGGCATGTTCGCCGCCGGGCGGCGCAGCACGTCGTGCAGGCCGAACGTCAGCACCGCCCCGGTCGCCTTCGCCGCTGCCAGCCTCAATCCCATGGGTGCTCCTTCGTGCCGAGGCGGCCGACCCGCCCGCTGCCGTTGAAATCCGATGCCGACAAGTATACCCAAGGCTCGCCTTGCCGCGCGGCCTTTCGGTTATATAATCACCAGGGCGCAGGCCTTCGGGCCTGCGGCCTTCGCGAGAGAGGAAGGGGAGGGCCGGCCCCTGGGCCCTGAGGTCATCGCGCCGACCCGCTACATATATATGGATGTCAACCAGATCGTTTCCGTCGTCGTGTTCGTGGCGGCCTTGGCCGTCATCATATCGGAGAAGGTGCACCGGGCCCTGGTGGCCCTCGTGGGCGCCGTGCTCCTGCTGTCGCTCCACGTGCTCTCCTTCGAGCAGGCCATGGGGCACCTGGACCTCAACACCCTCGGCGTGCTCCTCGGCATGATGCTGTTCGTGGCCGTGGTGAAGCTCTCGGGGGTCTTCGAGTACATGGCCGTCAAGTGCGCTCACGTGGCCAAAGGCAGCCCATGGAAGATCATGATGCTGTTCGTGCTGCTCACGGCGGTGTTCTCCGCCTTCCTCGACAACGTCACCACAGTGCTGCTCATGGGGCCGGTCACGCTGACGCTGTGCAAGCTGCTCAAGGTGAACCCGGTGCCGTTCTTCATCGCCGAGATCATGGCCTCCAACATCGGCGGCACGGCCACCCTCATCGGCGACCCGCCCAACATCATGATCGGCTCGGCAGCGGGCTTCCAGTTCGCCGACTTCATCGTCTACGACGCGCCGGTGGTGGTGGTCATCCTCGCGCTGCTCATCGTCACGTTCTATTTCATGTACGGCCGCAAGATGAGGGCGGACGCCCAGGCCACCGAGGAGGTGATGCAGCTCGTCCCGGCGGACTACATCAAGGACCGGCGCCTGCTGCGCATCTCGGCGGTCATGATGGCGCTCGTGGTGGTCGGCTTCATGCTCCACGGCACCTTCGGCCTGGAGTCCAGCGTCATCGCCCTGGGCGCCGCAGGACTCATCCTGCTCATCTCCCGCGAGTCCATCGAGCACGCCCTCTCTCAGGTGGAGTGGACCACCCTCGCGTTCTTCGCGGGGCTGTTCGTCATCGTGGGCGCCATGACCGAGACCGGCGTCATCGGCATGCTGGCCCAGGGGCTCGTGGACGTCACGGGCGGCGACGTGTTCCTCACCATGTTGGTGCTCGTGTTCGCCTCGGCCGTGGTGTCGGCGTTCCTCGACAACATCCCGTTCGTGGCCACCATGATCCCCATCCTGATCTCCATGGAGGCCACGGGCATGGACGTCACGCCCCTGTGGTGGGCGGTGTCCCTCGGCGCGTGCCTGGGCGGCAACGGCTCGCTCATCGGCGCCAGCGCCAACGTGGTGCTCTCGGATATCTCCAAGAAGAACGGCCACGAGATAACCTTCGTGCAGTTCCTCAAGGTTGGCTTCCCCATCATGCTGGGGTCGGTGGCCGTGGCCGCGGTCTACCTGATGCTGCGCTTCCCGGCCTAGGCGCGAGCTCGGAGGGAAGGGCAGCGGGCGGGTGCGGCCTCGGGGCCTGGGCCCGCCAGCGCGGCTGGGGGCTCTGCGAGGGATGGGCGGAAGGCCGGCCCGTGGCCTGGCGAGGCGGAAGGCGACCGGCGAATGCGGCGCCGGGATGGCTGGGGTACCAGGATTCGAACCTAGATAGCTGGTACCAAAAACCAGAGTCCTGCCGTTGGACGATACCCCATTGCCACGAGCGATGCGACGTGCCCGAAGGATGGTGGGCCGTGAGGGATTCGAACCCGCGACCTTGGGATTAAAAGTCCCCTGCTCTACCAACTGAGCTAACGGCCCGCCTCGTTGCACGCAAAGCAGCATTGTACCAGCCTGAGGCTACGCGGGCAACGAAAAGGTGGTAGAATCTAACGGCCGCGCCCCTGTAGCTCAGCGGATAGAGCGTCGGTTTCCTAAACCGTGCGTCGGAGGTTCGAGTCCTCTCAGGGGCGCCACGCCGTCCATGCTCGCCAGGCCTTCTGCCTGGCGTTCTGTCTTTTTCGCGGGCGCGGAGGGGCCTTTGTTGCGCTTTCCGCCCCTTCGCTCATAATGGTCCCTATGGCAAAGATGTCCGAAAGAGGCTCCTACGACCGCAGCGCCTACCGCACCGAGCGCTCGCGGCGGCGGGCGCGGCGCGGGGCCCACGACGGCTCCGGGGCCGATGCGGCCCTGGGCGCGCTCTACGACGAGGGGCTCTCCTCGGGCGGAGGTGCGGCGGCCTTCAGCCGCTCGGCCTACGCCTCGGACAACCCCTACTCCCGCGGCGGGGACTCCCGCAACTACACCGAGGTCCGCAAGAGGCGCCGTCGGCGCTCCATCCTGAAGCGCTGCCTCGTCGCGGTGCTGGCCCTCGTCCTCGTGGGCGCGGGCGGCGCCTTCGCCTACGTGATGCATCTCCAGTCCAACATGAACGACGGCATGACCCCGGAGCTGCTTTCGGTGCTCGAGCGCGCGCCGGCGGGCGATCCGTTCTACATGGTGCTCATGGGCACCGACGCTTCCACCGACCGCATGTCCTCCGACGACTTCGCCGGCGACAACTTCCGCACCGACTCGCTCATGCTGGCCCGCATCGACCCGCGGGACAAGAAGGTGGCCATCGTCTCGCTCATGCGCGACACCCAGGTGGACATGGCCGAGTACGGCAAGCAGAAGATCAACGCCGCCCACGCCATCGGCGGGGCCGCCTACACCGTGGAGGTGGTCTCGAAGCTGGCGGGCGTGCCGGTGGCCCACTACGCCGAGATCAACTTCGACGGCTTCCGCGAGGTGGTGGACGCCCTCGGGGGCATCGACGTGGACGTGGCCGTGGAGATCGACGACCCCGACGCCGGCGGCTACGTGCCCGCGGGCCGCCAGACCCTCGACGGCGAGGAGGCCCTCATCCTCTGCCGCAGCCGCAACACCTTTGAAGGCTACGGCAGCGGCGACAGCTACCGTGCCGCCAACCAGCGCCTGGTGGTGAGCGCCATCCTGGAGAAGCTCCTCCAGTCCGACGCCCCCACCATGCTCGGCACCGTCCAGGCCCTCACCCAGTACGTCACCACCGACATGAGCGTGGGCGACATCCTGACCCTGGCCAACAGCATGCGCGGCATCGACATGGGCAGCGGCTTCTACACCGCCATGAACCCCACCACCTCCGCCTACATCGACGACGTCTGGTGGGAGGTCATGGACGAGGCCGACTGGCGCCAGATGATGCAGCGCATAGACCAAGGGCTGCCCCCGCTCGCCGAGGACTCTATCGACCCGGCCACGGGCATCGCCTTCGCCTCGGCCGGAGGGGCCAACCAGCGCTCGGGGGCGGTCTCCATCCGCAACGGCTCCGACATCTCCGGCGCCGGCGCCCAGGCCCAGGCGGTGGTGGAGGGCCTTGGCTACACCACGTCGGTGGCCAACGCCAACCGCTCCGACTACGAGGAGACCCTCGTCATCTACACCGAGGAGGGCCAGCGGCGCTACGCCGAGGAGATCGTGGAGGCCCTCGGCTGCGGCCGGGCGGAGCAGGATGACGGCGACTACATCTTCACCGGCAACTTCCTCGTGCTCGTCGGCGCCGACTGGCGGGGGACGGCTGCATGAACGTCACCGTCGTCGCCGTGGGCAAGCTCAAGGAGCGCTTTTGGGCTGAGGCCTGCGCCGAGTACCTGAAGCGCCTTGGCCCCTACGTCCGGGTGTCCGTGGCCGAGGTGGCCGACGTCGACCCGGCCCGCGCTGGCGGGGAAGGGGCGGCGAGGGCAGCGGAGGGCCGCTCGGTCCTGAGCCGCCTTCCCGAGAGAGCCCACGTCATCGCCCTGGCCATCGACGGCAAGGCGCGCACGAGCGAGGAGCTCTCGGCCCGCCTGGACGCGCTGGCCCTGGATGGCGCGAGCGACGTGGCCTTCGTCATCGGGGGTTCCACGGGCATCGGCGAGGCGGTGCTGGCCCGCGCCGACGAGACCCTGTCCTTCGGCCCCATAACGCTGCCCCACAACCTGGCGCGCGTGGTGCTGCTCGAGCAGCTCTACCGGGCCTTCAAAATCTCCCGCGGCGAGCCCTACCACAAGTAGGGCGCCGAGAGCCCCCGGCCCGGACCCCTCCGGGCCGCCCGACCTGAAGGAGGCCCTGGCCATGCGCCTTGTCTCATGGAACGTCAACGGCATCCGCGCCGTGCTCAAGAAGGGCTTCGAGGACGTGGTGGAGGCCTTCGACGCCGACGTCTTCGCCCTCCAGGAGACCAAGTGCCAGGCCGGCCAGGTCGAGCTCGCCGCGCCCGGCTACCACCAGTACTGGAGCTACGCCGAGCGCAAGGGCTACTCCGGCACGGCCGTCCTCTCCCGGCAGGAGGCCTCTCGCGCGCTCCACGGCCTCGGCATCGGCCACCTCGACGCCGAGGGCCGCGTGGTGGCCCTGGAGCTGGAGCCCTTCTGGTTCGTGGACGTCTACACCCCCAACGCCCAGAACGGCCTGGCCCGCATCGACCATCGACTGGAGTGGGACGGCGCCTTCCGCGACTTCTGCGCCGGCCTCGAGCAGGGGACGCTGCCGAGCGGCGAGAGCATCGGGGCCAAGCCCGTGGTGATGTGCGGCGACTTCAACGTGGCGCATCAGGAGATCGACCTGAAGAACCCCGGGCCCAACCGCGGCAACGCCGGCTTCTCCGACGAGGAGCGCGCCTCCTTCTCGGCCCTGCTCGACGCGGGCTTCGCCGACACCTTCCGCCGCCTGCACCCCGAGGAGGCGGGCGCCTACAGCTGGTGGAGCTACCGCTTCAACGCCCGGGCCAACAACGCCGGCTGGCGCATCGACTACTTCCTGGTGAGCGAGGAGCTGATGCCCCGGGTGCGAGCGGCCTCCCTCTACCCCGAGGTGCTCGGCAGCGACCACTGCCCGGTGGGGCTCGATCTGGACGCGTAGTTTTCCTGTTTCCCTTGCTCATTCCCCTGCTTTGTGCGTTGCAAACCGATAGGGGTCGTGTACAATAATTTCTCAAAGTCTGTCCGCACGCGGCAGGCGTGCCTTTGCGCGCTTGGAGCCAGCAACCGAACACAGCACCGTGGAGGATGATAGAATGCCTAACTACGCAGGAGACTCCCTGGCAGTCATCAAGGTCGTCGGAGTCGGCGGTGGCGGCACGAACGCCGTCAACCGCATGGTCGAGGCTGGCGTGCGCGGTGTCGAGTTCATCGCCGTCAACACCGACCGCCAGGCGCTCCTGATGTCCGACGCCGACGTGACCATCCACATCGGCGAGGAGCTGACCCGGGGCCTCGGCGCTGGGGCCAACCCCGAGGTGGGGGCCCAGGCCGCCGAGGAGAGCCGCGCGGAGCTGCGCGAGGCGCTGGCCGAGGCGGACATGGTGTTCGTCACCGCGGGCGAGGGCGGCGGCACCGGCACCGGCGCTGCGCCGGTCGTGGCCGAGATCGCCCGAGACGAGATCGGCGCCCTCACGGTGGGCATCGTCACCAAGCCCTTCACCTTCGAGGGGCGCCTGCGCCGCAACCAGGCGGAGCAGGGCATCGAGCTGCTCAGCCAGATGGTGGACACGCTCATCATCATCCCCAACGACCGCCTGCTCGAGATCGTCGACAAGAAGACCTCCATGGTCGACGCTTTCCGCATCGCCGACGACACGCTGCGCCAGGGCATCCAAGGCGTCACCGACCTGATCACCATCCCTGGCCTCATCAACCTCGACTTCGCCGACATCCGCACCGTCATGAAGGATGCGGGCACGGCCATCATGGGCATCGGCCTCTCCTCGGGCGAGAACCGCGCGCTGGATGCCGCCCAGCAGGCCACCAGCTCCAACTTGCTGGAGACCTCCATCCAGGGCGCCTCGCGCGTGCTGTTCTCCATCGCCGGCTCCTCCGACCTCACCCTCACCGAGGTGTCGGAGGCGGCGCGCATCGTGGAGACCTGCGCCGACGAGAACGCCAACATCATCTACGGCCAGATCATCGACGAGGAGCTGCGCGACGCGGTGCGCATCACCGTCATCGCCACCGGCTTTAAGATGCGCCCGAACCAGCCGGCCATGGACTTCGCGCCCCGCGCCAGCCGCACCGAGCTGTTCTCCGCCTCCTCGGAGCCGGCCAACTCGACCCCGGCGCCCCTGCCGACCCCGGCGCCGGTGACCTTCTCCCCGTCCAGCTCTGGGAGCCGCTTCGCCGACGAGGACTACATCCCCGACTTCCTGAAGCGCCAGCACTAAGGGGCCCGCGAGGCTGCCCATGTCGCCGTCGCCGCTTCCATTGCCCCGCCTCGAGAGGCGGGAGCTCGGCTCGTCCCTGGTCGTCCTCGCTGACGATGGGCTCGACCGCGCCGTCGGGCTGTCCATCGCCTTCACCGAGCGCGCTGGCGGTGCGAGCCAGGGCCCTTTCGCAGGGCTGAACCTCGGCGCCCACGTGGGGGACGACCCCGACGCCGTGACGGCCAACCGTCGCGCCCTGATCGGCGCCTTCGGGGCCGGGGAGGCTGCGGTGGTCATGCCGAACCAGGTCCATGGGACCCGGAGCGTCCTCGTGGCGTCCTCCTCCGAAGAGGCCCTCGCCCAGGCCAAGGCCGAGGCGGCCGAAGGGGCCGACGCCGTGCTGTCGACGGCGCCGGGGGTGGGGGCGCTGCTGTGCTTCGCCGACTGCGTGCCGGTCATCGTTGCGTCTCCCACCGGGGCCTTCGCGGTCATCCACGGGGGATGGCGCGGCGTCGTGGCGGGCATCGCCCCCATGGCGGCCCGCCAGCTGGCCGAGGTCGAGGCGGCCCAAGGCGGCGCCTTCTCGGACGTCGAGGAGGCCCTTGCCCACTACAACGCCTACGTCGGCCCCTACATCCACGAGGAGTGCTTCGCCGTGGGGGAGGACGTGGCCGCCCGCTTCGTCGAGCGGTTCGGCGCGGGGTGCCTGCCGCAGGAGGGCCATGTGGACCTCGGCGCGGCCCTCGCCCAGGACCTGGAGGGCATCGGCATGCACCCGGAGCGCATCGCCGACGCCGGCGCGTGCACCGCGTGTGCCCCTGACCGCTTCTACTCCTACCGCGCCTCGGGCGGCACCACGGGCCGCCATGGCGCCTTCGCGTTCCGCAGGGCGAGGCGGTGAGCGCCATGGGTGCCCCTGTCCGCTACTCCCTGGTGGCCGAGGAGGTGACCGCGGCGTGCCGCCAGGCTGGCCGCGACCCGGACGAGGTGCGGCTCGTCGCCGTATCCAAGACCGTGGGGGAGGGAGCCGTCTCCGCCGCCCTGGCCCAAGGGGCGCGCGACTTCGCGGAGAACCGCCCCGACCAGCTCGTGGCCAAGGCCACGGCCTTCCCTGAGGCGCGCTGGCACTTCATCGGCAACATCCAGTCCCGTCGCATCCGCGACATCGTGGCCCATGCGTCGCTGGTCCATTCCCTCCACGAGCTGCGCCATGGCGAGCGCATCGACGCCGTGGCGGCTCAGCTCAGCAAGGTGCAGGACGTGCTGGTCGAGGTGAACGTGTCGGGGGAGCAGAGCAAGTCCGGCGTCGCGCCGGCTGATGCCGCCGCCTTCGTCGCCGCTTGCGCCGCGCTGCCCCACGTGCGGGTGCGCGGCCTCATGACCATGGCGCCCCAGGGCGACCTCGAGGCGGCCCGAGGCTGCTTCCAGGGCCTCGCGCAGCTGGCCGACGAGGCGCGCCGCAGGCTGCCAGGGGAGCAGGCAGCGGCCTTTGGTGAGCTTTCCATGGGCATGAGTGGCGACTGGCGCCAGGCCATCGCGGCAGGCGCTACCATGGTGCGCATCGGGCGCGCCATCTTCAGCGACACGTTCGAGTGAGGGTCGCTGTGCCGACCATCGGCGCAGCGCCCACGACGATAGCAAGGAGGCCCCGGGTGGACTTGAACGACGGTAAGAAGGTATGGAGCGGGCTCAAATCCAAGCTCGGCTTCAAGCCGAAGGAGGAGGCCGACCCCGGCTACGACGAGGCCTACTACGGCGAGGGCTATGACGATGCCTACGGCGACTACGACGAGTACGCCGTCTACGGCGACGGCTACGACCCGGCCTACGAGGAGGGCTATGACGATGCCTACGGGGCCTACGACCAGGGCTACGACGCCTACGGCTCCGACTCTCGGGGCTCCTCGCGCTCGCGCGGATCGTCGCTGCCCCGTCTCGTCTCCATGAGCGACGCCCGCGCCTCGGCCCGCTCCGGCCTTGGCTACCAGGGCCCCTCGTCGCCCCGCACCTCGTCCTCCCGCGGCTTCTCCACCGGCCGCGCGGTCTACGATTCCTCGCTGCCCTACGAGATGACCCCCGAGGGCTCCGCTGCGGTGTCTGCGCGCGGCACCCGCCGCTATGAGGAGGGCTTCGTCTCCCCCTACGAGGCGGTGGATGCGGCGCGCCCTGTCAGCGCGGGCTACGCTGACGAGGCCCTCTCCCGGGCATCGGGCAGCTTCGGCGCCTCCGGCAACATCCAGTCCCGCACCTCGGCCAGCCTCGCGGCCCTGCGCGAGCGCATCGCCAGCAGCGGCACGCCCCCCAAGGCCTCCACGACGGCCGAGCCGGCGCCCTCGGGCCCGCGGAAGCTCACGGTGGTCAAGCCCATCCGCTACGGGGAGGCCGACCGCATCCCCGCAGCCCTCAAGAAGGGCGACGCGGTGGTGCTGGTGCTAAAGGGCGTCTCGGGTGGCCTCGACAAGCGCATCCTCGACTTCTCCTTCGGCGCCGCGAGCGCCTTGGACGCCGAGGTGGAGTGCGTGGCCGACAAGGTGTTCTTCATCGCGAAGGGCGACGGGCTCTCCGACGGCGAGCGCGCGAGCCTCCAGGCCCAAGGGCTGCTCTAGCACGGAAGGAGGGCTCTGCCCATGATCATGATGCTCCTCGTCCGCTTGGTGGACGTCTACTCGTTCCTCATCTTCGTCTACGTGATGATGTCCTGGGTGCCCCACGAGAAGGGCGTCCTCGCGGACGTCTACCGGGCCCTCGGCATGCTCTGCGACCCCTACCTTGACCTGTTCAGGAAGTTCGTCCCGCCCCTTGGAGGAATGGTGGATGTAAGCCCCATTCTGGCATTGCTTGTATTACAATTCGGAGTACGTTTGATCGCGGCCCTATTCTCTTTCTGACCGAGCCGCTATCGTAGCGCTATCGAATGACGACGGAGGGACTAGGCAATGGCTATAACCGCGGCGGACATCCACAACCAGAACTTTTCCATCGAGCGCAAGGGCTACGACGTCGATGAGGTGGACGTGTTCCTCGAGCACGTCGCTGACGAGATCGACGACCTGAACGCCCACATCGCCTCCCTCGAGGCCCAGCTCGAGGATGCCAAGTTCGCCGGCCTCAACCAGCCTGCCGCCCAGGAGAAGCCCAAGACGGACAGCGCGGCGGTGGAGATCGCCAAGCTCGAGCGCATCATCGAGGAGAAGGACACCGAGATCGCCAAGCTCAACCTGCAGGTGGAGGAGCACAACGCCGACAACGCCGCCATCTCCCAGGCGCTCATCACCGCCCAGCGCTCTGCCGACGACATCCTCAAGAAGGCCAACGCCCAGGTGGAGGAGACGATGCAGGACGCCCGTGACGAGGCGGCCCGCATCCTCGACCGCGCGAACTCCGACAAGCAGGACATCCTCGACGCCATCCGCAAGCTGGAGGACGACCGAGAGGACGCTCGCGAGAGCTACCAGAACATGTTGAAGGACTTCATCTCCGACGCCTCCCGCAAGCTGGTCGACCTCGGCGGCACCGTGTCGTCCGCCTCCAGCTACAGCTCCTCGCCCTCGCCTCGCTACGTGAGCGAGCCGGTGGTGGAGGAGTTCGAGGGGGAAGAGGCCGCCACCTTCACGGCCACCTACCCGGCTCCGGCCGCCGCCGAGCCCGTAGCCGCCGTCGCCACCCCCATCTCCAGCACCGTGGAGAAGGACCTCTCCGGCTTCGGCGATGCCGACGACTTCGAATTCGAGGAGATCGACTAGGCCACGCCCGCGACGCGGAAGGCCCCAGGCCGAGCCGCGGTCGCAGCCCCATGGCGGGGCAGGTCAACGCCGTCCGGCTGACGGCGCCATGACGGATAACGAAGAGAAGGCGCCGTGAGGCGCCTTCTCTGGCAAGCGGGCCGATAAGCCGGGTTCTGTCGTTGGACGGCCATTTATCTCGAACGCGTGTCGCCACGCGCCTCTAGCACGCAACCCGAACGCTTCGGCGAGAGCAGCCTGATGACGCGTTCCTATTTGCGCTTGCTCCAGATGGGGTTTGCCAAGCTGCGCCGTTGCCGACGCACTGGTGCGCTCTTACCGCACCGTTTCAGCTTTTCTCGCGCGCCGTGGCGCACGGGAGTTTCCTTTTCTGTGGCACTTTCCGTCGGGTCGCCCCGCCCAGCCGTTAGCTGGCATCTTGCTCTCGTGGAGCCCGGACTTTCCTCGCACGCCGTGCGCGGCCGCCTGGCCCGCTTGCCTATGGTATTCTAGCAAAAACAGAGCCGGTCAGAGAAGGGAAGGGCGGCTGCCATGGGTACCTGGGCGCTCGTCGGCGCCTCCGACTTCAACGAGGGCCGCTTCCGCAGCCAGATGGCGGCGGGGGCCTACGACCGGGTGGTCGCCGTCGACGGGGGCTACGCGGCGGTGCGGCGCGCGGGCTTCGCGCCCTCGGTGGCCATCGGCGACTTCGACTCCCTGGGCTATGTGCCCGACGACGTGCCGATCCAGCAGTTCGACCCCTGCAAGGCCGCCTCTGACATGGAGCTTGCGCTGCGCTACGCCTGGGAGCATGGCGCACGGCAGGTGGAGGCCTATGGCGCCTTGGGCGGCCGGCTCGACCACACCGTCGCCAACATCCAGCTCTTTGCCAAGTTCAGCGAGCAGGGCATGGCCCTCTCCGCCATCGACCGCGAGCAGCGGGTGGCCTTCGTCACAGGGCCCGCCACCTACGAGCTGCCACGGATCGACCAGGGCATCGTCTCGGTCTTCGCGCTCAATGACTGCACCCGAGGCGTTGTGGAGGAGGGCATGCTCTACGGCTTCGACTCGACCGAGCTCCCCAACCGCTCCACGCGCGGCCTATCCAACGAGCTCGTCGGCCGTCCCGCCCGCGTGCGGGTGGGCGCGGGCACCCTCGTCGTGTTCTGCCCGCTGGCCTAGGCGCCGGGCCCTCTTCGACTCCTGGTCCTTGGATGCGACGCCCCCTGCGCTACAATGCGGGAAAGCCGTCTGGAACATTTGGAGGTGCCTCCTATGCTTGGAGAAGGCAAGGACGAGGGCGTCCTCGACCTATCGTCCGTCGATCCGGGCCGGTGCGCCCTGCTGGTCATCGACGCCTTAGGCGACCCTGAGGGAGGCCCGCTCGAGGGAGCGCTCCTCGAGCCCACGATCAACTGCGGTCGCCTGGCCGAGGCTGCCCGTCGCGTCGGCATCCCCGTCATCCTCCTCAACGACGCCCATCTGAAGGGCATCGACCGCGAGCTCGCCCTCTGGGGCGACCACGGCCTGGCCGGCACCCCGGAGGCCCAGGCCTCCCCGCAGGTCGGCCAGGAGCCCACCGACTTCGTCATCGAGAAGCGCCGCTACTCCGGCTTCTTCCAGACCGGCTTGAGGCTGCTGCTGGACGAGCTCGGCGCCCGCACCCTCGTGTGCTGCGGCTTCGACACCAACATCTGCGTCCGTCACACCGTGGCCGACGCCTACTTCAACAACTTCGAGACCGTCGTGGTTGCCGATGCCACGGCCACCTTCCTGGTGGGCGACCAGCCAAGCGGCCTGGGCTACCTGAGGACATGCTACGGTTCGGCCCTCGTCAGCACCGACGAGGCCATCGCTGTCATGGAGGGGCGCCAGCCCTAGGGCGCCCCGCCGGCGGAAGGGAAGGAGACCCGTCATGGAAAAGCCGATCCTCTACCACTGGGCCCCGTGCGCCACTTGCGCGGTCGCTGCGAGCTTCGCGGCTGAGCACGGCATCGAGCTGGACAAGCGCGACGTCGAGCAGGAGGGCCCCTACAACGAGCTGCTGGCCCTCGGCGGCGATGCGGACCTCATCCCGTACCTCTATGCCGGAGGCGAGCTGATCCAGGGCAACGACGCCATCATCGCCTATCTCTCCCAGCAGCAGTAGCTGGGCAGGCGCCATGGCTGAGCCGCCAGCCATGGGCCCTGGCCTCGGTCGGCTGCAGCTCGGGGCGGACAGCTGCCCGGTCGCTCCGGCCAGCTCTCGCCCTGGCGCGATGAGCGGCTGAGAGGGCTCGGCGGAAACCTCCTCGATTCCCTCTTGACGGGCTGCCGGCCAACCCCTAATATATCGTCTTGCGCCTGAGGCGCCCTCTTGGGAGTCCTCGGGTTTTGACAAATGGATCTTGGGGTGTCGTCTAATGGCAGGACAGCGGTTTCTGGTGCCGTATGTGAGGGTTCGACTCCTTCCACCCCAGCCATTCACTTTTTGCTGAGTAAAAAGTGAGAAAGTGCGAGCAAGTTGCCAAGAGTTTGTGTATACTAGCTGACGCACCAAAGACGTGGCTCCGTCGTCTAGCGGTTTAGGACGCCGCCCTCTCAAGGCGGAGGTCGCCGGTTCGAATCCGGTCGGAGCTACCAGAGATTCACGAGGCCGGAGGGGCAGCCCCCCGGCCTCTTTTCGTTGGTGTCACGCCAGGGACGGAGCAGGCGGCAGCGGTCCGCCAAGCGGCCGCTTCGCTGCCCGGCAGCGCCTCGCTCATAGCCCGAGCAGCTCTATCAGCGCCTCGCGCTCGTTGGGCACCCGCTCGTCCACGACCGCCTCCAGCGCCTCCTCCAGCAGCGCGCCGACGCGGGGTCCCTTGGGCACGCCGCACCCGATGAGGTCGCGGCCGCTTATGGCCAGGTCCCTGATGGAAAAGGCCGCCCCTTCGGCCAGGATGTCGTCGAGGATGGCCTCCAGCTCCTCGGCCAGGACGGCTCGCTCGGCGCAGAAGGGCGCCTGGGCCAGGGCGTCGGCCCTCTTCAGGTGGCATAGCGTCCGCAGCAGCTCCGCGTCGCCGCCTAGGCGCGCGAGCATGCGCTTCACGCTGCGCGCCGTGGGCTCCATGGCGTCGTCGTGGTGCTCCACTAAGGCCAGGACCTTCTTCTGGAAGCCCTGGGACATCTGCATCCGCCCCATCACGCCGCGGGCGAGGGCCATGCTCACCTGGGCGTGGGCGTAGAAGTGCTCGCGCCCGTCGGGCCCGATGAACGCTGCTGCCGGCTTGCCCATGTCGTGGAAGAGCGCAGCCCAGCGGCCCAAGCGGGTAGGGGGCATGCGCTCCATGGCGAAGGCGGTGTGCTCCAGCACGTCGTATATATGGTAGGGAGTGCGCTGCGGGCAGCCCTTCATGACCACCAGCTCCGGCAGCACGAAGGCCAGGCCGTCCACGGTTCCCATCAGGGCGTCATGGATGTGCTCGCCCAGCACGAGGCGGTCCAGCTCATGGGAGATGCGCTCGGTCGACATGCCCGCCAGCCCCCCTTTGCCCTGCACCATGGACTCGTAGGTGGCTGGTGCCAATCGGAATCCCAGCTGGGAGGCGAACCGGCAGGCGCGCAGGATGCGCAGCGCATCCTCCTTGAACCGCACGCGTGGGTCGCCGACGGCCTTGATGGCCTCCGCCGCCAGCGCCTCCAGCCCGCCATAGGGGTCGATGAGCCCCCGGCCGGGGTGGAAGGCCAGGGCGTTCATGGTGAAGTCCCGCCGCGCGAGGTCCTCCTCGATGGAGGCCGCCTGATCGATGCGGTCGGGGTGGCGCCCGTCGGCCGAGGGTCCGTCGGTGCGGAAGGTGGTCACCTCGATGGCCGCCACGCCGGCCTCGCCCGTGCCGCGCCCCTCCCAGTCTTCGGGGAACGACACCGTCACCCCGCCGAAGCGCACGCCGGTCTCGTGGACCCGCAGCCCTGCACCCTCGGCGATCCGCCTGACCTCCTGCCAGGGGGCGGCCGTCGCCACGTCGACGTCGTGCCCCTCGCGGCCGAGCAGCACGTCGCGCACGAAGCCCCCGACCACCCATGACTCGTAGCCGCCTCCCTCCAGCATCTCGATCAGCCTACAGGCCTCCTGAGGCAGGGCGTCGCCCAGCAGCTCCTCGGCGCTTCGCTGGGAGATGGGGAAGGGTCGCTGGTCCTCCATGGCAGGCTCCAATCGACGATGGTGGGACCGTCAGCGATTGGAGCATACCAACCGCGGGTTTCCGCGTCATCAAAAATTTTCGAAATTGTTGTTGACGCGTCAAGTGAGGATGTATAGAATAACTTCTCGCGCGCTGAACGAAAGCAAAGCGCGCACCGAACCTCCCGGAAACGGGAGGGGAGGGCACCTTGAGAACCGGATACTG
>CANOCK010000030.1 GCA_947564525.1 uncultured bacterium | reverse complement strand
TAATGTCCACCGGCTTCGATATGTCGTCGATGATGACCATGAGCGGCATGGGCATCCCCGACGACGGGGGCGACGCCGGCAGCGCCGACGAGGGCGCGCAGGACGGCGGCGCGGAGGGCTCCGGCGGCGAGGTGGGCGAGATGACCGTCCTCACCCGCATGTTCACCAGCATCACCAACAACGACCTGGCGTCGCTCAAGGAGTACTTCGACGCCGACGGCGGCGGCATCGACCAGCACGTGAGCTCCATCGAGTACACCTACAACGTGACGCCCCAAATCTACCTGGAGGAAGCCGACGGCGGCGTGCGCCAGGTGAACCCCGACACCACCTTCAAGGCCCTGGGCATGGGCTCGGGCATGTCCACCTCCAGCCTCATGTCCATGTCGATGTCCACCGACATGTTTGCCGAGATGATGGGCAACGCCGACGTAGTGAAGGGGCAATATGACGTGGTGAGGGGCGCATGGCCCCAATCCTACGACGAGTGCGTGCTCGTGCTGAGCCCCACCGGCAAGATCCCCGACTTCCTGGCCTACCTGCTGGGCCTGCGCGACTACGGCCAGCTGGAGGAGATGGTCGAGAGCTTCGCAGCCGACGACGTCATGGAGGTGGAGGTGGACGCCCAGTCCTACTCCCTGGACCAGCTGATGGACGTGCCGCTGAAGCTGGTGAACTCGGCGGACTACTACGCCTATGACGGCGACCACGGCATATGGGTGGACAAGGCCGAGGACGAGGACTTCGTGAGGGACCTGGTGGCCAACGGCGAGACCCTGCGCATCGCGGGCATCGTGCAGCCCAAGGAGGGCGTCAACGCCATGGCGCTCAGCACCGGGATCTTCTACACCCCGGCGCTGACCCAGCACCTCATCGAGCAGTCGGCTGGCACCCAGATAGTCAAGGACCAGCTGGCCGACCCGAACGTGAACGTGCTCACCGGCAAGCCCTTCGGCGAGGAGGAGCAGGAGGGCGACTTCGACATGGGCTCGATGTTCACCATCGACACGGGGGCTATCAGCCGCGCCTTCAACGTGGACGCCAGCAAGCTGCAGGTGGACATGAGCGGCATGAACCTGGATCCCTCCAGCCTACCGCAGATGGAGCCGCTGGACCTGAGCGGGCTGGACCTGGAGACGCCGCCGGAGATCGACGAAGCCCAGCTGCAGAGGACCATGGCCGAGATGGCCCTGGCCGCCACCCCGGAGGAGCGCCAGGCCATCCTGACCCGCGACCTGCCCAAGATCGTCACCAACCTGGACGCCATGCAGGCCGAGGCCACGGCCAAGATCCAGGCGGCAGTGGCCCAGCAGGTGGGCGGCTACGTCGCGAGCCTCACCAACGCCATCCAGGCCCAGACACAGGCGGCCGTGGGCGCGGCCATGGCCCAGATGGGCGCCAACATGGCCAGCGCCATGTCCGTCGACCCGAACGCCTTCGCCAACGCGTTCCAGTTCAACATGACCGAGGAGCAGCTCACCGAGCTCATCATGTCCATGATGAGCGGCGCCCAGGAGGCCACGCTGGACGGCAACCTGGCCAAGATGGACTACGCCGATCTGGCCAAGCCCTACCAGATCGACATCTACCCCAAGGACTTCGAGAGCAAGCAGGAGGTCATCGCCATCCTGGACGCCTACAACGAGTCCATGGCCGCCGAGGGCGACGAGGATCGCGAGATAACCTACACCGACCTGGTGGGCACGCTGATGAAGTCGGTGACCACCATCATCGACATGATCAGCTACGTGCTGATCGCCTTCGTGTCCATATCGCTGGTGGTGAGCTCCATCATGATCGGCGTCATCACCTACATATCGGTGCTGGAGCGCAAGAAGGAGATCGGCATCCTGCGCGCCATCGGCGCCTCCAAGGGCGACGTCAGCCGCGTGTTCAACGCCGAGACCGTCATCGAGGGCCTGGTGGCCGGCGTGCTGGGCGTGGGCATCACCGCCATCGTGTGCGTGCCGGTGAGCGCCTTGGTCTACGCGCTGTTCGCCGTGCCGAACGTGGCGTCGCTGCCGTGGCAGGCGGCGCTCATCCTGGTGCTCATCAGCGTGGTGCTGACCTTCGTGGCCGGGCTGCTGCCCGCCTCGAGCGCCGCCCGCAAGGACCCGGTGGAGGCGCTGCGCAGCGAGTAGGCGGGCGCGCCGCAGCTTCGCGCTCGCAGCGGCAGTGGGAGGAAGGGCGCGCGCCTCTCGCCGAATCCCTGGGTCGGAGGCTCGGCGCTGCCGCGGCCGCCCGATGCGTGCCGTGACTGCCCGATGCGAAGGGCGCAGCTGCCCACGACGCCCCGACCTGCGATGGCGGAAACGCCGTGAGCAGCTGCGCCCGGGCGGCTACGAGCGGAACATGTCGGTGGTGAGGTAACGCTCGCCGGTGTCGGGCAGCAGGACGACGATGACCTTCCCCGCGCTCTCGGGGCGGCGCGCCACCTGGGTCGCCGCCGCCACGGCAGCGCCGGAGGATATGCCCACCAAGAGGCCGTCGCGCGCGGCCAGGGCGCGGCCGGCGGCGAAGGCGTCCTCGTCGCTCACGGCGATGACCTCGTCGTAGACCGCGACGTCCAAGGTGGCGGGCACGAAGCCGGCCCCGATGCCCTGGATGCGGTGGGCGCCCGCGCGCCCTTCGGAGAGCACCGGCGACGATGCCGGCTCCACTGTCACGATGCGCACCGCCGGGTTCTGCTGGCGCAGGTAGCGACCTACGCCGCTGATGGTGCCGCCGGTGCCCACGCCCGCCACGAACACGTCCACGTGCCCGTTCGCGTCCTCCCAGATCTCGGGGCCCGTGGTGGCGAAGTGCGCCGCCGGGTTGGCCGGGTTCTCGAACTGCGCCGGTATGAACGAGTTGGGCGTAGCCGCCGCCAGCTCCTCGGCCTTGGCGATGGCCCCCTTCATGCCCAGAGCGCCCTCGGTGAGCACCAGCTCGGCCCCGTAGGCGGCCATGAGGTTGCGCCGCTCCATGGACATGGTCTCCGGCATGCAGATGACCAGGCGGTTCCCGCGGGTCGCCGCCAGCATGGCCAAGCCGATGCCGGTGTTGCCCGAAGTGGGCTCGATGATGACCGTGTCAGGGTCGAGCAGCCCCTGCTCCTGAGCCGCGTCGAGCATGGCTCGGGCCACGCGGTCCTTCACCGACCCGCCCGGGTTGAGCGCCTCCAGCTTGCCGAGCAGCGTCGCCTGCAGATTGTGGTCCTGCTCGTAGCGGGTCAGCTCCACCAGCGGCGTGCGCCCGATCAGCTCCGCCACGCTTCGATACGCCATAGCCAGCGCCTCCTTTGTTCGCAATGGGTCGGCTCCATCCTAGTACATAAGCGCCTATGGCGCTGCCCTGGACCGCCTCCGGCTGCGCCGAGGCGGCTCCCTGCGACCGCGCCTGCCCCAGGGGACTGCCCAAGGACTGCCTCGCCACCAGCGCTAGGCCGCAACGAGCAGAAGCCCGGACCGCATGAGGCCCGGGTGGCTCCCTAACGGCGCCCCAACGGCAGAATGACGGCGAGATTACCGGTGTTTCACCAGGTAAACGGCGATGCCTCGCTCCTCCTACGGATGAGCGCCGCACCCTCCGGGCCGGCGCCGCGCCCCTACCATCGAAGGTGAAAGGTTCCGCAATGGGCTTGTCCCGCAGGCTCGCAAGCTCGCGCCGAGGGACGGCGCCCGCCAGGGAAGGAGGCCGCCATGCTAAAACGACTCGTCGCCACCTTGTGCGGCCTGGAGCTGGCCCTGGTCCTGGGGGCCTCGGCGGCCCTGGCGCTCCCGAGCGAGGCCGAGGACGCGGCGCTGCCGGGCACCTTCGCCGGCACCGTGCCCCTGAGCAGCATCGAGGGCGAGAGCGAAGGCGATGGCTACGCCCTGTTCCTGGGCGCCATCGAGGAGGTCCTGGCCTCCAACGCCGACACCGTGATAGAGGCCAAGAATGACGCCGTGGCGAGCGAGGCCCTGGCCGAGCTGCAGCAGGCCGCGGCCAGGGAGGCCGCCGCCCCCGCCGCGGAGCCGCAGCCCGAGCCCGCACCTGCGCCCCAAGGGCCCAGCACCCTGGCCCTGGGAGGCACCGTGGTCCCCTACGTGGGCTCCTACCTGACATCCACGGCGCCCGAGGGCGCTGCGGGGCTGTGGTACGGCAGCGACAGCACCACCGATGGCAGCTGGGGCTACTTCATCGGCCACAACCCCGGGGTCTTCGACCGCCTGCTGGCCATGGGCGAGGGCAGCCCCGTCACCGTGGTGGACCGCACCGGCGCCGGGCGCACCTACACCGTCGTCCTGGTGTTCGACGTGCCCAACAGCACCACCTGGGAGGACATCGAGTCCAGCGTGACCGGCCACGGCGAGTCCATCATCCTGCAGACCTGCATAGACGGCGGGGCGAACTACCGCATCATGGTGGCGAGCTAGCCGCAAGGGGCCAAGGTCGCATCAAGGTGCCCAAGCGGCCGTATCTAGCGCCACGCCCGCACGCCCGCGCTCCGCAGCGGGCGACCCTGGCGCGCCATGCGAAAGGGAGGCCGAAGGGCCAAGTTCCGCGAGCTTTGACCTAAAGCATCATGACGGCCGAGCGGACTGGCGGGTGAGGCGCCGGCCCGCACAGTCCTCGCCGGGTGGCCCGCGCCGCTGGCGCCGCAAGCCCGAGGGCGGCTGCGGAACCGCGTGCGGCGCCAAGCTCGCCAGCCCCTGGGGCTTGGGGCTGAGCCGACCCAGCAGGCCAGGAGCTGCCGGCCTCCAAGCCCTACAGTGTCGAGCCCACTCGGCGGAGCGAAGGGAGCGCGCAGGGCGCGCGACGCCGCCTCCTGCGAGCCGGGGAAAAGGGGTCGAGGGCCCAGAAAGCCAAGTTTGGCGAGCTTTGACATGAATCGGATGGCCCAAGGGGGCTGAAAGGCCAAGTTTCGCTCGATTCGACATATCGCAGGCCCTCTCGGCGCAGCCTTTCATGTCAAAGCTCGCCAAACTTGGCCTCTCAGCCTCCCGCCGCGCTCCCCTTATGTCAAAGCGGGCAAAACTTGGCTCTTGGCCAGAGTGGCGCGCCGACCGGGCGGGCCGGCGTGAACCGAGTCGGTGACGCAGGACGGGGATAACGTCATCCCCTCCGACGGCCCCGTGGCGAGGGAGCGGCAGCCGAGGGGCGTGGACGGGGGACTCGCACTGCCCACGCCTCCACGGGGCGCGAGCCGCCTCGCGCGCCCCCTCCCTACCGCTGCGCGCGATCGGGACGGAACCGAGCGGCGCATCGAATCGCCTCCTCCTCTGCCAGACCTGGCCTGCCCTCTGCGAGGGCCTCGGGCAGCGCTGACTGCCAGCGGAAGGCCGATGCGGGGCCGCCGCGGGCGCGGGCACGGCTGGCGCAACCGCTGCAGGCGCTCAAGCAGGAAAGTGGGCATACGGCCCGGAAAGATGCTTTGCTCCGTAACGGCTTGGACGCCGACCCCCATGAGGGAGCCGGCGCCCATCGAGGATGGTTGGTCCTCGCTTTGCTTTTGGGAGCCGCCCCCGGGCGGGTCGCTTCTCATGTAGGGGAGAATCCCCAGGACAAGAGAAGCCATCCATCAGAAGCAGCCCCCTATCGCCACCCGAATCCAACAGATCCACCCACCGAATCCAGCAGCAACAACCGAGCCATGGCAGCCCGGACGGCATGTCCTTGGATGCGGGCACGGCACGCGCATCGGCGCGCCTAGCTTCTCGCGCTAGGGCGTGGGGCGCTGTCGGCAGGGTCGGGCCTTCGCAGCCGCAGCAGGTCGCCTGGCTGGCAGGACAGGGCGTCGCACAGCGCCGCGAGGGTGGACAGGCGCATCTCCTTGACCGCGCCTGTCCGGATGCGCGAGATCATCACGGGCGTCATGCCCACCCTGCGCGCGAGCTCCTTGCCCTTCACCTTGCGGTCCGCCATCACCACCCCAAGCGTGACCTCCACCCGGGCCTCTGCTTGCGCGCCTTGCTCATCCTTGACCATCTTTTCTCCTTCCATTTGCTTTTATCGTACTATTGATTTAGATTCTTTGCACACTGATCGAGGAAGAAACCATGGCCGGCCGCCGCGACCTGGGCCATCCGCTGGCCGCTGGGACGGCTCGTTCGCAAGGCGCGCCGGCGCAGGGCGCCCCGCCAGAGGATAATGCGCCCCAACGGAGATGCCGCAAGCCCACCGAAAGGACGCACCATGGCGCAGACGCTAGGCAAGGAGGAGGTGACGGCCCTGCTCGACGAGCGCGGAGTCGCCTACGAGCGGGTCGACCACGAGGCCGTGTTCACCATGGAGGGCATGGATGCTCTGCAGCTGCCCTTCGCCGAGGAGGTGGTGAAGAACCTGTTCCTGCGCGACGACAAGAAGCGCAACTACTACCTGGTGGTGATGGTGGAGGACAAGCCGGCCAACATCAAGGGGCTGCGGGCCGCCCTGGAGGCGCGGCCCCTGCGCTTCGCCTCGGAGGAGGACCTGGCCAAGCACCTGGGGCTGCGCGCGGGCGCCGTCTCGCCCTTCGGCGCGCTGAACGACCCGGAGGGCATCGTGCAGGTGGTCTTCGACGAGGACCTGCGCGGCTACGCCGGCCTGGGCGTCCATCCCAACGACAACACGGCCACGCTGCACGTGCCGCTGGACGCGCTGCTCGCGCTGTTCGACGAGCGCGGCATCCCCTACCGCTTCATCCCCATGGAGGGCCCCGCGGAGGAGCCGGCCGCGGCCTAGGCTCTCCCGCGTAGTATAATCAGGCCCCTTGGAAAGGCCGCGCCGACCAGGCGCGAAAGAGGAAGGAACCCCATGAACGTCGTATGCCTCGACCTTGAGGGCGTGCTCGTGCCCGAGATCTGGATCGAGTTCGCCGAAGCCACCGGCATCGAAGAGCTGAAGCGCACCACGCGCGACGAGCCCGACTACGACAAGCTCATGGAGTTCCGCCTGGGCGTCCTGGCGGAGCATGGGCTGGGCCTGGCCGAGATCCAGCGCACCATCGCCGGCATCGAGCCGCTGCCCGGGGCCCGCGCGTTCCTGGACGAGCTGCGCCGCCGAGCCCAGGTGATCATCATCTCCGACACCTTCGAGCAGTTCGCCCAGCCCCTCATGGAGAAGCTGGGCTGGCCGACGCTGCTGTGCAACGAGCTGGTGGTGGCCGACGACGGCGCCATCACCGGGTTCAGGATGCGCTGCCCAGACACGAAGCTGACCACGGTGAACGCCCTGCACACCTGTGGCGTGGAGACCATCGCCGCGGGCGACTCCCACAACGACCTGGGGATGATCGGGGCCTCCAAGGCCGGCATCCTCTTCCGCAGCACCGAGGCCATCAAAGCCGAGCACCCGGACGTGCCCGCCTGCGACGGCTACGACGAGCTGCTGGAGCTCATCACCGCCGCCCTGTAGGGCCCACGCCCCACGGGCCGATGCCAACGCTCGGACGGCCGTGAGCTGACTGCACGCCCCATGCGCCCCTGCCGCGAGGAGGGGCGGACCCTGCCGGCACCTCAGGCCGCCGGCTGCGCTGGCAGGACGGCCGGCGTCCCTGCCAGGCGCTCCACCACCACGGCGCCCAGCAGGGCCGGGTCCGCCGGGTCGTGGGTGGCCATCACCAGGGCCCGGCCCTGCAGGTGGCGCGCGACGACCTCAGCCGCATGGCGGCGGGCCGCAGCGTCCAGCCCCGAGAAGGCCTCGTCCAGCAGCAGCGCCGACGAGGGATGGGCCAGGGCCCGCGCAAGCTCCACGCGACGGCGCATGCCGCCGGAGAGCTGGGAGGCCAGCTTGGCGCTGCCCTGCGCCTCGTCCGGGAGGAGCGCCCGCAGCAGCCCCAAGCCGCAGGCGAGCTCGTCGAGGCTCGCCGCCGTCACCGCCAGGTTCTCGCGGGCAGTCAGCCCCTCCAGCAGCCGCGCTTCCTGGAACACCACGCTCAGGGGCCCCATCGCCTCCACGACGCCCTGGTCCGGCGCCTCCAAGCCACAGGCGAGGCGCAGCAGCGTCGTCTTGCCGGCTCCCGAGGGCACCATGAGCGCCACCCGGGCGCCCTGGGGCACCTCCAAGGTCAGGCCATCCACGGCCATGGCGCCCCCGAAGCCCTTGGACGCGCCCTCGAAGCGCAGGGCCACGGGGTTGGGGGCCGCGGCATCGGTGGCAGGCGCGAGGCCAGCGCCCGCCCCGCCAGCGGTGCCGTCGGCGGTGCAGCGCGCCCTCTCGGCCCTGGCCGGCCGCCCCCTGGGCGCGGGCGCGTCCAGGGCCGCCCCGCCGAGGCCGGCGCCTTGGACGTTGCCGCTGGCGGCCAGCGCCTCGGCCCGGCGCACCCGCCACGCCAGCCAGCGCCGCGGCAGCCGGGCGCTGGCATCCACCAAGGCCACCACCAGCCGCTCTGACGCCCAGCCGAGCAGCACCACCGTCGCCGTCCAGGCGATGATGGACGGGGTGTCCAAGGTGAGCTTGGCCAGGTAAACCTGTTCGCCGATGGAGAATGCCGGCAGGCCGATGAGCTCGGCGGCCACCCCGGCCTTCCAGGCCATGCCTGCGGCGGTCTTGGCAGCGGCGCGCAGGAAGGGAGCCGCCTCGGGCCAGCGGAAGAGGGCCAGCCGGCGCAGCGGCCCCACGGCGAACGCCCGCAGCATCTCGTCGACAAGAACGCTGCGAGCGGCGGCCGCCTCCACCATGGCGGCATAGAACGGCGGCACCACCACCAGGGCCACCACCACCGCAGTGGCCTGGTTGGAGCCGACCCACACCAGCAGCAGCGCGATGACGCACACCACCGGCGTGCCCTTCACCACGTGCATGAGGGGCGCCAGCGCCTCGCGCACCAGCCCGAAGCGCGCAGCCAGGGCACCGGAGGCCACGCCCAGGGCCGCTGCCACGCCGAACCCGGCGGCGATCCTGCCAAGGGAGGCGCCCACGCACTCCCAGAACCCCGCCGTAGGCAGCAGCGCCATGAGGGCCCGGGCGGCCTCCAGCGGACCGCAGAGCAAGAATCCGCTGCCCGCGGCCGTCGCCGCCACCTGCCAGAGCAGCAGCCAGAGCGCCGCTATGGCCAGGCGCTTGGCCCAGAGGGCCGTCCGGAGGCTCATCGGGTGGCGTCGCCGTCCCAGTAGAAGCCGTCGTCGGGCAGGAAGCCGCCCACGGCCTGCGGCGCCAGCTTGAACAGCCGGGCCAGGTAGCCGCCCAGGGCCGCCTTCATGTCGTCGCCGGTCAGGCACACGACGTTGCACTGGGGGATGGCCCTCTCGGCCACGGGCACGCTGCCCACGATGCCCAGCTCCACCACCTCCGGCGCCACGGCGGCCGGGTCGCTGGCGGCCAGGGCCGCCGAGGCCCCGTGATCGCGCAGGAAGCGCCGCACGTCCTCCGGCCGCTGGTCCAGCACCTCGGCCCGCGCCACGGTCACGCCGGTGACGAACCGTCCGGCCTCCTGGCCGTCGGCCGCGGTGGCGAAGGCGCGATCCCACTGCTCGGTCAGGTCGAGCACCGCCGCCAGGCTGCCATCCTGGGCCATGGCCGCGGTGGCGAAGGGCTGGGGCACGATGCCCACGGCTGCCGGGTCGGCCTGGACGAGCGCCGCCACCTCGGAGGGCTCGGAGCGGAACTCGAGGGTGACGCTGTCCGCCACGCCCGCGGCCTGGAGCAGGCATTCCACGGTGTACTGGGGCACGGTGCCCTTGCCCGTCAGGTACACGGTGCGCCCAGCCAGGTCGGCCATGGACAGGCCGTCGGCAGCCTTGAGCGACTCGTCGGCCGTCAAGCCGTAGAGCACGCCCAGGGTGTTCACGTCGATGGCGCGCACCGCGCCGTCGGTGCGCTGGTAGAGCGCGGCCGCCAGGTTGGCCGGCAGCAGCGCCACGTCGCACTCGCCCGCAGCCAGCTTGGCCGCCACCTCGTCGGCGGTGGCGGCCACCTCGAAGGCGTAGGGGTCGGCGGAAGGGCCTTCGGCCTCCCCTTCCCCATCCGAGCCGCCCTCGGCCATGAGCGACGCCAGGCCGATGGTGGTCGGGCCCTTCAGCGAGCAGACGCGCAAGGGCTCCTGTCCCCCGGCGGCGTCAGCGGCCGCGGCGTCGGCCCCGGCACCCTCCGAGCCAGCCGAAGGCGCGCATCCCGCCATCAGCCCGATGCAGACCAGCAGCGCCGCCATGGCGGCAAGGGCCCTCCCCCTCCAGGCGAGGGAGCGAAACCGAGGGAGCGGGGCAGCAGCGGCAAGGGGCATGGAATCACCGTCTTTCGGGAGAGCCCCGCGAAGACGCCTCCGAGAAGAGGGAGCGGAGCAGGCTAAATTCGCGTAAGTATAGCACAGCCTGTTGCACCGGGAGCCCATCGCCAGGCCCCGCGCGCTGCCACCGGCCCTCCCCCAGAGGCCTCTGGGCCGGAAGGGGCCAGCCCATCCGCCCCGCCAGAGCCGCGATGCCCTTAGAATCGAGGGCACGCTGCCGCGCTATGGCGGCACCGATGCGCTGGCCCCCTGTTCCAGGCTGTGCATCCCACCCCTTTAATACCTTGCGAGGCATGGCCGCCCGCGGCCCCTCGCCCGACCGCCCGCTACGTTGAAGGAGGAGCGCTGTGGCATTGATGGAGGTGCCCAGGCCCGCTGCGGCCCGGGCTGTGGTGGACGACGTCTGCGGCACGCTGGCCAGGCGCGCCCAGGCAGGCTCCATGGGCCTGTGCCCGGTGGGGCTCACCGGCGCGTTCGTGGCCCTGTGCGCTGCCCAGTCCTGCGGCAAGTGCGTGCCCTGCCGCATCGGCCTGGCCAAGATGCATGGCATCATGGCCGCCCTGCTGGACGGCACCGCCCGTCCGGACGACCTGCTCACGCTCGAGCGCACGGCGCGCACGGCCTATGCCAGCGCCGATTGCGCCATAGGCTACGAGGCCGGCGCCATGGTGCTGCGGGCGCTCGAGGGCTTCCGCGACGATTTCCGCTCCCATGCCGATCAGGGCCGCTGCACCGGTGGCCCGCGCGACGCGGTGCCCTGCGTGGCGGGCTGCCCGGCCCATGTGGACATCCCTGGCTACGTGGCCCTGGTCAACGCCGGGCGCTACGACGATGCGGTGCGGCTCATCCGCAAGGACAACCCCTTCGCGCTGACGTGCGGCCTCATCTGCGAGCACCCCTGCGAGCTGGGCTGCCGCCGTGGCGTGGTGGACGACGCGGTGAACATCCGCGCGCTGAAGCGCTATGCGGTGGACCACGCGCCTGCCATGTTCGAGGTGTCGCCCGACGGCACGCCCGCCCCGGCCAGCGCCCCGGCGCGCCACGAGGCCACGGGCAAGCGCATCGCCGTGGTGGGCGGCGGCCCGGCCGGCCTGACCGCGGCGTACTATCTGGCGCTCATGGGCCACAGCCCCGTGGTCTACGAGCAGCGCGAGCACTTGGGCGGCATGATGCGCTACGGCATACCTGCCTACCGCCTGCCGCGCGAGGAGCTCCAGCGCGAGATCGACTGGCTGCTCGCCCAGGGCATCGAGGTGCGCTGCGGCGTGCGCGTGCCCGACGACGTGGCCCTCGACGAGCTGCGCGCGGGCCATGACGCGGTGTACCTGGCCATCGGCGCCCACACCGAGAAGGCCCTCGGGCTCGAGGGCGAAGGGGCCGAGGGCGTGCTCTCGGCGGTGCAGATGCTGCGCGCCATCGGCGACGGGCACCTGCATGACTTCTCGGGCGAGCGCATCGCCGTGGTGGGCGGCGGCAACGTGGCCATGGACGTGGCGCGCACGGCGCTGCGCCTGGGCGCGGAGGAGGTGACGGTGGCCTACCGCCGCCGCATCGCCGACATGACGGCCCAGGCCGAGGAGGTCGAAGGCGCCATCGCCGAAGGGTGCGTCATCCGCGAGCTGGCTGCGCCGGTGCGCATCGTCACCGAGGGCGGCCACGTGGCTGGCTTGGAGGTGCAGCCGCAGGTCATCGGCGCGTCCGACCGCGGGCGGCCCAAGCCTTGCCGGGCCGACGCCCCGGCCGAGACCATCCCGTGCGACCGCGTGCTCATGGCCGTGGGCCAGGGCATCGACGCGGCCCCCTTCGCCGATGGCGGCGTGCCGGTCGAATGGGGGCGCCTGGCGGCTGGGCCCTTCGGCGAGGTGCCGGGCATGGAGGGCGTGTTCTGCGGGGGTGACTGCGCGACGGGGCCGGCCACGGTCATCCGCGCCATCGCCGCAGGCAAGGCGGCGGCCCGCAACATCGACGCCCACCTGGGCTTCGACCACCGCATAGAGGCGGGCGTGGACGTACCGCCGGCCCAGGCCAGCGACCGCCGGCCCTGCGGCCGCTCCAACGCTGCCGAGCGCACGGCCGCGGCGCGCAAGCACGACTTCGCCCTGATGGAGATGGGGCTCACCGGCCAAGAGGCCGCGCAGGAATCGGACCGCTGCCTTCGCTGCGACCATCACGGCTTAGGCGCGTTCCGCGGAGGGAGGCAGCGATCATGGTGAACCTCACGGTGAACGGCCAGGCCGTCCAGGTGCCCGAGGGCGCCACCATACTTTCCGCCGCGTTCGCGTCGGGCACCCGCGTGCCCACGCTGTGCGGCATCAAGGGCGTGAGCGACATCGGCGCCTGCCGCGTGTGCGTGGTGGAGGTGGAAGGCTGCGAGCGCTTGGTGGCCGCCTGCAACACGCCGGCGGAGGAGGGCATGGCGGTGCGCACCGACACGCCGCGCGTGCTGGAGGCGCGCCGGGTGAACGTGCAGCTCATGCTGTCACAGCACGAGGTGAGGTGCCCTACCTGCGTGCGCAATGGCAATTGCGTGCTGCAGTCGCTGGCGCGCGAGCTCAACGTGCTGGACGTGCCCTACGCCGAGAACGCGACGCACCAGAGCTGGGATGCGAGCTTCCCCCTCATCCGCGACAGCGCGAAGTGCGTGCGCTGCCTGCGCTGCGTGCAGGTGTGCGCCAAGATGCAGGGCTGCGACGTGTGGGACGTCAAGAACCGCGCGACGCGATTAGACGTGGACGTGCGCGACGGCCTGCCCATCCAGGATGCCGGCTGCACGCTGTGCGGCCAGTGCGTCACCCATTGCCCGACCGGCGCCTTGCGCGAGCGCGACGACACCGATGCGGTGCTGGCTGCCCTGGCCGACCCCGACACGGCGTGCGTGGCCCAGGTGGCCCCGGCGGTGCGCACCTCGTGGGGCGAGGGGCTCGGGCTCGAAGGTGCCGACGCCAGCGAGGGGCGCCTGGCTGCCACGCTGGGCGCGCTGGGCTTCGACTACGTGTTCGACACCAACTTCGCCGCCGACATGACCATCATGGAGGAAGGCAGCGAGTTCCTGGACCGCCTGGACAAGCGCGATGCCGGCGCGGTGCTGCCCATGTTCACGTCGTGCTGCCCCGGGTGGGTGCGCTACGTGCGGCTGCATCGGCCCGACAAGCTGGCCAGCCTGTCCAGCGCCAAGTCGCCCCAGCAGATGTTCGGCGCGCTGCTGAAGTCCTATGTGGCGCCCAAGGTGGGCATGACGCCGCCCCGGTCGGGTGCCGACTACCAGGCTGGCGTGCGGGAGGGCGCGGGCATCGGCATCGGGCTGGCCGAGCACCCCGAAGGCTCCGGCGCCAACGACGAGGCCGCGGTGGCTGCCGTGGCCGAGGGCGGCGTTGCCGGCGGGGCTTGCGGCGCTGCGGGCAAGCGCGTGTTCTGCGTGTCGTTCATGCCCTGCGTGGCCAAGAAGTACGAGGCGGCTGTGGAGGAGATGGCCCGCGAGGGCGAGCCCGACGTGGATGCGGTGCTCACCGTGCGCGAGCTGCAGCGCCTCGTGCGCCTCATGCACGTGGATCCGCGCCGCTTGGACGAGCGCCCCTTCGACGACCCGATGGACGAGGGCTCGGGCGCGGCCGTGATATTCGGCGCCACCGGCGGCGTGATGGAGGCGGCCCTGCGCAGCGCCTACTACCTGGTGACCGGCCAGAACCCCGACCCCGAGGCGTTCAGCGCCGTGCGCGGGGCCGATGGCTGGCGCGAGCGCACCTTCGACATGGACGGCACGCCGGTGCGCGTGGCGGTGGCCAGCGGCCTGGCCAATGCCGCGAAGCTGCTGGATGCCTTGGACGCCGGCGAGGTGGAGTACGACTTCGTGGAGGTCATGGCGTGCCCCGGCGGCTGCGCCGGGGGCGGCGGCCAGCCCATCCACGAGGCGTGCGAGCTGGCTGCCGAGCGCGGGGCCGTGCTCTACGGGCTGGACAAGCAGCGCGCCACGCGCTTCAGCCACGAGAACCCCCATGTGGCCACGTGCTACGAAGACTACCTGGAGGCGCCGCTGTCGTACCGGGCCGAGGAGCTTCTGCACACCGACCAGGCCGCCTGGTAGCCACGGCGCCTCAGCACCAGCAGCGCCCCAGCGCCGCGGCAGCGCCGGTAGCCCCGAACGCCAGTCACGCCAAGGGCCTCCTGCGGGAGGCCCTTCCCATTGGGCAGCGCCAACGAGCAGGGCGCCCGAGCGCCCGAGTGGTCATCCAGCCGCTGCCGCGCCTCAGTCGGCCCCGGGCGCCCGCCCGGCCCTTCAGCTGCTGCCGCGCCTCAGCCGGCCCCTGGGAGGGGTCTGCGCTGGTACAGGCCGGCATCCTGGAACCCCAGGCGCCGGTAGTACTCCCGAGTGCCCACGGCGCTGATGACGTTCACTGCGCCGTAGCCCTCGGCTGCGGCGATGGCGCAGGCCCGCTCGACCAGCTGCCGTCCGAGCCCCTGGTGCTGCGCGCCCTCCCCGCTATGGCCCAAGCGCGCAGCGATGCCGTAGACGTGCACCTCGCGGATCATGGCCTCGTTCGGCGCCGTGGGCTGGAGGGCCTGCTGCTCCAGGCTGCGCTCGGGCAGCGAGAGCCGCAGGAACCCCGCTATGCGCCCTTCGGCCGTCACCCATTGCAGGAACCGCTCGGCAGTGCCCACCGTGACGTAGGCCACCTCGTCGAGCCTGAGCTGGCCCGGCTCCACGGCGCTCGTGGCGATCTCGCGGTGACGGATCTCGTGCACCGCGGCGCCTTCCGCGGTCAGCCTCTCCTCCACCGCCTGGCGCAGGTTCGTCCGCTTGTTGCCCGCCACGATGTCATGGGCGGATATGTCGCGGATCATGCGCGATATGCGCGTGAAGGCCGGCGTGGCCCGCACGTCGTCGGCCAGCACGGCCGTGAGCTCGTCGGTGGCGTAGGGCGCCCACTCCCCCGCCTGATGCGCCGCCATGAGCCGGCTGCTGCCCACCAGAACGCAAGGGTAGAGCTTCACCTCGTCGGGCTGGAAGGGCGCCTCGGAGGCCAGGCGCGCGTAGTCGGCCCGATCGGTGGCGGGGGTGGCGCCCATCAGGTTTACCATGAAGTGCACGTGCACCTTGAAGCCGTAGGCCCGCAGGCAGCGGAAGGCACGGGCGACCGTGGCGCAGCCGATGCCACGGCCGTTGCGCGCCAGCACCGCATCGTCCAGGCTCTGGATGCCCATCTGCACCTTCGTGCAGCCCAGGCGGCGCATGAGGGCAAGTGCCTCGGGCGCCACCAGGTCCGGCCGCGTCTCCACCACCAGGCCCACGCAGCGATGGGCAGCCTGCTCGTTGGCGCGATGCTGGGCCTCCACCTCGGCCAGCGTCGCTCGCTGCCATGCCACCACCGCCTTCCAACCGCCTTCGCCGTAGGCCTGGGCCACCGCCTGGTTGTAGGTGAGGGCGCCCGCGTCCACCGCATGCTGGAGGGGCGCTGCCTCGGCCGCGCGCGCTTCGCGCTCGCAGGCGATGCCCGCCTGGACGTAGCGTCCCTCGCGCTCGGCCACCGCCTGAGCCACGGCTGCCGAGCCCATGCCCGGCGAACCGGCCTCGTTGAGTGCCCGGAACAGCTCGGCCACGAACCATGCCTGATAGGCCGGGTCGTAGTCGCTCCACGTGCCGCCCAGCACGATGAGCTCCACCTTGTCCGTCCCATGGCCCATGGCCTGGAGCGCGCTCAGCCGCGCCATCACCTGCAGGTAGGGGTCGAAGAAGTTGCGCTCGGCCCGCTGGCAGGCCGGCTCGTCAGCCAGGTAGCTCTTGGGCATGCGAACGTCGTTGGGGCAGTAGGTGCAGGCGCTGGAGCAGGGATGGGGCTTGGTGAGCACCGTGATGGTGGCCACGCCGCTCGCGGTGCGCCGGGGCTTGGCCCGCAGCAGGCGCACCAGGCGCTCCTCCGTAGCTTCGTCGACGGCCCAGGCACGCCACCGCTCAGGGTCGCTCGCCTTCGCCTTGAGGTAGAAGGGCAGCAGGCGCCGCTTGGCCACGGTGCGCCGGCCGTCGTGAGCGGCACGGTTGTGGCGGCGCAGCAGTTTGTCCAGCCACTGCTGGCTGGGCTCGGAGTCGCTGGCCTTGAGCGCGGCGATTATCTCCAGGAGGGCCTCTTCCATGGTGGGCATTATACTGGAGGCACCTGGGCGGCCACGACGAGCACGACGGCCTTGGAGGAGCGGCGGCAACGGCGCCTCCTGCCGCGCCAAGGGCTCGGAGCGTGCGATGCGGCGCAAGCTCTTGGAGCCCGGCGCCGCGTCCCGAGCGTTCGGGGCAGGCTCCGCAGCGCGCCAGGAGGCCCGCAGGCCCAGCGCGCCGATCGCAGAGGAGGGAGGCCCCGCATGGATGATGCGCTCGCCCGACGGCTCATGACCTTGACCAGCCAATTCTACGACCATGTCGCGCCGTCATTCTCAGCCACGCGCCAGCACCCCTGGGAGGGCTGGGCGCGCCTCTGGGACGAGGCCGCGCCGCTGCTGGGCCCCTGCGCCCCCGACCGCCCCCTCCGCGCGATCGACGTGGGCTGCGGTAACCTGCGCTTCGAGCGGTTCCTGGAGGCCAAGGTCCCTGGGGCGTGGGAGGCCTGGTGCGTGGACGGCTGCCACGCCCTCATGGAGGAGGGCGCGGCGAGCCTGGTCGGGACCATGGGCGGCTCCCTTCCCGCAGCGCTGCGCGAGCTCGACGTGGTCGAGGCGCTGCTCGACGGGATGGGCGCCGCAGAGCTCGCCCGCTCCTTCGGCGCGCCCCCGGCCGACCTGGCCGTGGCCTTCGGCTTCCTGCACCACGTGCCCAGCGCCGAGGCCCGCGCCCGGTTGCTGCGAGCCCTGGTGCAAGCGGTGCGCCCCGGCGGCCTGGTGGCCGTGAGCCTGTGGCAGTTCGCCGACGACGAGCGCCTGGGCCCCAAAGCCGAGCAAGCCACCACCCGCGCCCGGAAGCTACTGGGGCTGCCAGCGCTGCCCCCAGGCGACTACCTGCTAGGCTGGCAGGATGACCCGAGCATCTTCCGCTACTGCCACTCCTTCGCCGAGGCCGAGGTGGACGGCCTCGCCCGGGCCGCCGTGCCCGAGGCCCGCGAGGTCGCCCGCTTCCCCGCCGACGGCAGGTCCGGAAAGCTCAACCGCTACCTGGTGCTGCGACGCAATGGATGACTCCGCACAGGGTCCCCATGCGCCCCATCACGTCGTCCGGCCTAGTCGATGCCCCTGCGCCACACCTCTTCGTCGTGAAGCGCCTCGAGGAACCAGCCGCCTTGCTGCGGCGTGACTCCCCACCAGCGAATGAGGTCGTTCTTCCATAGGGCGATGAGCTTGAACGCTACGCTGTTGTCATAGAGAAACACCTCATCGCAAAGCGAGATGGCACAGCTCAGATTGGAGAGCGACGCCCGGAAGCGACGCTGCACGATCGCCGGGTCGATGTCGTGGCCACCGAACCCAACGCGATTGGCGATCCGTCGCTGGGCCACGTCGGCATCGGGCACGCCAATGTAGTAGAGAACGATGCGATATCCCAGGTCCCGAGCTCGCGCCAGCTGCTTGAGGGCCACATGGCCCGCAAGGGTCGTCTCCTGGTTGAGCGACCACCCATGGGAGAACGCGTCGTCGACGAGGGCAAGCGCCTGCCTCCCCGCTTCCACCTGGGCCGACCTCGACCGCCAGTCAAGACCTTCCTCCCTCAGAATCTCGTCGGGGTTCACGCGCAGCATAGAGCGGGGCATCGACCCATCGCCCCACGTCCCCGAACGATAGAACGTGGACTTGCCCGCCCCGTTGACGCCTGCGAAGACGACATAGACCGGAGGATGCATCATCAGTAGACCCCTTGGGCGACCAGGGCGCGCTGCCGCTGCTGCAGGAAGAAGTCCGACACCGCGACACGGAACGCCGCCTCTTCCTGGTCGTCTATGGCCTCGATGTCCGCCACGGTCGGGCAGCACATGAAGTCCCTCCGGCATGCCTCGTAGATGGCATGGAAGGACAGCGAGAGGTCCGCAACAGCGCAGCGCGCCTGCCCCTCCTGGCTTCCCGGCATGCTCTCAACACCAGCCCGGGACGGAGGTCGTCCCGGGCTGGGCCGCCGGTCGAGCCGAGCAGCGACGTCCTCCTCGCGGAACAGCCACGCGCGACCCGCCTTCTGCGCCGGCAGCACGCCCTTTGCAGCCAGCTCGCGAACGCGCGCAGCTGACACGCCGAGCATGGCTGCAACCTCTGATGCGGAGAGCATGGCAAACTCCTTCCCTACAGCATCGACCTCCCATTACACTAGAATAATACTTGCGGAATCGCAAGGTTTAAATGCGGAGCTGGAGGGAGGCGGCACAGGAAGAGCATCACCGCAGACAGCGCCGACCAGGGATGCACGCGGAGAACGGGCTCCTCCACGAGGGGCCCGCTAGCAGCAATCCAGCAAAACCCTGCGACTCAGTCGCGGGTCAGCTTGCGGTGCAGGCGATGGGGCTTGGCGGCCTCGGGCCCCAAGCGTTCCACGCGGTTCTTCTGGTAGTCGTCGAAGTTGCCCTCGAACCAGAACCAACGGC
>CANOCK010000029.1 GCA_947564525.1 uncultured bacterium | reverse complement strand
TGAACATCGGCACCATCGGTCACGTCGACCATGGCAAGACCACGCTGACGGCTGCCATCTCGAAGACCCTTTCCAGCAACGACGGCTCCCACGGCACCGCCACTGCTGACTTCACCGCCTTCGAGGACATCGACAAGGCCCCCGAGGAGCGCGAGCGCGGCATCACCATCTCCATCGCTCACATCGAGTACGAGACCGATACCCGCCACTACGCTCACGTTGACTGCCCCGGCCACGCCGACTACGTCAAGAACATGATCACCGGTGCTGCGCAGATGGACGGCGCCATCCTGGTCATCGCCGCCACCGACGGCCCCATGGCCCAGACCCGCGAGCACATCCTGCTCGCCCGTCAGGTCGGCGTGCCCTACATCGTGGTGTTCCTGAACAAGTGCGACATGGTCGACGACGACGAGCTGCTCGAGCTCGTCGAGATGGAGGTCCGCGAGCTGCTCAGCAGCTACGAGTTCCCGGGCGACGACACCCCGATCATCCGCGGCTCGGCTCTGAAGGCCCTCGAGGGCGACGCTGAGTGGCAGGCCAAGGTCTGGGAGCTCATGGATGCGGTCGACTCCTACATCCCGACCCCGGAGCGCGACATCGACAAGCCGTTCCTGATGGCCGTCGAGGACACCATGACCATCACTGGCCGTGGCACCGTCGCCACCGGTCGTGTGGAGCGCGGCACCCTGCACGTGAACGACGAGCTCGAGATCGTGGGCATCAAGGACACCGAGAAGACGGTCTGCACCGGCATCGAGATGTTCCGCAAGCTGCTCGACGAGGCTCAGGCTGGCGATAACATCGGCTGCCTGCTCCGCGGCATCAAGCGCGAGGAGATCGTGCGCGGCCAGGTTCTCTGCAAGCCCGGCAGCGTGACCCCGCACACCGAGTTCGAGGGCCAGGTCTACATCCTGACCAAGGACGAGGGCGGCCGTCACACCCCGTTCTTCGATGGCTATCGTCCGCAGTTCTACTTCCGCACCACCGACGTGACCGGCGTGGCTCACCTGCCCGAGGGCACCGAGATGGTCATGCCTGGCGACAACGTGGAGCTCAAGGGCGAGCTCATCCACCCCATCGCCATGGAGGAGGGCCTGCGCTTCGCCATCCGCGAGGGTGGTCGCACCGTTGGCTCCGGCCGCGTGACGAAGATCATCAAGTAGCTTCAAGCGAATCGGATGGGAGGGCGAGCGAACCTCATCCGCCCTCCCATCAACGCGCGCTCATGTGTATAATCAGAAGCTCGCATAAACGAGAAGGCAAAAGGAGAATTCATGCGTACTTTGGTCACCTTGGCCTGCACCGAGTGCAAGCGCCGCAACTACACGACCAAAAAGAACAAGCAGAACACTCCTGATCGCATGGAGCTGAGGAAGTACTGCAAGTGGTGCCGTCAGCACACCTTGCACAAGGAAACCCGCTAGGATCAGATGAGTTTTGACGAACAGGCATAGGCCAGTAGCTCCAATTGGTAGAGCGGCGGTCTCCAAAACCGCATGTTGGGGGTTCGAGTCCCTCCTGGCCTGCCAGCTTGTTTTCACGAGCAGCCCCTGCAATACGGTCGGCTGCTTGTTTGGCGTTTGGACATAGATAGCGATAGGTCAATAAGGTAAGCAAATGGCGAAGAAGTCGAAGACACAACGAGCCAAGGCCTCGGCCGCGCGTCAGGCGCGCAGGGCCGAGCACGAAGGCCAGCTCGACGAGCCTCAGGCCGAGGCGGCGGAGGCCACCGAGGAGGAGAAGCCCAAGAAGCTGTTCTCCAAGAAGGCGGCCGACGACGAGGCCGCGAAGCAGCCTGCCAAGGCGGAGAAGAAGGCGGACCCTAAGCCCAAGAAGCAGCGCTTCAAGTTCTTCCACGAGGTGAAGGCCGAGATGAAGCGCGTCACGTGGCCCACGCGTGCCGACGTGTTGCGCTGGAGCGGCGTCGTGGTGGCCGCCCTGCTGTTCTTCGGCGTGTTCGTGGCGCTGCTCGACAACGCCGTCATCACGCCCCTGCTTGTCCTGATCTCGGGTATTGGAGCTTAACGCCATGGCCAAGAAATGGTACGTCCTGCATACCTACGCCGGGTATGAGAACAAGGTGAAGGCGAACCTGGAGACGCGCATCGAGACCATGGGCCTCGAGAACAGCGTGTTCCGCATCGAGATCCCCACCGAGACGATCACCGAGATCAAAGAGGGCGGTCGCCGGGTGGAGAGCGAGAAGAAGGTGTTCCCGGGCTACGTGCTGGTGCGCATGGAGCTCGACGACCGCAGCTGGGCTGCGGTCCGCAACACCCCTGGCGTCACGGGCTTCGTGGGCAGTCAGGGCAACCCCTCGCCGCTGACGCGCGAGGAGTACAACAAGATCATGAAGCGCACGAGTCGCGAGGCTCCGAAGAAGACGTCGACGGACCTGCAGGTGGACCAGGCGGTCAAGGTGACTTCCGGCCCTCTGGCGGAGTTCGACGGCATCGTCTCGGAAGTGCAGCCCGAGGCGGGCAAGGTGAAGGTGCTCGTCTCCATCTTCGGGCGCGAGACCCCGGTCGAGCTTTCGTTCGACCAGGTGGCGCGCATCTAGGTTTGAGCATACTGAGCCCGCAGGCGACGCCTGCGCCTTACGTGGACAAAGGGCTTCTCGCAGGGAGCGGCGGGCTTTGGTCATAGAGCAAGAGAGACTTCGACTTACATCGAGGAGAGACAAGAATCATGGCTGACAAGAAGGTAAGCGGTTACATCAAGCTGCAGATCCCCGCGGGCGGCGCGAACCCGGCTCCTCCCGTAGGCCCGGCCCTCGGCGCCCAGGGCGTCAACATCATGCAGTTCTGCCAGGCGTTCAACGCCCAGACCCAGGACCAGCAGGGCACCATCATCCCCGTGGTCATCACCGTCTACGAGGACAAGTCCTTTGACTTCATCTGCAAGACCCCGCCGGCGGCCGTGCTGATCAAGGAGAAGCTGGGCATCCAGGGCGGCGCGGGCATCCCGCAGCTGCAGTCCGTGGGCACCCTGACCGAGCAGCAGCTGCGCGAGATCGCCGAGACCAAGATGCCCGACCTCAACGCCAACACCGTCGAGGCTGCCATGGAGATCATCGCCGGCACCGCCCGCTCCATGGGCGTGCGCATCGAGGGCCGCGACATGAAGATCAAGTACGTGCCCTCCCGCAAGGTGGCCGCCATGCTGCGCGGCGAGACCCTGGGCGAGGACTCGGCGTCCTAGGCGCTGCCCCGCTCGTCCCCTGAAGGCAACGGCGCGCCCTGCCGGGCGCGTGAGGCTGTGGAAGGGGGCTTGGGCGCTTGAGGCGCCTTAAGCCCTCGCTACCTACCACGAAAGGAAAGAACCATCATGGCAAAGAAGTCCAAGAAGTACGCTGCGGCGGAGAAGGCCATCCCCGAGGGCGAGGTCGCCCCGATCGAGGCCATGAAGGTGGTCAAGGAGATCTCGACCGCCAACTTCGACGAGACGGTGACCGCCGACTTCCGCCTGGGCATCGACACCCGCCAGGCCGACCAGCAGCTGCGCGGCATGATCAGCCTGCCCAACGGCTCGGGCAAGGACGTGCGCGTGGCCGTGTTCGCCGAGGGCGAGGCCGCTCGCGCCGCCGAGGAGGCTGGCGCCGACATCGTGGGCACCGACGTGCTCACCGAGCAGATCAACAAGGGCGAGTTCAACTTCGACGCCGCCGTGGCCACCCCGGACCAGATGGGCAAGGTCGGCCGCCTGGGCAAGGTGCTCGGCCCCCGTGGCCTGATGCCCAACCCCAAGCTCGGCACCGTCACCAACGACGTGGCCAAGGCCATCGCCGACCTCAAGGGCGGCAAGGTGGAGTACCGTGCCGACCGCTACGGCATCGTCCACGTCATCCTGGGCAAGGCGAGCTTCACCCCGGAGGCGCTGGCCGAGAACTACGGTGCGGTCTACGACGAGATCCTTCGCATGAAGCCCTCGGCAGCCAAGGGCAAGTACGTGAAGTCCATCGCCGTGTCCTCCACCATGAGCCCGGGCATCGCCGTGGACTCCACGGTGACCCGTGCCTACACCGAGGGCGCTGCGTAAGCGACCTCCTCTCTCCATCGAAAAGGAAGCGCCCGAGGGTCCAAGCCCTCGGGCGCTCCTCTTTTTGCGGGACGATGGAGCGAGCTGCCTGGAGGGCCGGAGGGCGCTGCAGGGGCGGACGCTGCGAGACGGCCATGGTCCTGTGGGACGATGGAGCGAGTCGCCTGGAGGCTTGAGGGATGCCCTGAAGGGGCGGGCGCTGCGGGGCGGTCATGGGCCGCAGGGACCCCTGTGCAGGCGCTGCCGCACCATGGCGCCATCCGGTGCCCCCTCGGGTCCTCCTGGGGCCCTTAGCGGCGCACAAGGCGCCGGATGAGGCGGGTGACCATGTCCATCTGTGGGACGCGCAGGAGGGCGCAGAGGCCGAAGATGACCACGAGGCCCGCCAGCCCGCAGACGAGCAGGGTGACGAGGCCCGTGAGCATGCTGGGATCGGCGAAGGGGAGCGCCGCCTGGATCAGCGTCACTACGGCGACGCCCGCGAACGTGGCCAGCAGCACGCGCAGCGCTTGGGAGAGGATGGAGCCGATGCGATAGGGCCCCACGATGTTCTGCAGCATGATGGCCAGCACGATGCTGCCGAGCCCGTAGTAGGCCAGGTCGGCGACGGGCACGCCGGCGAGCCCGAGCCGGTCGGGCGGGCACAGCAGCATGTAGAGCCCCACCTGCACCACGACCAGCACCGTGCTCACGGCGGCGAACCGCATGAAGCGGCGCAGGCTGGCGAAGACGTTGTACAGGTACATGAACACCGAGTAGAAGGGCAGGCTGACGGCCCAGGCCGCCAGGATGGATCCGACGTAGGAGGCGTCCTCGGCGTTGAAGGCCCCAGCCTGGAACAGCTGCATGAGCGGCGTGGACAGGGCCCCCATGAGCCCGGCTAGGGGGATGATCAGCAGCAGCGTGCCGGAGATGCCCGTCTGGATGTGCTGGCGCAGCAGGCGCTTGCGACCCTTGGCAGCATCCTCGCTCATCTCGGTGAACAGGGCGCGGGCCAGGGACACGGCGAACACGCCGTAGGGCAGCTGGTACCAGGTCCAAGCGTAGAGCAGCGTGGCGGGCCCGTTCTCGCCCGTCTGGAGCGAGAAGGCGTTGCGGCAGGAGAAGGCAACCATGGTGCCGGCGATGTAGATGATGGTGGGCACGGCGATCTTGAGGGCCTCGCGCAGGGCCGGGTCGCGCAGGTCCAGGGACGGCCGCCAGCGGAAGCCGATTTTGCGCAGGGCCGGCATCTGGATGGCGAACTGCACCACCACGCCCAGCGACGTGCCGGCGCCGAGCACGACGAGGGCGGTCTGCTGGTCGGCGGCGGACAGCGGTATGTAGGCGAAGAACGACGCGATGACGATGGCGTTGTTCAGCGCCGGGGCCAAGGAGGGCAGGAAGTACACGCGGTTGGCGTTGAGTATCCCGGTGACGATGCCGCCGACCCCGTAGAAGAGGATCTGGATGGCGAAGATGCGGAAGAACAGCACGGCATGCTGGCTCACCTCCGCCGACCCCTCCATCGTGAAGGTCTGGGTGGCGATGACCTGGGGCGCGAACACGGTGCAGAGCACCGAGAGCACGCCGAGCACGATGATGGTGAGGTTGAGCATGTTGCAGGCGAAGCTGTTGCCGCCCGCGTCGCCCCGCCGCTCCCGCTGCAGCAGGTAGACGGGGATGAACGCGGCGCCGAGCAGGCCGCCGGCCACCAGCTCGTAGACCATGTTGGGCATGTTGTTGGCCACCTGGTAGGCCGAAGTGACCAGGGTGTTGCCCAAGGCGAAGGCCATGGCCCAGGTGCGCACGAGTCCCGTGACCCGCGAGCCCAGGGTGGCGATGGACATGAGCGTGGTCGACCGGGCGACCGACGAGGAGCCGGCCTGGGCGGGTTGCTTTGCGGCAGCGTGCTTTGCCAAGGTGTGGGACCTCCGCGCGCCGCCTCTTCCGGCGCATGGGCGAATCTGATGTCAGACCATTGTACGCTTTCGACGGGTGGGGCGCGCGCGAGACCCCGATATGGCGACAGATGGGCAGGCTGCAGGGCCTCGCACGCCCCATCGCCTATAATGGCCGGTGGAGCAAGCGGCGCTGGGGCTGCCCCGAGGGGGCCTCGGCGTCGGAGGACGCGATGGCAGGGTGGGCCGATGGCGCGGATTCTGGCAGTGGTGAACGAGGGCAGCCGGCGGGCGACGAAGGCTGCGGCGGGGCTGGGCGCGCTGGGTGGTGCGGCGGGCAACGAGCTGGTCGTGCGCGCAGCGGCCGACCTGCCCTCCTGCCTGCTGGACAAGGAGCCGGGGGTGGAGGGGGTAGACCTCATCGTGGTGCTCGGCGGCGACGGCACCATCCTGCGCACGGCGCGCCTGGCCCAGCAGCTGAGGGCGCCCATCCTGGGCATAAACTTCGGACACCTGGGCTTCCTGGCGAACCCCTGCGAGGGGGGCATCGCGCCCATGGTCCAGGCGGTGCTGGAGGGGCGGGCCGTGGTGGAGCGCCGCGCGAACCTGTGGGTCGAGGTGGTCGACGGCGAGGGCGCCCGGCGCTGCTTCGCCCTGAACGAGGTGGTGGTGCGCTCGGCAGCGGGGCGCATCGTGGACTTCGCCCTGGACATCGACGGGGGGCGGGTGGCCCGCATGCGGGCCGACGGCATGGTGGTGGCCACGGCCACGGGGTCG
Source organism: uncultured bacterium (assembly GCA_947564525.1). Lineage (GTDB taxonomy): Bacteria > Actinomycetota > Coriobacteriia > Coriobacteriales > Eggerthellaceae > D16-63. The sequence goes on along the minus strand of CANOCK010000029.1, from coordinate 12,039 downwards.
ACGGCCTACGCGCTGTCCGCCGGTGGTCCCCTGGTGTCGCCGGCCTACCCGGGCCTGGTGGTGGTGCCGGTGGCGCCCCACACCCTGACCTCGCGGGCCATCTGCACCGAGTCCGAGGACGTGGTGGACATCGTCTTGGACGGCGCCTACGACGGCAGCGAGGTGTCGGTGTTCCTCGACGGCGACGCGCTGCCCGTCCGCGGGCGGCTCCATCGCGTGCGGGTCCATGCCGGCACCGACCCGACGGAGCTGCTGCGTCTGGGTGACGTGAACTTCTACGAGCGCATCGCCGGGGTGTTCTTCGCCTGAGGGCGCCACGGCCGAGAGGTCGGAGCGGCAAGGGGAGGGGCGAGCCGAGGCCCAAGGGGTTGCGGTGGCTAGGCACCCGGGCCCCCACCGGTTGTGGTGCGCAAGCGGCCACCCGTGGCGAAGGGGCTGCGCGCTTCCGAAGAAACCCCAGGTGGAGCCCATCTCCCGTCTATGTGCCTTTGATGGAAAGCCCGCGTGCGCCCCTTACGGCTTGGTAACATTTGGCCTTACCGAAAGCCGCAGCGCGCCCTCCGCGGCGCCGCCCCGCGAGGGGGCTGCGGCTGTGCCCAACGAACTAGCAACGGAGCAGGTGCGATCGTGACCAACCAGGAGATGCGCCCCATGCGGGCATTCTCGTCCCTCTTCCTCTCATGCCTTCTGGGGGCCGTGCTGGCCCTTCCGGCCATGGCGCCGGAGGCCCACGCCGTGACCTCGGCGGAGAAGCAGGCCGAGGCGGACAACATCTCGGCGGCCATCGACCGGCTGCAGGACAAGCTCAACGAGGCCACGGCAGAGTACGAGCGCTCCATGGACGCCTACGAGACGGCCACAGCCGCTGCGGCGGACGCCTCGGCCCGGGCCAAGGCTGCCAACAAGCGCATCGGAGAGCTGCAGGGGATGCTGGGCGACCGCGCCGTGAGCATGTACAAGGGCGGCAGCAGCACCAACTTCCTGGAGGTGGTGCTCGGCGCCAAGACCTTCGAGTCGTTCCTCACCTCGTGGGACGCCATGCAGATGATCGCCGACCAGGATGCCGGCATGATCGAGGAGAGCAAGCAGGTGCGCGCCGAGGCCCAGCAGGCCGAGGAGGAGTTCACCCGCCAGAAGGCCACCGCTGCCGAGGAGATGGGCACGGCCAAGGCCGCCCAGGACGAGATCAAGGCCACCAAGACCTCCATGGAGGCGGAGCTGGCCAAGGTGACCGAGGAGGTGGCGCTGCTTCAGGCCCGCGAGGAGGAAGAGCGCATGGCGGCCGAGGAGGCGGCCAAGCGCCAGCAGGCCTCGGCCGGCGTGATCGTGCCGAGCGGCATGGCCAACGGCTGGGTGCACCCGTGCCCAGGCTACGTGGCCATCACCACGGAGTTCGGCTACTCGTCCTGGCATGGCTACTGGCACAACGGCACCGACCTGGCTGCGCCGGGGGGCACGCCCATCCTGTCCTCGGGGCCGGGCACCGTGAGCTACGTCGGCTGGTACGGCGGCGGCGGCAACACGGTCATCGTGAGCCACGGCAGCGGCGTGCGCACCATCTACATGCACATGAGCCGCCAGGCGGCTACGGTGGGCCAGCAGGTGTCCGCTGGCACCGTGATCGGCTACGTGGGCACCACGGGCCAGTCCACGGGCAACCACCTGCACTTCCAGGTGGAGGTGAACGGCACGCCGGTGAACGCTCGCAACTACGTGAACCTGTAGGGGCAGGGCCCCGCGCCCAGGCGCGTCAAGGGCATGCGCGAGGAAGGCCGCTCTCGCGGCCTTCCTCGTCTAGGGTGGTGCTCGTCATCAGAGGGCCCGGCAGCGGTCGGGCGGCGCTCCGTGGCGCCAGCCAGCCTCGCTGTCGCCTGGGTCACTTGTGGTAGTAGCGGTGCTGCTCGTACTTGGGCTCGCAGCAGACGTTGATGCCGAGGGTGCGGTAGAGCTTCTCGTCGGCTGCGGACACGATCACCGAGAAGTAGGCATCGCAGCCCCGGAGCTTGTCGGCGTTGTCGATGAGCTCGCCGGCCAGGGGGTTCTGCACCGAGCTGACCGACAGCGCCAGCAGCGTCTCGTCGGAGTGCAGGCGCGGGTTCTGGTTGTGCAGGTGCTGGGTCTTCAGGTGGCAGATGGGCTCCAGCACGGCATCGGAGATGACCTCCAGCTCGTCGTCCACGCCCGAGACCCCCTTCAACGCGTTCATGAGCAGCGCCGAGGCCGCTCCGAGCAGGTTGCCGGTCTTGCCGGTCACCACGCGTCCGTCGGGCAGCACCATGGCGCCGGCCGGGGCGCCGGTGGTCTCCTCCTTCAGCAGGGCCGCGCTGCGCGCTGGCGACAGGTTCGCCGTGATGCCGGCCTGGTTCATCAGCAGCTCGATCTTCTCGAGGGCCTTCTCGCCGACGCCCGTGCGCTTGGATTCCACGGCCGTCTGGAAGTAGCGCCGCACGATCTCCATGTTGCCGGCCTCGCGGCAGGCGTCGTCGTCGACGATGGCGAGCCCGGCCATGTTGACCCCCATGTCGGTGGGGGACTTGTAGGGGCTCTCGCCCATGATGCGCTCCATCATGGCGCGCAGCACAGGGAATATCTCGACGTCGCGGTTGTAGTTCACCGTGGTCTCGCCGTAGGCTTCCAGGTGGAAGGGGTCGATGATGTTGTCGTCGTCCAGGTCGGCCGTGGCCGCCTCGTAGGCGATGTTGACGGGGTGGTTCAACGGCAGGTTCCATACGGGGAAGGTCTCGTACTTGGCGTAGCCCGCCTTCACGCCGCGCTGGTTCTCGTGGTAGAGCTGGGAGAGGCAGGTGGCCATCTTGCCAGAGCCGGGGCCAGGCGCGGTGACCACCACGAGCGGGCGCGTGGTGGCGATGAAGTCGTTCTTGCCGAAGCCCTCCTCGCTCACGATGCGATCCAGGACGTTCGGGTAGCCCTCGATGGGGTAGTGCAGGTAGTGGCTGATGCCCATCTCGGTCAGGCGCTTGCGGAAGAGGTCGGCCGAGGGCTGGTTCGCGTAGCGGGTGATGACCACGCTGCCCACCATGAAGCCCATGGAGCGGAAGATGTCCATGAGCCGCAGCACGTCCTCGTCGTAGGTGATGCCCAAATCGCCGCGGACCTTCGACTTCTCGATGTCGTTGGCGTTGATGGCGATGACGATCTCCACGTCGTCGGCCAGGGACTTCAGCATGCGGATCTTGGAGTCGGGCTCGAAGCCGGGCAGCACGCGGGAGGCGTGGTAGTCGTCGAAGAGCTTGCCGCCGAACTCCAGGTACAGCTTGCCGCCGAACTGGTCGATGCGCTCGCGGATGCGCTGGGCCTGGAGCTGGATGTACTTTTCGTTGTCGAAGCCCTTGCGCATGGCTGCTCCTTCTTCTCGCGCGGTCGATTGCAGGGGCGGGTCGGGCCGGGTGCCCTAGGGCAGGCCTGACGGATGCGCCGCGCCCTCGCCGGCTATGATACCGCCCGCCCGATGGGGCGCGAGCGGTTTTTACTGGCCGGAAACAAAGGGCGCGCCCAGGCAGCGCGAAGGCCGCTCCGGGGCACCGGGCCATTATAGCAAGGGCGGCCCGCCCCTTCGGTGGGCGCTCGGCAGCGGACGCGAAGGGTTCGGGGCGGGTGGGTTGTTGGGCCTGATGAGGTTGGCAGCTACCGGAAATCCGCGCTCCTCGCTGCCGGAAATCCGCACTGATGGGTTCTGGGGGTCCAGGGCCGTAGGATGCGGGGAAGGCGCCAGGGGTCGGCAGGGGCGCCGGAATGGTCGGGTGGGCGGATTGTGGAGGGCTGGCTCCGCGCCCGGGCAGGTAGATGGGAGGAAACGGCACAGCCCGGGCGTGCGATTTGCATTTTGCGGAGGGGCTTGCTATAGTCACGGCTGCCTAACCGTAGTTCTTCAGTTTGGAGAATTGCACGAATCGAATAGCGGAGCATCCAGCAAATCACTTTAGGATAACTCGCAAGAACATGGAATGAAGAGGGCATCTGCCTTTCGAGATTCATGTTCTTGGAGAACTCCAGGGATTCGTGCAATCTTGCGGTTAGGCGACTGTGGTGGATGCCCTCCTCACTCCATCGGTCGCCTACGACTCATAGCGCAGCAGGGCCTCCTCCGCAGCGGGAATTGACCATACCGCCGGAAGGAGCAGGCGCAATGCGAGCCCTTGCTGTTTCTCGAACCTCCAAGCTTTCTGTTGTTGCTCTGACCGTGTTGTTGGCTTGCGCGCTTGCGCAGCCCGCCACGGCTGAAGAGCGGCCGACCAGCTCTGCGCTGGAGAGCCTTGCATCCCCTGGCGCAAATGCAGTCAAGAGCGAAGATGCTCCTATGCTCGCGAGCCTCATGACTAGCGGCGTTGGGCACATCAGCACGGCTGTCGCCCTTGAGAACGACCCCGAGCCTATCGTGGGCTCGTTCACCGTGGATGGGTTGACCTACGCCATCGTCGGCGAGGGGGAGGCTGCGCTCGTGGCTGTCAGCTCCGACGGCGCCCCCTCCGGAGAGGACTCCGGCTCAGGGATGCCAACTTCGCCTTCGCCCTCTCCGGAGGGGGTGTCTTACAATGGCTCCGAGGATGAGGGTGCTTCTGAGCCTGTGATCCTCGAAGTCCCTGAGTCCGTCGAGTACGATGGCGCTGCTTACGCTGTCGTCGCCATCGGGCCTCGCACCTTCGCGGGCTGCGATGCCGACGCCGTGGCCATCCCCGCTGCCGTCGAGTCCGTCGACGAGCTGGCGTTCCGCGGCTCTGCCGTTGCGGCCATCGAGGTCGCTGACGGCAACCCGAACTTCTCCTCCTACGACGGCATGCTCTTCGATGCCGACCTATCAAGCCTCTTGCTCATTCCCGAGGGCAAGCAGGGCGCTGCCCGCATCCCATCGACAGCGGAGACGGTCCCTCCGGATGCATTCTCGCATTGTGCGTCCGTGACATCGGTCACCGTGGATGCGGGCAGCGCAGCCTTCTCCTCGTGGAATGGTTGCCTATATGACGCATCCGGCGAGACGCTCCTTCGTGTCCCTGCGGGGGCTGAAGAAGTCGAGATAGCCGATGGCTGCACTGCGGTTGCCACCGGCGCCCTGGAGGGCTGCGCGAAGCTGCGTACCATCCAGGCCCCGGCCTCCGTGGCCGAGGTCAGCCCTGACGTGCTCGGGGCTGCTGGCGCTGCCGATGGCGGTAGCGTCCCGGTCGCCTCCGTCGACGCATTCGGCCAGGTCGCTGCCGAAGGTGGCGGGCTGGCTGCCGCTGCGGGTGGCGATGGCGGCCAGGTCGCCATCGTGGGCGATGCCCGTGCCGCCGAGGACGGCCCGGTCGAAGGCTCCCAGGCCTCCTCTGATGGCGAGAGCGACGAGCCTGTCGTCGAAGTCGAGGCGCCTGCCGATGGCGACGGTGCCGCCCCTGCCCGGTTGACCTCCCTGGTCGCCCTGGCTGCCTCGGGAGGCGACCTCCCTATGCTCGACCCGGCATCCATCGTCGTGCGCATCCCCGAGGGAGCCGACCCGGCTCCCTGGGAGGCCGTCGGCTTCGAGGTCGAGGTCGCTCCGGCTGATGCAGCCGACGATGCCGAGCCCGTAGAGGGCGAGCCCTTGGGCGACCTCGTCACCGATGATGCCCATGACCACGATGCCGAAGAGCCTGACGGCGCCTCCTCCGACGGCCCGGTCATCGTCGATGAGGTGACCATCGGCTACGGCTACGCCAACGAGCGCTCCATGGACTCCTACGAGCGAGCCATCCCGAAGGTGGACGCCGTCCTCAAGCTCCAGCCGATCGCTGCCGAGGAGCTCGCGGAGGGCAATGGGGAGGCGAAGGACGAAGACGCCCCTGCGGGCTCTGGGCCTGCCGCCGACGGCGGCTTGGGCGGCGCCGATGAGGCAGCCGATTCCGACGCTGGCACCAGCGACGGCGCTGCAACCGATGCCGCCGGCGCCGAGCCCACCCTCGCTTCCAAGCTCGCCGACCTCCCCGAGGACTCCCAGGCCACGGCCTCGTTCCTCTACGAGGGCTGCCTCTACGTGCTGGAGCCTGAAGGCGGGGCGGCCCTCGTGGCTGTCGACCCCAAGCGCCTCGCCGAGTGCGTCGAGGACCTCACGACCCTCATACTTCCCGACTACGTCACGGACGGCCAGTGGGCCTACCGCTTGACGCGCATAGCCAAGGGGGCCTTCCGAGGCTCTGGCATAGAGCGCCTCTGGATCCCGGCATCCGCCACCTACCTCGACTACGCCCTGGAGGGCTGCGAGACGCTCCGCTACGTCGAGATATCCGAGGACTCTCCGATCTACTCCTCGAAGGGAGGCTGCCTCTACGACAAGGCAGGGGGGACGGTCTGGATGGTGCCGGAAGGGTTGTCTGAGGAATCTGCCCCCCTGACAGCTTCAAATAACCCGAGTTCGAATGGGATCATCTACTTAAGCACGAGCATTGATGACGTGCGGTTGGGGGATGAACCTCATTTGCTGAACGCTGCTCGCTTCCCTTCTGATGGGTGTAACGAGCCACCTATCGCGAAAAGGCAGCTTACTAGCCTTTTAACCAACTTCGCTGCAGCTGCATCGACTACACGTTTCTACTTCGGCAACCGCACCGAAACAGTCAAGGAGGGCAACCCACTGGTCTCGCAAACCTGGACCTCGAACACCCACTTCGCAGAGTACAGCAAGCCTACCTGGTCTTCTGGTTCAGGCTATGCCACCGGTATTAGATATTTCTCCGACGCGCCGTGCTACTCCCCCCATACTTCTTGGTGGATGGACCCGAATGCTAAGCCGACATCAGACCTTACTTATGGGTGCCACCAGCTAACCCTGGACTCCAACACTCGTGCACACCTCAGCCTTACTGACCCTGCATACCCAGATATGTGGAAATACACGCTTTGCAACGAGACAAAGCATCTGACAAAGACCTCCATGGGCGGAACTTTCACGACGGACGCAAGTAAAAGAGTATCCCATGCTACGCGCGTAGGCTTGTCGCCTGAAGGCCCTGTGCTCGTCGTGGGTGCAGTGGTTCCCGCGGGATCGAGCGTGTACATGTTCTGTGAAACCTCGCCTACGAAGCCGAAGGCTGAAGTGACTTGGAGGGACTATAACAACGCTTTGCTTGGACAAGACAGAGTCGCCCAAGGGTCGGTTGCTACCGCCCCTACCCCCTCCCGCACCGGCTATACTTTCGCGGGCTGGTACACGGCTCCCTCGGGCGGCTCCTACGTCTGCGGGGCGGGAGGGTCGGTGACGGTGACGTCCGACGTCACCTACTACGCGCACTGGACCCCCAACACCTACACCGTCAACTACCACAACAGGGCCGGCACCTACCTGGGAGGCGGCGCCGTCTCCTACGACCAGTGGTTCAACCTGTGGGGCAACCCAGGGGGCACCCCGGGCTACACGCCCGTGGGCTGGGCATGGGCGCCCTGGCAGTCGACGGCGGCCTACGGGCTCGGGGCCGGGGCCTCCAACCTCGCCACGGGAGGGACGGTCAACCTCTACCTCGCCGAGGTCCCCAACACCTACACGGTGACCTACCATGCGAGGTCGGGGACGCGCCTGGGCTCGGACACGTTCACCTACGACTCGGCCAAGGCGCTCTGGGGAAACCCCGGGGCCACGACAGGCTACACGGCGCACGGATGGGCGACCTCCCCTTGGCAGGGGAGCGCCTCGCTCGGGTTCGGGCAGGCGGTCACCCAGCTCGCCCAGTCGGGCAACGTCGACCTCTACGTGGCCGAGACGCCGAACCAGTACTCGGTGGCGCTGGACGCCGCCTTCCCCGCGTTCGCGAACGGCGACGTCTACGCGGGCTACGGGCCCAACGGGGTCAGCAAGGACGCAGGTACCGCGAGCGTGACCGCGACGTTCGACGCCGGGATGCCGCCTGCCACGATGCCCCGCGCCACGGGCTATAGGTTCGAGGGCTACTTCGACGATGCGGGGACCTGTTACTACAACGCCGATGGCAGCTCTGCGCGCACCTGGGACAAGCCTGGCAGCGCCACGCTCCATGGCCGCTGGTCGGTCGAGCGCCACGAGCTCACGCTCGACGTCGGCAACGGCGAGGTGCCCTCGGCTGCGGGCCGCGGGTGGGTGCGCGATGCAGGCGATGCCGGCCTCTATCGCCTGACCTACTCCATAGAGTGGGTGGAGGAGTCGGGAGGGTCGCTGCGCATCACGCTGCCGGCCCCTGCGACCAAGCCAGGGTACGCCACCTTCGACGGCTGGACGTGGGAGGGGACGAGCAAGCCCTCGGCCCGCGTGCAGGTGCAGCCCTGGGAGCTGGTGGACCGGGCCTACGTGGGCGCCTTCTCTGGGGCTGCGGCCTACGTCGCCGCGCTCGACCTGGCAGGCGGGTCGTTCCCTGACGCCCCTGAGGGCTGGGCCGGGTCGGGAGGCTCGTGGACCCGCTCGTTCACCGTGGAGAGCGACGCGTTCAGCCTGCCTGCCCCCTCGCGCGACGGCTACTCGTTCGAGGGCTGGGCGGCCGTCTCAGCCGACGGCTCGCTCGGGGCGCCTGAGAGGGACGTCACCGTCCCCAAGGGGTCGTGGGGAGACCGTGCCTGGAGGGCCGCTTGGAAGGCCATCGAGTACCGCATCTCCTACGACCTCGCTGGCGGCACGATGTCAGGAGGGCGCACCTCCTACACCATCGAGGACGCGGGCTTCGAGCTCCCCGTCCCCGCCCGCGAGGGCTACTCCTTCCAGGGCTGGGAGGTGACGGGCGTGAGCGGCGCCGGGCTGTCCCAGCAAGGGGTGGTCACGACCGTCAAGCAGGGCACCTGGGGAGACCTGCGCGCCACGGCCAAGTGGGCGACGGCATCCTACGCGGCGTCGCTCGACCTCGCCGGCGGCTCGTTCGCAATCGCGCCTGACGGGTGGTCGGAGGCAGGCGGCTCCTGGACGCGCGGGTTCACGGTGGAGTCCGAGGCGTTCGAGCTGCCCACGCCCAAGCGCGCGGGCCACGACTTCCAGGGCTGGGCGCTCGTGGCCCCTGACGGCTCGCTGGGCTCGCCTGCCGCGAGCGTGACCGTCCCCAAGGGCACCGTGGGCGACAGGTCCTACCGGGCCGTGTGGCAGGCGAGGAGCTACGCCATCACGTGGCACTACTCGGGGCAGTTCATAGACGGCCAGCAGTCGGCCACCTCCTCCCAGGCCTATGGGCAACCCATCGCCTTCCCGTCGAGGCCGAGCGTCGCCGACCCCGCCCGCGACCACTACGCCTTCGAGGGCTGGTTCGCCGAGCGCGAGGGAGGGGAGCGCGTGCAGGCTGGCGACTACCTCCTGGAGCGCGACGCCACCTTCTACGCGAGGTGGAGGCCGGTGGAGTACACGGTCCACTTGCACCTGGGCGACGACGACGCCTATGGCGAGCACGAGGCCTCCATCGAGAAGGATGGCCAGGCGCTGCCGCTCGCCCCTGACGGGCACTTCGACGTTGCCTACACGGTGGAGGGCGAGGTGCGCCTGCCGGCCGTGACCGACGACCCGGCGGTCCCCAAGCCCGTGCGCGAGGGGATGTCGTTCGTGGGATGGGTGGGCTGCGCGGCCGATGGCGTGACGCACCCGGGCCTCGTCCCCGAGCCCGACCTCGTGCTGCCCGCAGGCTCCCACGGCGAGAAGCACTTCAGGGCCGTGTGGTCCTTCGCGCTGCGCTTCGAGGTGCCCTCCGCGGTGTCGTTCCGGTTCGACCTGGCCGACGACCCCGCCTTCGCCGATGCGCCCTACGGGCCCGTGCACGTGGTGTCGGGAGACGGGGTGGAGATGCGCTCGCTCTCCCTGGGCCAGCTCGCCGTGGCCGACGTCGCGGTGGACGTCGAGGGCGCCCGTCCCGACGACGTCGTCACCGACCGCTCCAAGGTCATGCTGCGCGTGCGCGACGCGAGCCTGCCCGAGCCCTGGAGCGCGGGCTGGGCGCCCTTGCCGCGGTTCGCGGGCTCCCCGCCCGAGCAGGTGGACCCCTTCGAGCTCGCCGACATAGGGTTCGGGGACGCCAACCCCGTGGCGCCGCTGTCCTCCAAGCCGCTCAAGTACGAGATCGAGCTGCAGGAGCCCGCGGCCACGCTCGCAGGCGAGGTGGACGCGCCGCTCGCGAGGATCGTGTTCACGGTCAAGGGGCTGTGGTAGCAAGCGCCCCAGGGCGTGCGGTTCGGAACGTCCCGATCGCACGCTGTGGAGGGAGCGGGCTGGCGCCTGCTCCCTCGCCACGGGGCCGTCGGAGGAGATGACGTTATCCCCGTCCTGCGTCATCTACTGCGTCATCTAGGCGGCCAGCCCCAGCCGCCTCCTGCCACGTGAGACGGGGTCGGGTGCTTCGTCTCAGGGATGACGTTATCCCCGTCCTACGTCATCGCTTTTCTGCCTGCGGCGCCAGCGGTGCGGGCCTCCCGGCGAGGACTGTGTGAGCACGGCACCCTGCCCGCCAGCCCTCCCGGTCGACATGGAGTCCTGGCCGAAAGCCAAGTTTTGCTCGCTTTGACATAAAGGGAGCACGGATGGGAGGCCGAAAGGCCAAGTTTGGCGAGCTTTGACATAAAAAGCTGCGCCGGGAGGGCCTGCGGTATGTCGAATCGAGCGAAACTTGGCCTTTCAGCCCCCTTGGGCCATCCGATTCATGTCAAAGCTCGCCAAACTTGGCTTCGGGCTTGGTTCCGCGACCTTCCCCGACCCTGCTTGCCGCATGGCTCGCAGGTGCTGCGGCTCGAGGTCTCCCATATATATGCGCTCCTGCGGCCAGCCTGGCTCGGCTAGGGGTGGCTTCGCGGGGCTACCTTGTGGCGGCAGCCCCGTAGGCAGGGGAAGGCCCCTGGCATCGGCTAGGATGCCAGGGGCCTTCCCGTTCACCCGATGGGCGGTGCTACTTGCTGTAAGCCGGATTGGTGTCCAGGATCTCGGCAGACTCCTTGTTGCCCACATCGGTCACGTCGATCTCATCGCCGCACTCGGTGACTTCCAGCACCTCTTCGTTGCTCGGGATAACGATCTTCTCATCCATGGTGAACTCCTTTTCTCGGGTCCCTTTAAAGGCAGCTCCATCATAGGTCCGTCAGGGGCGCCTCGGCGGTGCAGGGGCCGTTGCTTGCCGCCCTGTATGGTGACTGTTGGCGTTTCGTCATAGAGGGAGGCTGGCGCAGGGGTCAGGCTACCGGTCCGCCAGCTCGGGCCCCTCGCCTCGCAGCGCGCCGCCTCACCCGAGCAAGGCCGTCGAGGTGCCAGCTCGGACCCTTCGCCCAACGGTCTCGCGGCCCTGCAGGGCGCCGCCTTACCCGAGCAGGCGAGCGCTCGTGGCGGCCAGCCGCTCGGCCAGCTCGGCCTCCTCGACGTCGCGGATGCGCGCCAGCTCGCGCAGGCCGAGCCTCAGCTGGGCCGCCCACAGCTCCGCCGACCACAGCTTTCCCGGGCGGGAGGGGGCGTCGGTCTCCAGCAGGAGCTGGGCCTCGGGGATGATGCGCGCGTACTCGCGCCCGCGGCGCGTCTCCAGCATGTAGCTGCCCACCGAGAAGCGGCAGCCCATGCCCACGGCGCGCTTGAGCCCTTCGGGGGTGTCGGAGTACCAGTGGAACGCCACGACGTGCCGCCGGCAGGTGCCCGCGGCCTCCAGGGCGTCGAGCAGGGGCTCGGTGGCGCGCACCGCATGGACCGACACCAGCTTGCCGTCGGGTCCCTCGTTGCAGGCGGCCAGGGCGCGGGCCAGGGCGGCCTGCTGCCGCTCGCGCTGCTCAGGCGCGCCGTAGCGGCTCGTCAGCTCCAGGCCGACCTCGCCGATGAAACGCTCCTGGGGCGCCAGCGCGCAGAAGCGCTCCACGGCCGCCTCGTCGCAGCGGCCGTCCGCCACCCACCACGGGTGCAGCCCCAGGCCCACCCGGGCGAAGGGGAAGCTGGCCAGCTGGGCTCGCTGCTGCTCGTACTCCGCCGGCGTGACGGTGCAGCTGAGGGCCCGCAGGTCGCCTCGCTCGGCGGCATCGGCCGCCATCTCGGCGGCGTTGGCTGCGAAACCGAGGTGGCAGTGCATGTCGTAGAGGGTGTCGTGCGGGGCTTCCATGGCTTCATGGTAC
>CANOCK010000028.1 GCA_947564525.1 uncultured bacterium | reverse complement strand
GATCCGACGCCGACCGGGGCCGCCGCCGCGGGCGCGCCGAGCCCATGGGCGCCGCGGGCTGCGTGGGCGCCGAGCCCATGGGCGCCCATCGCCGGGGAGGCGGCGTGGCTGGCGGCACGGCCGCCCCCGCGCTGGGGCGCGCGGCTCTGCGGGGCTGCCAAGCCGTAGCGCTCCATCTCCTCCTGGCGCAGCTGGCGCACGAGCGGCGCGGCCACCAGCTCGGCGATGACCTCGAACTTCCCCCGCTTTAGGCCGTCGTCGGCGATGAAGCGCACGAGCGGCTGGCCATCCATGGCGAGGCCGTGCTCATTGGCCTTGGCTGACAGGTAGGTCTCGGTCTCGCCGGCAAGGGTGGGGTAGTAGCCGAACAGGCGCCGGTCGTCCTCGACGCTCACCAGCACGGTGTAGAGGGTGGGGGCGTACTGCTTGCCCGCGCCCACCATCTTCTCGCGGCGCATCTGCTTCTCGGCCTTCTTGGCTATCTGGACAGGGGAAAGGGAGGAGCCGCCCATGCGCTCGGCAGCGCCTTCGACCGTGTCCTCCATCTTTCCTTCGAATCTCGAAAGAAGCCCCATGAACCTCTCCTCGGTATGCGTGTGCGCTGGGCTGTCCCGCGCCGGAAGCCCCTCTGGTGCGAGGCGACGGCGCGACGATGGCCCGTCGGCGCATAATCCCTCTCATTATACACATTGGGCCTCGGGCCCCCGCCTCTGCTCGCTACATGACCAAAGCGTAAGGCGCGCTGGGCGGGCTTGCGGGCGGGCTAGGGCCCATCCCTCCGGGACGGCTCTCCGGCCCGCTCGCGCTCGCTCAGCGGCGCAGGCCGCCGAACAGGCCGCGCACCAGCTGCCGCCCGGCTTCGCGGCCAATCTGGCCGATGATGGAGCTCATGGTCTTCGCTGCCTGGTCGCGCTGCTTCTGGGCGGCCCTCTCGGCCGCTTGGGCCTGCCTCTCCGCCTCCTTCTGCAGCCGCTGGGCCTCGCGCTCGGCTGCGCGAGCCTCCTTCTCGGCTTCCTTGGCTGCGGCCGCTTGGGCCTTCGCCAGCTCCTCGGCCTGCACTTCGGCCGCCTCGGCCTCCTCGACCGCTGCCTTCTGGGCGCTGATCAGCTCGTAGGCGCTCTCGCGGTCCACGGCCTCGCCGTACTTCGCCTGCAAGGGCGCCTGGGCGGCTACCACCTGGGCCATGGTCTCGGGCGAGGCGGCCGCCATCAGGCATTGCGGCGGCAGCACCTTCGCACGCTCCACCACGCTCGGCTGCCCGTCCCCGTTCAGCAGCGACACCAGGGCCTCGCCGGTGCCTACTTCCAGCAGGGCCTCGGCGGCGTCGAAGGCGGGGTTGGCGCGGAAGGCCCGGGCGGCGGCGCGCACGGCCTTCTGCTCGGCGGGGGTGTAGGCGCGCAGCCCGTGCTGGATGCGGTTCGACAGCTGGGCCAGCACCTCGTCGGGGATGTCCGAGGGCGACTGCGTGATGAAGTAGACGCCCACGCCCTTGGAGCGGATGAGCTTCACCACCTGCACCAGGCGATCCGTCAGCTCTTTGGGCATGCCGTCGAACAGCAGGTGCGCTTCGTCGAAGAAGAACACGAGCTTCGGCTTGGCCAGGTCGCCCACCTCGGGCAGCGTTTGGAACAGCTCGCTGAGCATCCAGAGCAGGAACATGGCGTAGACCTGCGGGCTTTCCATGAGCTTTGCTGCAGCCAGGATGTTCACGACGCCCTGGCCGTCCTCGGTGGTGGCGAACCAGTCGGCTAGGTCGAGCGCTGGCTCGCCGAAGAAGGCGCCGCCCCCCTGGTCCTCGATGGCGATGAGCTCTCGCAGGATGGCGCCGACCGACTGCGACGATACGCGGCCGTACTCGAGCTCGAGCTCCTTGGCGTGCTCGCCCACGTAGTTGAGCATGGCGCGCAGGTCCTTCAGGTCGATGAGCAGCATCTGGCGGTCGTCGGCCACGCGGAAGGCGATGTTGAGCACGCCTTCCTGGGCGTCGGTGAGGCCGAGCAGCCGCGCTAGCATCACAGGGCCCATGTCCGACACCGTGATGCGCACCGGGATGCCCTCCCCGCCGATCATGTCCCATAGATGCACCGGGCAGCCCTGTAGCGACCAGCCCTCGATTCCGAAGCGCTCGACGCGCTCGCGGATGCCCTCCGTGTCATCGCCGGGCTGGGCCATGCCGGTCACGTCGCCCTTCACGTCGGCCATGAAGACCGGCACCCCCGCCTGGGAGAAGCCCTCGGCCATGACCTTCAGCGTGACGGTCTTGCCGGTGCCGGATGCCCCGGCGATGAGGCCGTGGCGGTTGGCTTGGTCGAGCTGCAGGTAGCAGGGGTTGTCGCCCTGGGCCATCCAGATCTTGCCGTCTTGGAGCATGGTCGCGGTCCTTTCTGCGCGGAAGGCGGCGGCCGGCGTCGTTGCACGGAAGCAAGGGCCGCCATCGCTGTTGGCCGCCGGATGGGCGAGCGCAATGGCTTCATCATAGCGTTGCAGGCTAGGCGGTAGCGCACCTGGACCGCGCCTGTTGACAAGGCGAAACCGTGACGGACGCCTCAGGGCCGCGCGGGCTGGCGGCTCCGACGGCCCTGAGGCCATGGTCGCCCGGGCGGTAACGGCTTGTCATCAGCCGCGCGACGGCCCGGTGCGCGCTGGCCGCTCTTATATAATGGCCGTGAGAGCAAGCCAACGAGGAGGAGGGCACCATGTACCACAAAGTCCTAGTTCCCTATGACATGTCCGATCCTGCGAAGAACGCGCTCGTCGCGGCGCTCGACCTGGTGAAGGATGTGCCCGATGCCCAGGTGACGGTGCTAAACGTGGTCGACTGGCACGACTACAACGCCGAGACGTTCAAGATCGCCAGCCGCATGTCCGGAGTGCTGGGCGATTCCTTGGACATGGACGCCATCGCCGGCGTGGGCGAGGAGGCCGCCAAGCAGGCTACCGAGCGCGTGTCGGCTGACATCGCCGAGGTGCTCGACGCCAAGGGCAGCACCTTGGAGGAGACCAACATCTTCAACATCGCCGTGGTGAACGGCTCACCCCACGACTCGATCACCAGCTATGCCGACGAAGGCGACTACGACTGCATCGTGATGGGCCATCGCGGCCTGGGCATGGTGCGGGGCATGCTCGGCAGCGTGTGCTACTCGGTGCTGCACAAGACCAACAAGCCGGTGCTTATCGTCAAGTAGGGCAGCGGCTGGCTGAACCGGCCCTGAGAGGGGGCACCTGGGCAAGCTCGGGCGCCCCCTTTTTCGATGCGCTGCCATCAGCGAGCTCTCTATCAGCTCTCGAAACTAGAGAGCTGATGAGAGGGGGCGGCCATGACGCCTGACGAGCTGCAAGAGACCGTGGCGCGCTTGCGCCGACAGGGCACCGACGATGCGTCCACGGAGGCCAAGGCCAGCGCAAGCGACCTTCCCAGCGACGTTTGGGAGAGCGTGAGCGCATTCGGCAATACCCGCGGAGGGACCATCATCCTCGGCCTGGAGGAGTCGAACGGCTTCAAGCCGGTCCACCGCTTTGCGATCGAGCGAGTGCGCGATCGGTTCGTCTCGGGGTTCGAGGGCAGCAAGAAGCGCGAGAAGCTCGGCAATGGCCCTCAATACCCTATGGAGCGCATGGACTTCGAAGGGGCTCAGGTGCTGGTCATAGAGGTGGCAGAGGTGGAGTCCCGGTTCAAGCCCTGCTACATCCAGGCGCGCGGGGTGGCCAACGGCAGCTTCAAGCGCGTCGACGACAAGGACCTCAAGCTCTCGGCCACCGAAATCTATGAGCTGCAGCATGTCCTGGAGGTGTCTCCCGCCGACCGGCAGGTGGTGGAGGAGGCGGCCAAGTCCGACCTCGACGCACGGGCCCGGCCGGTCCTCAAGCTGGTGTACCTGGTGGGGCTGGCAGGATCCTAGAAGGGGCTGGCACCGTCCAGGGCGCAGATGGGGCCAGCACGCCCACCTCTACATATATATATAGGGGCGGGCAAGGCTAGGCCGCAAGGCGCCCCGCGTCGCTTGGGCAGCGGTCGCGGCATGTGCCGCAACCGCTGCCCTGCGCTCTCTCGGCTAGATCGCCTGAGCCGAGAGAGCCATCTCAGCGTAGGTCAGGCCGAAATCGCGCTCGAGCCATTGGAAAAGCTCCTCGCAGTCCATGGCGCGGAGGGCGCTCTCCTCGAAGCCCTCCTTGTTGCGGGTGATGATGGCGTCGGCTCCGACAGATAGGGCGGTCTCGTAGAGCAGCGCATCCTCGGGGTCGCTCCATGGGGAGGCCAGCATCCCATCGACTTCGTCGGGGCCGACCGGATAGACGCCCACGAGCTGTCGAAGGCCGCGCAGGCCCTGGAGGACCTCGGGCATCAGATCCTTGCGGCCGCCTTCGGAAAGGATGTAGATGAGGTCCGTCATCTGGGAGCTGGTCATCCACAGGTCGAACTCGCCGAGCCTGCCGCATAGCATGAGGAGGCGTGCGGGCTCGAAGAATGCGGGCCGGGGCTTAAGGTAGTCTACTAATATATTAGTATCCAGCATCAGCTTCATGCGCCCCATGCTATACCAGCCCCCGCGACCGCAGGCGGTCCATCTTTATCTCGGCCTTCGTCATGGCGTCGAAGCGCGAGGGCTCGGTCCGCTTGAGTGGGATCGCATCCACGAACTCAGCGGCGAGCCTCCATCGCGCGGGGTCGGGCATCGTGCGCTCACCCCCTTGTATGAAGGCGGCGTCCCTCTCCTCGATCAGCCGGTCGTACAGGCGGTTGATCGCCTGGGAGGCGTTCAGGCCCGCCCGCTTCAGGATGGCGTTGCCCGCCTCCTTCTTCTGGGGCGTCATGCGTCCTGTTACCATTGCCGTTTCCATGAGCTCGCACCTCCGGTTCGGATTCCCTTGCCTATGTTGACCCGACAATACAACACTATATGTACAACTTCAAGGGAAGAACCTCGATACGGCGTCTGGACAAAGCCCTGCTCAGCCCCTAAAAACCAACGAATTTCCATATTTCGTAAAACTTTTTCTTGACATCAATCTGTTATATAAGTAACGTATTCCCTTGCGTCATTTTTCGGATTTTGACAAATTCTGAAGGAGGAACATTCTCGTGGCCAAAGGGAAAAAGGCGGCTCCCACCAGCATTTACAGGGATCGCCGCAGCTTCGCGAAGATTCCGGACGTCATGGACGTCCCGAACCTGATCGCCATCCAGACCGAGAACTTCAAATGGTTCACCACCGAGGGCCTGAGCCAGGCCTTCGCTGACATCAGCCCTATCGAGAACAGCGCCAAGACCATGTACCTCGAGTTCGGCGAGCATGAGTTCGGACGTCCGAAGTTCAGCGTCGAGGAGTGCAAGGAGAAGGACGTCTCCTACCAGGCGCCCCTCATGGTGAAGATCCGCTTCGTGAACCGCGAGACCGGCGAGATCCAGGAGCCCGAGGAGAAGATCTTCATGGGCGACTTCCCGCTGATGACCCCGCGCGGCACCTTCATCATCAACGGCACCGAGCGCGTCGTGGTCAGCCAGCTGGTGCGCAGCCCTGGCGTGTACTTCGCCAGCGAGCGCGACAAGACCTCCGACAAGACCATCTACAACGCCAAGATCATCCCCAGCCGCGGCGCCTGGCTGGAGTTCGAGACCGACAAGCGCGACATCCTCTCGGTGCGCATCGACCGCAAGCGCAAGCAGCCGGCCACGCTGCTCGTGCGCGCGCTCGGCCTGGCCGAGACCCGCGAGGAGATCATCGAGCTGCTCGGCGACTCCGAGATGGTGCTGCGCACCCTCGACCGCGACCCCGCCACCACCCGCGAGGAGAGCCTGATCGAGCTGTACAAGCGCTTCCGTCCCGGCGAGCCGCCGACCATCGACTCGGCGCGCACCCTGCTCGATGGCCTGTTCTTCAACCCGCAGCGCTACGACCTGGCGAAGGTCGGCCGCTACAAGATCGACAAGAAGCTGGGCTTCACCGAGGAGGAGAACGACTCCTCTACGTTGACCAACGATGACATCGTCGCCACCATGCGCTACATCATCGGTCTCCATGACGGCGAGATTGGCTTCCAGGTGGACGACATCGACCACTTCGGCAACCGTCGCATCCGCACCGTGGGCGAGCTGATCCAGAACCAGTTCCGCATCGGCCTGTCGCGCATGGAGCGCGTAGTGCGCGAGCGCATGTCTATGCAGGACCCCGACGAGATCCGCCCGCAGACCCTGGTGAACATCCGCCCCATCGTGGCGGCCATCAAGGAGTTCTTCGGCTCCTCCCAGCTGTCCCAGTTCATGGACCAGACCAACCCTGCCTCCGGCATCACCCACAAGCGTCGCCTTTCGGCCCTGGGCCCCGGCGGCCTGTCCCGCGAGCGCGCCGGCTTCGAGGTGCGCGACGTGCATACCTCCCACTACGGCCGCATGTGCCCCATCGAGACCCCTGAAGGCCCGAACATCGGCCTGATCGGCTCCCTGGCCGCCTACGGCCGCATCAACCCCTACGGCTTCATCGAGACGCCCTACCGCCGCGTGATCGACGGCAAGGTGACCGACGAGATCGACTACCTGACCGCCGATGAGGAAGAGAACTTCACCATCGCCCAGGCCAACGACCTGTTCGATCTGGAAACCCGCGAGTTCGGCTACACCGACGAGGACGGCGTCTTCCACAAGTCCGCCCGCGTGCTCGCCCGTACCACCGACACCAACGGCGTGTTCGGCGAGGCCATGGACGTGCCGCCGGAGATGGTCAACTACATGGACGTGTCGCCGCGCCAGATGACCTCCGTGGCTACCTCGCTCATTCCGTTCCTCGAGCACGACGACGCCAACCGCGCCCTCATGGGCTCGAACATGCAGCGCCAGGCCGTGCCGCTGCTGCGTCCCACGGCCCCGCTCGTGGGTACCGGCATCGAGCACCGCATCGCCGTGGACTCCGGCGAGATCCTCGTGGCCCAGCGCCCCGGCGTGGTGGACTACGTGGACGGCCAGACCATCATCATCCTGAACGACGAGGGCGAGTACGACGAGTACCTCATCCCCAAGTTCCAGCGCTCCAACCAGTCCGGCTGCATCAACCACCGCCCCATCGTGTCCAAGGGCGACGAGGTGGCCGCCGGTGACGTGCTGGCTGACGGCCCGAGCTGCGACGGCGGCGAGCTGGCGCTCGGCCAGAACCTCATGATCGCCTACATGCCCTGGGAAGGCTACAACTACGAGGACGCCATCATCGTGTCCGAGCGCGTGGTGGCCGAGGACCTGCTGACCTCCATCCACATCTCGGAGTACGAGGTGGACGCTCGCGACACCAAGCTGGGCCCCGAGGAGATCACCCGCGAGATCCCGAACATCTCCGATGACATCATCGCCGACCTGGACGCCGACGGCATCATCCGCATCGGCGCCGAGGTGTTCCCGGGCGACGTGCTGGTGGGCAAGGTCACTCCCAAGGGCGAGACCGAGCCGACGGCCGAGGAGCGCCTGCTGCGCGCCATCTTCGGCGAGAAGGCCCGCGAGGTGCGCGACACCTCGCTGAAGGTGCCCCACGGCTCCGGCGGCCGCGTCATCGGCATCAACCAGTTCAGCCGCGAGAACGGCGACGAGCTGCCTCCGGGAGTCAACGAGCTGGTGCGCATCTACGTGGCCCAGAAGCGCAAGGTGCAGCAGGGCGACAAGCTGTCCGGCCGCCATGGCAACAAGGGCGTCATCAGCCGCGTGCTGCCCGTGGAGGACATGCCCTACCTGGCCGACGGCACGCCCATCGACGTCATCCTGAACCCGCTGGGCGTTCCTTCCCGCATGAACGTGGGCCAGCTGCTGGAGAACCACCTGGGCTGGGCCGCCAAGTGGGGCTGGTCGGACGACGAGGAGTCCACCGACGTGGTGGACGGCCCCATGTTCGTGGCCTCCCCTGTGTTCGACGGCGCCACCGAGGACGAGATCTCGGATGCCATCGAGCACGCCAACCGCAACCTCATCAACATCCACCATGCCAAGTACGGCGACCATGCGCGCGAGGAGTTCGTGCCGCAGCTGTCCCGCACGGGCAAGACTTGGCTCTACGACGGCCGCACCGGCGAGAAGTTCCGCGAGCCGATCACCGTGGGCCAGACCTACATCCTGAAGCTCGGCCACATGGTGGACGACAAGATCCACGCGCGCTCGACCGGCCCCTACAGCCTCATCACCCAGCAGCCGCTGGGCGGCAAGGCGCAGTTCGGCGGCCAGCGCTTCGGCGAGATGGAGGTGTGGGCGCTCTACGCCTACGGCGCCTCCAACGTGCTGCAGGAGATCCTGACCGTCAAGTCCGACGACACGGCCGGCCGCGTCAAGTCCTACGAGGCCATCGTCAAGGGCGAGAACATCCCGGCGCCCGAGGTGCCCGAGTCCTTCAAGGTGCTCGTGAAGGAAATGAAGTCGCTGTGCCTGAACATCGAGCTTGAGGGCCACGACATGCAGCCCATCAGCGAGGATGAGATCGACGCCATGGACGGCGACCAGGCCCTGTACGCCGCCCTGGCCGCTGATGCGAAGAAGACCGAAGACGAAGAGGCCAACGCCATCGACACCCTGGCCGCCGAGCTGGGCGATCTGATGAGCGGTCTTGAGTCCGACCTGAACACCGACCTCATCGGTGGCGGAGAGGAGGCCTAAATAATGACCGAGTTCGACGTCAACAATTTCGACGCCCTGCGCATCTCGCTCGCTTCCGCTGAGGATGTGCGCAGCTGGTCCCGCGGCGAGGTGAAGAAGCCCGAGACTATCAACTACCGCACCCTGAAGCCCGAGAAGGACGGCCTGTACTGCGAGAAGATCTTCGGTCCCACCAAGGACTGGGAGTGCGCCTGCGGCAAGTACAAGCGCGTGCGCTTCAAGGGCATCGTCTGCGAGCGCTGCGGCGTTGAGGTGACCCGCTCCAAGGTGCGCCGCGAGCGCATGGGCCACATCGAGCTGGCTGCGCCCGTGAGCCACATCTGGTACTTCAAGGGCAGCCCGAGCCGCCTGGGCTACCTGCTCGACATACCGCCCAAGGAGCTTGAGAAGGTGCTGTACTTCGCCAGCTCCATCGTCACGAGCGTGGACAAAGAAGCCCGCGAGGAAGACGCTGACGAGCTGCGCGACGAGCTGGCCGCCGACCTCGAGGAGCTGGACGCCGAGCGCGACCGCATCATCGAGGCCACCCGCAAGCTGTCCACCGAGTACGTCCCCGAGGACGACGACTTCGTCGACGAGGTGGACGAGGACGAGCGCATGACCCCCGAAGAGGTCGAGGACGAGGTCGCCGACATCTACGAGGAGTTCAACGAGCGCAAGGCCCTGCGCCAGGACGCCTTCGACGCCTTCATGCGCATCGAGCCCAAGCAGCTCATCAACGACGAGGCTCTTTACCGCGAGATGCGCGCGAACTACCGCGAGTACTTCAACGGCGGCATGGGCGCCGAGTCCGTGCGCGACCTGCTGGAGGCCATCGACCTGGAGAAGGTGGGCGAGGAGCTGCGCGAGGCCATCGCCTCGGGCAAGGGCCAGAAGCGCGCCAAGGCCATCAAGCGCCTGAAGGTGGTCGACGCGTTCCTGAAGTCCGAGAACAAGCCGGGCGACATGATCCTGGACGTCATCCCGGTCATCCCGCCCGACCTGCGCCCCATGGTGCAGCTGGACGGCGGCCGCTTCGCCACCTCCGACCTGAATGACCTGTACCGTCGCGTGATCAACCGCAACAACCGCCTGAAGCGCCTACTGGACCTGGGCGCTCCTGAGATCATCGTGAACAACGAGAAGCGCATGCTGCAGGAGGCCGTGGACTCCCTGTTCGACAACGGCCGCCGTGGCCGTCCGGTCACGGGCCCCGGCAACCGCGCCCTGAAGTCGCTCTCCGACATGCTGAAGGGCAAGCAGGGCCGCTTCCGCCAGAACCTGCTGGGCAAGCGCGTCGACTACTCCGGCCGCTCCGTCATCGTCGTGGGCCCGCAGCTGAAGCTGTACCAGTGCGGCCTGCCGAGCCAGATGGCCCTGGAGCTGTTCAAGCCCTTCGTGATGAAGCGCCTGGTGGAGCTGGAGTATGCCGCCAACATCAAGGCCGCCAAGCGCGCCGTCGACCGTGGCGCCAGCTACGTCTGGGACGTGCTGGAGGAGGTCATCGCCGAGCATCCGGTGCTGCTGAACCGCGCCCCCACCCTGCACCGCCTGGGCATCCAGGCCTTCGAGCCGGTGCTGGTCGAAGGCAAGGCCATCAAGCTGCACCCGCTGGTGTGCACCGCCTTCAACGCCGACTTCGACGGCGACCAGATGGCCGTGCACGTGCCGCTCGGCGCCGAGGCCCAGGCCGAGGCCCGCGTGCTCATGCTGTCCTCCAACAACATCAAGTCCCCGGCCCATGGCCGCCCGCTGACCGTGCCCACCCAGGACATGATCATCGGCCTGTACTACCTCACGGCCGCCCGTGACGGGTTCCCGGGCGAGGGTCGCGCGTTCATCGACATCGAGGACGCCATGAATGCCTACAACGCCCGCGCCGACCTGGACCTCCAGGCGAAGATCCAGGTGCGCCTGCGCGTGGACTGCCAGGTGGCCACGGCCTTCAACACCTTCGAGGACCGCAAGGCCGGCGAGCGCATCGAGACCACGGTGGGCCGCATCATCTTCAACAACACTCTGCCCATGGACTACCCTTATCTGAACTACGAGATGAACAAGAAGGAGATCAGCCGCCTGGTGGAGGACGTCACCAACCGCTACGACATGAGCGAGGTGCCCCCCATCCTGGACGGCCTGAAGGACGCGGGCTTCCACTACGCCACCCTGGCAGGCGTCACCGTCTCGGTCTACGACGCTACGGTGCCCCCGAACAAGGGCGAGATCCTGGCGGCGGCCGACGAGCGCGTGGCCGAGATCGACGCCAGCTACGAGATGGGCCTCATGAGCTCCGAGGAGCGCCACAAGCAGGTGGTCGACATCTGGAACGAGGCCAACGAGCAGGTCGGCGACGCCATGGCCGAGAACTTCGACAAGTTCAACCCCATCTACATGATGGCGTTCTCCGGCGCGCGAGGCAACATCAAGCAGATTCGCCAGCTGGCTGGCATGCGCGGCCTGATGTCCGACCCGAAGGGCGAGATCATCGACCGCCCCATCAAGGCTAACTTCCGCGAGGGCCTGAGCGTTCTGGAGTACTTCATCTCCACCCATGGCGCCCGCAAGGGCCTGGCCGATACCGCTCTGCGCACCGCTGACTCGGGCTACCTGACCCGCCGCCTGGTGGACGTGGCCCAGGACGTGATCATCCGCGAGCTCGACTGCGGCAGCACCGAAGGCGTGGCCTACCCGCTGCTCGACGACAAGGGCGAGGTGGACGAGAACCTGATCGGCCGGTGCGTCATGGAGACGGTGACCGACGCCAAGGGCAACGTGCTGGTGGAGGAGGGCGCCTACCTGTCCTCCGTGGCCCAGCTGCGCGAGCTGGAGAGGGCTGGCATCGAGGCCGTCATGGTGCGCACCATCATGACCTGCCACGCCGAGCATGGCGTGTGCCAGAAGTGCTACGGCTGGGACCTGGCCACGGCGCGCCCGGTGAACATCGGCACGGCGGTGGGCATCATCGCCGCCCAGTCCATCGGCGAGCCCGGCACCCAGCTGACCATGCGTACGTTCCACACCGGCGGCGTGGCCGGCGAGGACATCACCCACGGCCTGCCCCGCGTCCAGGAGCTGTTCGAGGCCCGCAAGCCCAAGGGCCAGGCGGTGCTCGCCGAGATCTCCGGCACGCTGCAGATCTCGGGGGACAAGAGCTCCAAGGTGCTCACCGTCCATGACCAGGAGGGCAACTACCGCGAGTACGTGGTGAGCGCCCGCGCCCAGATGCTGCCGGGCGTCACCGACGGCACCGAGGTCAAGGTCGGCCAGCAGCTGACCAAGGGCTCGGTGAACCCCCACGACCTGCTGCGCCTGACGGACCCGAGCACCACGCTGCGCTACATCGTCGGCCAGGTGCAGGGCGTGTACGTCAGCCAGGGCGTGGACATCAACGACAAGCACATCGAGGTCATCGCGCGCCAGATGCTGCGCAAGGTGGCCGTGCTGGACGCTGGCGACTCCGACCTGCTGCCGGGCCGCCAGGTGAACCGCTTCGAGTTCGAGGCCATCGCCAACGAGCTCATCGCCGAGGGCAAGGAGCCGCCGGTGGGCCAGCCGCTGCTGCTGGGCATCACCAAGGCGTCCCTGGCCACCGATTCGTGGCTGTCGGCGGCTTCGTTCCAGGAGACCACCAAGATCCTGACCGATGCGGCCATCGAAGGCAAGACCGACACCCTGGCGGGCCTGAAGGAGAACGTCATCATCGGCAAGCCGATCCCGGCGGGCACGGGCCTCTCGCGCTACCGCGACGTGAAGCTCACCTACAAGGGCCAGGTCATCGACGAGTCCCAGGAAGACAGGCTGCCGGAGTACGCTCCGGAGGCCCTGCGCGAGATCGAGGAGCTGCTGCCCTCGCCCCAGGACTGGTCGCTCGACGGCGATGGCTACTTCAACATGGGCTCCAACTACAGCGGCTACTACGATGCGCTCATGGGCCATCGCGGGCCGCGGCTCACCGATGAGGAGGCACGCCTGTACATCTACGATGACCTGGGCGTCTCCCAGCGCTGGGCCAACAAGTTCAGCGAGGCGGGCATCGAGACCGTGGCTGACTTGGTGGGCCACACCGAGGACGACCTGCTGCGCATCGAGGGCATCGGGGCCAAGGCCATCGAAGAGCTGAAGGCGGGCCTGGAGGAGCGCGACCTCATGCGGGTCATCGAGGACGACCTGGCTGCCTCCAGCGACGACATGAGCCAGCTGCTCGACATGGTGTTCAGCCCTGACGACACCATCCTCATCGGAGGCGACGAGCCGCCGACCTTCAACACCGAGGGCGAGGAGATGCTGGGCGAGGCCCTGCCGCCTCGCTCCTACCAGCGCAACTTCGAGGAGCTCGATGCGCTGCTGGGGTCGGTGGGCAACTACGGCTTCGGCGTGACGAGCGAGCAGGAGGAGGCGGAGTCCAACGCCAAGATGCTGGCCGAGGACGAGGCTGAGGTGCTCGAGGCCAAGGAATCTGCCGATGGCGACGACGTGGAGGCCATGGCCGACGCGGAAGCCACCATCGAAGCGGAGAACGTCGAAGAGTAGCAGGGTGGGGCGTGCCGAGCACGGTGCGCCCCGCTCGCCTCTTCTGGTAGGCTTGCAGGACGGGAAAGGGCTGGTGGCGACCGGCCCTTTCCCATTGTTGCGTGCTTGCGGCGCCCGGCTCGGCCAAGCCTCGGGCGCTGCCGGCTCCTAGACCATGGCGCGGCCGTTGGCCGTGCCTGCGAAGATGGGGGATAGCTATGGGTCGCACTGCTGAGGCCCTGGAGGGTCAGGGCAACGCTCCTTCCCAGATAGGAGCGACACTCGAAGCGCTCGCTGATGCCATCGCCGTGCGGCGGGGCACTGGCAGCTACACCGACGCGCTGCTGAGCGGGCCGGTGGACGAACCGCTGAAGAAGGTCATGGAGGAAGCGGCGGAGGTGGCTTTGGCTGCCAAGGACGTCGAGGGCTGGGCCACGTCGGCCATCGCCTCGGCCTTGGCCCTGGAGGCCCGAGAAGGGGCCGAGGAGCCAACCGAGAGCCTTGCAGTGGCGTTGCCCCCGGAGTACCGCCGCTCCCTCAACCACCTGCGCTACGAGGCGGCAGACGTGGTGTACCACCTGATGGTGGTGCTGGAGCGCTTCGGCATCCCCTTGGACGACCTGGCGGCGGAGCTGAACATGCGCATGACCGACGAGGAGCGTCCCGCAGGGGGCGCCCTGCTGAGCGCTGAGGACGTGGAGAGGGGAGGCAGCCATGGCTAGGCTCTTCGGGACCGATGGGGTTCGCGGCATCGCCAATGTGGAGCTGACCAACCGCATTGCCTACGGCTTGGGCCAGGCGGCGGTGCAGTTCCTGGGCAAGACCATCGTCGTGGGGCGCGACACGCGGCTGTCGGGGGACATGCTGCAGGCGGCGCTGGTGGCGGGCATCACGAGCGCCGGCGGCACGGCGTTCCTGGCGGGCATCGTGCCCACGCCCGCGGTCGCCCTGCTCACGCGCGAGCTGAACGCGGCAGGGGGAGTGGTCATATCGGCCTCCCACAACCCGCCGGAGTACAACGGCATCAAGCTCTTCGACGGCCAGGGCTTCAAGCTGCCCGATGCGATGGAGGACGCCATCGAGGCGTTCATCGCGGGTGGCGGCCTGGAGGGGGCCGTGGAGCGGGCTCGCCAGCAAGGGGTTGACGCTACCATGCCGAGCGCCGGCGACGTGGGCATAGCCGTCGAGCTGCAGCAGGCCTGCTCCATGTACGTCGACCACGTGGTCCGCGCCGTGGAGGGCCAGGGCATCGCCTTTGACGGGCTGACCGTGGCCCTGGATGCTGGCCACGGGGCCTCGGCTCACACGAGCGAGGAGGCCCTGTCGCGCCTGGGGGCCAAGGTGGTCACCATCAACGATGACTACGACGGCACCGACATCAATGTGGGGTGCGGCTCTACGCATCTCGAGCCCTTGCGCCAGCTGGTGGCCGAGATTGGCGCCGACGTGGGCATCGCCCATGACGGCGACGCCGACCGCGTGATGCTCATGACTGCCGAGGGGGAGCCGCTGGACGGCGACGTCATCGAGGCGGTATGCGCCCTGGACATGAAGGAGCGCGGCGCGCTGCCGGGGAGCACGGTGGTGAGCACCGTCATGTGCAACCTCGGCTTCGTCCATGCCATGCGCGACGCTGGCATCTCGGTGGTGCAGGCCAAGGTGGGCGACCGCTACGTGCTCGAGGAGATGCGGGCGGGTGGCTACGCCATCGGCGGCGAGCAGTCGGGCCACATGATCTTGCTGGAGCATAACTCTACGGGCGATGGCCTGATGACGGCCGTGCAGTTCTTGGCAGCGGTCAAGCGCAGCGGCAAGACCATAGCCCAGGCGGCAGCGGTCATGCAGCGCTTCCCTCAGGAGCTCATCAACGTGCGCGTGGCCGACAAGGCTGCGGTGGCCGAGGATGGGCAGGTGCAGGCGGCCGTGCGCTCGGCCGAGGCGGAGCTGGGCGACGATGGGCGCGTGCTGCTGCGCCCGAGCGGCACCGAGCCGGTCGTCCGCGTGATGGTGGAGGCGGCTGACGAGGCTGCGGCCAAGCGTCATGCCGAGGCCATCGCTGCGGTGGTGGAGCATGCCTGCGCCTAGGGGCGACCGCGTGCCGTCCGCGCATGACGGGCTGCTCGGCACCATCGACGATGTCGCCCTCATCTTCGAGGGCGGCGGCATGCGCGCCAGCTACACCGCCGGGGTGGTGGTGACGCTGCTGGAGCAGGGCCTCGACTTCGCGGACGTCTACGGGATATCCGCGGGGTCGAGCCATACGGCCAACTACGTCTCGCGCGATGCCTTGCGCGCCCGCGCCGCCTTCACCGACTTCGTGCTGCTGCCGGGCTTCGGCGGCTTGGGGTCGATGCTGCGCGGCACGGGCTACTTCAACGGCCCCTACCTCTACGAGGGCATTGCCGAGGAGATGGCGGTCACGGGCGACGCGCTGGCCTTCAAGTGGGAGGCCTTCTGCGCAAACCCGGCCCAGGTGCACATCGAGGCCTTCGATTGGGATAGCGGCGCCACGATGCGCTGGACGAAGGCGGACATGCCCACCATGCGCGACCTGCTGCTGCGGGTGCGCGCCAGCTCCACCATGCCCCTGTTCATGCCGCCCACCACCATCGGGGACCGCACCTACATGGACGGCGGCCTGGGGTCGAGCTGGGGCCTTCCGCTTCGCAGCGCTCAGGCTGACGGCTACGAGCGCTTCTTCATCGTGCGCACCCAGCCGCGCGGCTACCGAAAGACGCCCATGGGCCGTGCGGCTCAGATGGCCTTCCGGCTGCTGTTCCGCAGGCATCCGCGGGTGGCCGAGGCGACCATCGCCCGTTGGCAGCACTACAACGCCCTGCTTGACGAGGTGGAGGACCTGGAACGCCAAGGTGCAGCCTACGTGTTCTACCCGGAGTCCATGATGGTCACCAACCGCACCACCGACCACAGCGCCCTTTGCGCCAGCTACGACACTGGCTATGCTCAGGCCCAGCGCGAGGTCAAGGCCTGGGAGCGCTTCCTGCACTGAGCTTGGGGGATTGCGGGGCGATGGCAGGCTGGCACGTGGCGGCTCGGCATGTGCAATCGGCACGTGCAATCGGGACGTTCCAAATTGCATGCGCAGCGCCGAAAAAGAGAGGGGTCCCGCCACGGGCAGGACCCCTCTCTGGGCTGGCTTGCGCATGGCGCTCGCAGCCGTCCGACCGCGAGCGGCTTCGAGGTGGTTACTCGCGGCGCGTGCCCTCGGGCCGGCTGGCAGCGACCTCGGTCACAGCCACGTCACCCGCTGCATCCTTGGCCACGTAGACGAAGCCCACGCTTCCCTCGACAGGCAGCTCGTTGTAGGCCACCATCTCGGCGATTTCGGCTGCGGTTGCGCTCTTGGGCTCGGTCTCCAGCAGGTAGGGGGTGTCAGCACGGCGCGCCATGGCCTCGCGGAAGTCCTTGGTGCCCACGAACACTTCCTGCTTGTAGGGGTTCACGCCCAGCTTCTTCGCGCGGTAGATGATGTAGGCCAGGGCCGCGATGTTCGCGAACAGGGCCACCAGCGACACCACGGTGTTGACGGCCGGGTCGTTCACGGACTGCGCCGCGAAGATGGAGTCGTTGGCGAACATGGGCACCATCTGGCAGAACATGCACCACATGGACAGCGTGAACGCACGGTTCTGGATCCAGCCGCCCTTGTTCCACAGCAGGCCGGCGATCGTCGGCGCGAGCAGCAGCGCGATGCCGCAGTACCAGGAATGGGTGGGCAGGCAGTTGTAGGTGTAGCAGAAGTTCCACAGGTCGTAGGCGATGATGAACACCCAGGTCATGTCAGGCCACAGCATGTCCTGGCGCTTCTTGGAGATGTAGATGCCGAACCAGCCGGTCATGCAGGCGATGTTGAGCAGGCCGGCCACGCCGTTGAATACGTTGTGCCAACCGCCGTTGAGCACGACGCCCTCGGTGGACACCCAGCTGGTGCCCCAGGCGCGGATGGCGCTCTCGAAATCGCTCACTACGGCGATCAGGATGTTGATGGCCACGATGATGAACGGGAACGCCTTGAACCAATGGGAACGGCCAATCTTGCCCCAGGAGTACTTGATCATCATGAAGCCGATGCAGCCGGCCGTGGCCGCGTAGACCTTGGCGTAGTGGAACCAGCTGTTCATGTCGGTGTGGGTGGGGTTGGTGAGCGCCCACTCAGCGCCCATGGCCGCGCCGATCTCCACTGCCAGGCAGTAGATGGTCATGGCGCCGCACACGCCGAAGAACATGAACATGCCGCCGAACTTGGTGCGTCGCGCGAACTCGTTCAGCAAGATCAGCAGCACCAGCACCATGGCCAAGCCTAGCCATTGGTACAGCGCATTCGGGCCGTATACGTCGAACAACATGGTGACTCCCTCCTCTAGGGTCGCTTAGGGCCTCTGGGGCCGTTCCATATGGAGCGTCTGCGCGATCACGTCGGCGATGACGACGTCGTCAGCGTCGGGGTGCATGCGCAGATACCCGATCACACCTAGGATGAGCACGTAGAACGTCTCGTACAGGTGGTCGATCCGAACCTCGTGGAGCGCGGCGTAGTCGCGCACCGTGGTGTCGATGATGTAGGCGGCCGTGTGGTCGGCTACGCGGTTGACGAACTCCAGGTACAGCGCGGCGTTCTCGCGCGAGGCCAGGGCGGCGCGGAAGGAGTCGTTCTCGAACAGGCCGATGCGCAGCAGGTGAACGATGCTGGTGAGCGCCTGCTCGATGTCGCCCTCGTGACGGTTGGCGTTCCAGTAGGAGAGCGCCTCGACGAAGTCGCCGATGTAGTCGTCGAGCACCGCTGAGGTGACGGCGTCCTTGTCGGGGAAGTAGTGGTAGAAGAGGGTGCGCGTTACCCCCACGCGGCTCGTGATGTCCAGGATGGAAGTGTGGGCGAGGCCCTGCTCCTCGTAGAGCTCGCGCGCTGCTCTGATGATCTCGGCGCGGCGCTCCTCAGGGGCCTTCATGGAGTGGGGCGCTTGGCGCTGGGCCACGAATTTGGCAGCATGGTCTCGCGACGCCATGGCGCGCCTCCCTCCTCAAGATTTGCTGATGAATCGCCTGATAGATGCGATGTTTTTTCCTTGTCGTCTAGGGTACTCCCGGTATTGACAGCACGTCAATGAACACATTTGACAATACGTCAATGGTTGCCGTGCCGTAACGTTGGGAACGCTGGCGCCTAGGGGCGGACCGGCAGCCTGCACGCGGGGATGCCCGGCTTGGCACCGCTGTCGTGTTTGACAATTCGGCAACGGCGGTGCTAGAGTGCCCTCCATCGAACGAGCGCTCGTCCCTCCCAAGGGACGCCGCAGGAGCGAGAACCTGTGGTGAAGGGAGAGGCGGCGCGGGCGCCCTGAGGGTTGGTTAGCGAGAAGCCAGGTCTTGGAAGACGCCTCTAATCGAAGATACCTTGCTTTCATCATTGTCGGGAAAGGAAAGCAACCATGCATTACGGGAAATGCGTGCAGTCCGCGCTGAAGCCAGCGCTCGGAACCATCTTAACCATCATGCTCGCCGTGGGCCTCGCGCCCGCAGTCGCCATTGCCGCCGAAAGCACCTCGGGGGGGGGGCGAGTTGATTCTTCGCCAGCCCTCGCATCGAGCCTAGAGGGCGTCGCAGGCGAGCAAGCCGAAAAAGCTACAAAAACCGAATCGGGCGCCGCAGGCGCCGTCCCAGAGCTGCTGGCGAGCTCGCTGCTGCGCTTCACGGCGAAGGGCGTGCCTTGCATCAGCGCCGACGTGGCGCTAGGCTCGGGGGATGAAGAAGCCTTCGAGCCGGTGATCGGCTCGTTCGTCGTCGACGGGATGGCCTATGCGGTCATCGGCGAGGGCAAGGTCAAGCTCGTGAGCGCTGCCGTCGGCAGTGCGGCTGCGGGCGGCGCTCCAGCCTCGCAAGCTTCTTCCGACGAGATCGTCGCCCAAGGCGAATCTGCTGTGTCGGACGTGGCAGCGACTGCCGCCGCTGATGCGGCGACAGCTGGCGGGCCTGCCCAGGCGGCAGCTGGCGCGGCTGGCGATGCTGCCGAGGTCGGCGATTCCGCCCTTGCGAGCACCTTGGGCGCCGACGCCGGCGAGCTCGGGCTTGCGGCCAGCGTCGAGGACGCCGCTGCCGCTCCCGCGATCCTGGCCGTTCCCGACTCGGTCTCCTATGGGGGCGCCGGCTACGCGGTGGTCGCCATTGGCGAGCAAGCCTTCGCGGGCTGCACGGCCGAGGTCGTGGCCCTGCCCGCCTCTGTAGCTGACGTCGACGCGCGGGCCCTGCGCCCCGCGACGATCCAGCGCGTCGAGGTCGATCCGGCCAACTCCTCCTACCTCTCCTACGACGGCGCCCTCTATGGCGCCGATCCGATCAGCCTCCTGTCCATTCCCGGGGGCAGGGCGGGCGCTGTCCGCATCCTCTCGCAAACGGAGGTGGTGGCTCCTGGGGCGCTTTCGCATTGCCCCCAGGTGACCGCCATCGAAGCGGATGCGGACGGCGCAGCTTACGCCTCCTGGGACGGTTTGCTCTATAGCTCTGACGGAACGACCCTGGTGAAGGTCCCTGCTGGCGCGGCCGAGGCCACCATCCGCGAGGGCTGCACCACCGTGGCCGCCGGCGCCCTTGCGGGCTGCGCCGAGCTGCGCACCATCTACGCTCCTGCCACCATCGAGCTCGTCGACCCCAACGTCTTCGAGGACGTGGAAGAGGCGGAAGGCGCGCCCGC
>CANOCK010000027.1 GCA_947564525.1 uncultured bacterium | reverse complement strand
GGGGCAGGCTGGGCACTGTCCGCATCAGCGACAAAGCCGAGGAGGTGCCTGCGTCCGTCTTCTCGCATTGCACGAGCGTGGACGCCGTCGAGGTGGATGCGGGCAGTGCAGCTTACTCCTCGCGGAACGGTTGCTTGTACGATGCGTCCGGCACGTTGTTGTGGGCGCCCCCCGGCTCGGCGGAAGCCGCGGCTCTTGCGGTGCCGTCTGCGGAAGCGAGCGCGGATGCGGAAGGTGCGGACGGGGAGGGCCTGGTCGAAGGGATTCCTGATTCGGGTGCCACGGGCGATGGCTCGGACGGCATGGAGGGGCTCTCGGCCGTTCAGCCCAGCATCTTGGACTCCTTTGCCGCGATGGGCGACGGCATTACGACCGTCGCCGACGGCCTGCCCGCAGCTGGCGCCGACGGCGACGGCGACGGTCTGCCTGCGGCGTCCCTTGGCGAGGCGGCTGCCAGCCGGAACAGGTACGACCTGACCCTCAACGCCGGCGGCGGGACCATCTACGTCACGGACAAGGCCCTCACGACCCTCTCCAGCCCCTCCTCATCCAACCTCACGGTGGAGTGCGGGTGCACGAGCATGAGGGTGCGCCTGCTGCCGGGCTACCCGGGCGCCATCCACTTCCAGCACGGCGCCGACCACTCCAACAACCAGTACCGGCTGTGGGTCAGGCCCGGCTACAAGGTCACCGGCTTCCGCGACGTGGCGAACTCCGGCGACTACGCGCTCACCGAGTCCTGGCTGGGCATGGCCGGCAAGGCCCGCACCCTCGAGCCCACCTGGTCTCCCCAGACCTACTTTCTCACGGTGAACGCAAACGGGGGCACCATGGCATCCTCCTTGACGCCCTCCTTCGCCGCCCAGACGGTCCGCTTCTCCTTCCGGGAGGGCATGAGGGTCTCCGACATAGGCGCGGCCGGCACCGCTCAGCGGAGCGGCTATCGCCTGGCGGGCTGGAGGGTCAAGGCGGATGGGGCGAACGTCGAGGGCGAGGCCATCCACACAGAGGGCGGCTCGTCGGTGCACTACCTGCCCTCCGACCCCTTCGCCTCCTCCGAAGCCTTCGACATCGCCGTCGCGCGCGGCCAGTCCATCACCATGGAGGCCCAATGGGACAAGGTCGTGGGCCTGTCCTGGGACTCGTGCGGCGGCAGCGCCGTGGCGGCCACGGAGCAGGTCGTTCCGCAGGGCATCGGCGCCACGGCCCCGGAGACGGTCGTCCTGCCCGCCCAGCCCACGCGGGCGGGGTACCGCTTCGCAGGCTGGTTCACGGCCAAGTCCGGCGGCACCCAGGTGTCGGCCTTGACGCCCCTGCCCTCCTCGGACACGACCTACTACGCCCAGTGGGAGGAGATCCCTAAGGTCATCGTCGAGGGCAACGGGGGCAAGCTCAACGTGGTGGTCGAGCGCGCCACGGAGAGGAACGGAGCGAACCGCGTGCAGGTGACTAAGGGGACGGTGGGCTCCTGGACCCTGGAGGGCCCTGCGGAGGTGTACAACAACCGCCTCAACACCTGGTACCACGCCCCGGACGGATTCTGGTACTTCACGCAGGTGACCATGCAGGACCGTGCGGGCTACAAGCGCACGCATTGGAAGAGCGACGATGGCTCCGTCAACGTGCCCTGGAACGCCGCCGACTCGACCATGGCGAGCTATCCCAAGGGCACGGTGCGCGCCGTATGGAAGCAGCATCCGGTCTACACGCTGTATCCCAATGGCAACGGCGCTAAGGTGAACGGCTCGACGGGCACCTATGCGCTGAGCGCCTTCATCACGGACTACACGCTCTACCCTAACGGGCAGCTCCATTACCGCACCATCAAGGATGGGCCGGTGAGCATGGTCAAGGCCGAGCGCGTCGGCTACTCCTTCGCCGGTTGGGCGACCAGCGCAACGGGCGTAGGCATGACTTCGAGCAAAAGCTCGGGCACCGACGCCACCAACGGCCAGAACGGCTTCACCTACTACGCCACCTGGAAGCCCATCAGCTACACCATCGCCTACAATGCCAACGGCGGCTCTGGTTCCATGGGCAACAGCTCGGCTACCTACGACCAGGGCGTCACGGTGTCGAAGTGCACATTCACCGCTCCCTCGATGAAGCGGTTCATGGGCTGGAACACCAAGGCAGATGGCACGGGCACCTCGGTCTCGGGATCGACCGCGGGCAGCACCGCCTACAGTGGCAACTTGACGACATCGGCCAATGCAACGGTCACGCTCTATGCTCAATGGGTCAACGACGGGGTCATCGTCGACATGAACGGCGGCGTTGCCGAGGTGGTCAACTGTGATGCGGCAGGGGAGCGGTCGTTCTTCAACCTGGCCACGAGCGATGCGGTCATCTTCTCGAAGGAGTACCACAACGCGTGGCTGAACCAGGGCGGCTCTGAGAACATCCGCATCAAGAGCGTCTCGCGGCCAGGCTGGCGCCACGTCGGCTGGTCGACCGACCGCAACTGCTCGGTGGCCAACGCCACCTCCATCACCTGGCGGCAGTCTACCTTGGGCAACGTCACGGTCTATGCCGTCTGGGAGGCGCTGGCCACCGTGGACATGCAAGGCGGCACTGCGCGGGTGGTCAACTGCGACGCTGCGGGCGACCAGCAGAGGTTCCAGCTCTCGACCACGTATTCGGTGTACTTTTACGATGTGGGCGGCGCTTGGGTGAACTCTGGCGGTGATGGCTCCGGTCGCATAAGCGGCGTCTGGCGTGACGGTTACCGCTTCCGCGGCTGGTCCACGGACCCCAAGTGCGCGCCGAGCATCGCGAGCTCCTACACCTGGTACGTCAAGGACGGCGCGGTGACCCTCTATGGCATCTGGGAGGCGATCCTCACGGTGGACATGCAGGGCGGCACCGCGCAGGTGGTCAACTGCGACGCCGCGGGCGACCAGCAGAGGTTCCAGCTCGCAGCCACCCATGCCGTCAACTTCAGCGACGGTGGCGGCGCTTGGGTGAACTCCGGCGGGGACGGCTCCGTGCGCGTGAACGGCGTCTGGCGCACGGGCTATCGCTTCTGCGGTTGGTCGACGGATGCGAAGTGCGCGGCCAAGGACGCGGGCGCCTACCAATGGCTGCGCGCCGACGGCCCCAAGACCCTCTACGCCATCTGGAGCCCCATCCTCACCATCGACCTCAACGGCGGCAAGGCCACGGTGGGCAAGACCGGCCAGGAGGTGGCCACCTACGCCGTGGACGAGACCATGGGCAACGTGGATGGCCTTACGCTGCACGAAGGCGGCACCAGCTGGTACTTCCTTGGCGAGCCGCTGCTCTCGGTGAGGAAGGACTCGCGGCCTGGCTACGCCTTCTACGGCTGGGCCGCCAAGGCTGACGCCAAGGAGGGCGGCACCATCAACTACCACGTGAGCGAGGGGCCCACGACCGTCTACGCGGTGTGGCGGCCGATCCTCACGGCGGACATGCAGGGCGGCACGGTGAGGCTCCTGGCGAACTCATCGGCGGTGGGCACTGCCACCTGGTCAAGCTACAGCGGCTACGACTTCTATCCGTCGGGCGACATCTGGAACACCACCGGGGACCATCTGGCCTCGGGGCCGCAGCGCACAGGATACCGCTTCTCCGGCTACTCGCGCGACAAGGCGGGGGAGCCGTCCGCGTCGTCGCTTCGGGTGAGCGTGACGGAGCCGACCACGGTCTACGCCATCTGGTCCCCCATCACCTACTCGGTGCGGTTCGACCCGGCCGGGGGCTCTTGGGACGGTGCGCTGTGGGAAGATGCAACCTTGTCCAATCCGCTGAAGGTGGCCTACGATGCCGACCTCGTCATGGCGGCGGCGCCCAAGCGGCCGGGCCGGGCGTTCTGCGGCTGGCGCCTGGGGGATGGCGCGTCCGCGGGCCAAGCTGGCGACGTCTATGAGGCGGGGCAGCATTGCGCCAGGCCGAACTTCGCCAGTCGCGAAGGAGCTGAGATAGTGCTGACTGCGATCTGGGCGAACGTCTACAGCATCGAGGTGCCGATGGAGGTGGGCCTGTCGGTGAGCGCCGAGTACGGCCTGGATGAGCCGGCCCTGGTGGTGACCGAGGGGCAGGGCACCTTCCGCTCCAAGACGCCGGTGGAGGTGCTCATCGTGGGCGTCGAGGACGACGAGGAGCTGTTGGATGGCGCGCAGGAGACGTTCGGCGATGCCCTCGACCGGGCCTTCCTCACGATGAGGGTGGCTGACGGGTCGTCTGGGGACGCGCCGGTGGCTGGGGCGCTTGCGGCGACAGGGGCGGCGCCTGGCGCGACGACCCATCGCCTCGGCTTCGGCGGCGTGCTGGCCGATGGTGCCGGTTTGACGGGCCTGAGGCTAGGCGCCTGGGCGGGGTCGGGCGACCCGACCACCCTCGAAGTGGCCTACGGCCTGGACGTGAGCGGCTTGGCAGTGGAGGAGGTTAAGCCCTGGGTGGAGGGCGGCATCGCGCACCTGACCTACACCTTCGCCTTCGCCGACGAGGTCACGCCCACGGCCTGACGCGGCCGCCTTCTCGTGAAAGTAGGTATAATGCATGCATTAAGCCATCATTATGCAAGGAGGCGGCCATGCCAGCGTTGCAGGTGCGGGACTTCCCTGAAGACCTCTATGGCGAACTGCGAGAATGCGCGAGCGTTGAATGCCGCAGCATCGCGAACCAGGTCATCTACATCTTGCGGGACTACCTGTGCGCCTATCGCGTGAAGCAGCAGCATGAGGCGACGGACGAGGGCGCCCCCCGCTTCGTCTGCATCGAGCCGAAGCCCAAAGCGGCGCCGTGCCGCATCGAGCCGGTGGGCCGCCGTGGCCGCCTGCAGTGCGAGGAGGAGCGCTTTGCTCGCATCGAGGAGCGCAAGGGGCTGTTCGCGAGGATTCACGCGCTTCCGAAGTTCGAAGTGCCCGATGGCTTCCCTGATCCGGCCGATCTGGTGCGGGAGGATCGCGACGGCAGGCCAAGCGATGCGATGCTCGGGATCGGGGCGTGACCATGATCGTCCTTGATGCCTGTGCCGCTGTTGAGATCGTGCGCGAGACCGTTCGGGGCAGTGCTTTTCGGGCGCTGATGCTGGAGGGGGAGGAGGTGATATCGTCGGACCTGTTCCAGGCGGAGGTGCGCAACGCGTTCTGGAAGTACGTCCATGCTGGGCTCCTTGATGAAGGGCTGGCCTCCAGGTATGTAGAGCAGGCGCTCGCCCTGGTGGACGAGTTTTGCCCGCTGGAGGAGTATGGCGACGAGGCCTTCCTAGAGGCGGCTCTCCGCGACCATCCGGTCTACGACATGCTCTACATCTGCGCTGCGCGGCGTCATGGGGCGACGCTGTTCACGGCTGACCGGGGCCTGGTCAGGATGTGCGAGGAGGCAGGCGTCAACTGCATCTGCGAGGTCGAGTTCTAGGGGGCGCCCGGTGGGGCGGGATAGGCGACAGATTCCATCTTCGGCTCCCCTCCGTTGCGCTTTCGTCTCGAAAAATGGCAGAAAAGTTCGTTTCTTTGTTCTTTTAGGCGCGAATGCGCGCCGAGGCGACGCTGCGTGGCTTTCAGCAGAAAATCTGACCAGGCATTTCGCTACCGCTTCACTTGAAAGATGCGGCAAGCGTCCGAATCGGGCCCTCTGAGGAACAAAGAAACGAACTTTTCTGCCACAGCTGCATGGCTCGGGGCGCAGTAGGGCCACCGAGGCGCTGCCGGAGGGTGCCTGCGGCCAGCGGTGCTTGACTTTCCTTCGAGAGTCCGCGTATCCTGTGCGGCGTTCGGCGCAGCCTCGGAATGCGACCCTGGGGGCCGGCCGGACACGGGAACCTTGCTTTCGATCGGGAAGGAAGCAAAGACAATGCGAACCTCTTGCAGCGGCCCTGGCGCCGCCGCGCGCCTCGGGCGCGCCATCATCGCGACCTGCTCCTGCACGGCCATCGCCCTTGCCTGCGCCCTGGCGCCTGCCGACGCCGTAGCGGCAGAGGGCCGGGGGGGGTACTAGCCTCCTCGCCCGCCCTCGCTGAGGGCCCCCAGCCGGCCGCCGAGCCGGATTCCGCCGAAAAAGCCGGCACGACCGAAGACCACGCCGCCGAGGCGGCCCAGTTCGCGTTGCGGGCGTCTTCTGGCGCGCCCATTTCGATCACCGCTTTCGATGCGGTCTTGACGCCCCTGGATGCCTCAGGTGGCGACCAGCTGGTAGCCCAGTCAGAGGCCCAGTCCGGCCCGCAATCCTCTATTTCCGTTGACGGCATCCTCGCCGACGCCCTTGCCAACCGCCTCCTGTCCATTCCCGGGGGCAGGCAGGACGTCGCTCGCATCCCCGACAACGCAGAGGAGGTGCAGGCGCCGGCACTCTCGCAAACGGTCAGCGCCGAAGCGGCCTCTGCGGATGCGGGCGACGGAACCTCTGCCTTTGGGGATGATTCTTTCGATGAAGCCGATGCCCTGGTGACCGACGAGGGCATTCCGATCATCAGCCGAACCTTCAGCCTTGGCCAGCAAGCAACAGCACGAGTCAGCTACGACGACCCGGTCAAGAAGACCATTCGAGCTTCCAGCATGACGATACAACTGCTGGTGCAGCCGACCTATGGCGCCACGAGCTCGGTGAACATCGTCTTCGGGAGGTTCAGCGGCACGATAGGATGGACCTCGACCTCGTCAAGACCGGAGGATTCTGACGTTGTCACATTGACGGTGACGTCGTTCACGCCGCATACCGCGAGCACGTCGGGGAACGGCAATGACTACAGCTACGATGCGGTAATGGCTCGTTTTTATCAATTTGCCCAGGTTCAGCCTTCCTATATCACTGCGCAATCTACGGGGTCGGAATGCTCCATATCTAGCTTCTACAACGCTTCGCCGGGTCAGCCCTGCGTGCTCAAGTTCTTGGGGAGGGACATATTGGGGCTCGACAGTACGCCTCAGGCCTTCGTTGTTTCGACCAGCGGGGTTTCGGTGCAGTTCAGCCCTTATCGCTATATAACTTTCAACAAGAACACAGCCGACGCGCAGGTGCACAGCAATGGGCACCGCGGAGTGGTATATGCGTCCGACAACACCTATACGCAAATGCCTACTTACACCCGACCTGGCTATCGGCATCTTGGGTGGGCCACCGAGCCCGAGGCTACGGTTGCGACATGGCGCGGGGGCGTTCCGGTGCTGGTGAAATTTGGGCGAAACGTCACCCTCTTTGCCGTGTGGAGCAAGAACGCCCTATCGACCGTAACCATGTGGAAGAACTACGGTACGGGGAACACACCCTTCGCTACCCTTACCTTCTGGTTTGGTCGGGGTTGGTATGATATAGACAATCCGACAGACACCACAACGCCCTTGAGCACGCTCGCCTTGCCAACGTGGCCTGGGCACGAATTCAAAGGGTTCTCTACCACCAGCACCGCCACCGAGGGGAGCTACTGGAAGGCCCAGGATGGCTTCCCTGCTAACAACGATGAGACGTTCGGGTCGCAGCAGGCCTCGAAGGCCGTGAACCTGTATGCCACTTGGAAGCTGCTCACCTACACAATAACCTACGATCCTGACGGCGGGACGATGCCTGCTGATGTGGTGGACAACAAAGAGACATACACGGTGAACAGCCTGTCTCATATCCTCCCCGTGCCGACAAAAACCGGCTATGCCTATACGGGCTGGACAGTGACGGGCAACGACAAAGACGGCTTCGACTACAGCCAGAGCTCGACGAAGGCGCTATTCTCCTTCTCCAACGGCCAGAAGGGCACGTGGGGGAACCTCTCCTGCAAGGCCAACTGGACGGCCAACGTGTACGATGTGCGCTTCAGCGCTAACGGAGGCACGGGCGGCCAGGGGACTAGTTTGAAGGCCACCTATGGCCAGGCGATGCCCACGCCCGTGGCGGCGCCCCAGCGCGAGGGCTACAGCTTCTTGGGGTGGTGGGACAAGGCGGACTACACGACCGAGGGTGCGAAGCAGTACTACTCTGCGAGCGGGGCCAGCCTGCGCAGCTACGACGTGGATGGCGCCATCACCCTCTACGCAGCCTGGGGCAAGCGCGTCGACCTCACGTGCCATGCCAACGGAGGGGCTCTCATGTACAGCCCCACATGCCGTTGGGAAGGAGAAGGGCTCTGGTTCATCCCTAACGTGGTGCGCTACATCGTGAACGAGGACCTGTCCCTCACCACCATCGATGCGAATGGGACGAACCGCACCATTCGCGCTGATGGGGACAACACCGGCCTGCGTCTGGTCGGCTGGGGCACGGGCGCGCTCGGCCCCATGCTGCCCGTGGGCGAGGTTCCCACCAGCGGCGAACTGGAGGTCTACGCCCTTTGGGAGGGGTCGGGCACCTTGTACGCCTTCGCCAACGGGGGAGCGGTCAAGTACGCCGATACGTGCAAGTGGAGCGGGTCCGAGCATTGGGCCATCCCCGCAGTGACCCGCTGCGTCGTGGGGGAGGACGGGTCCTTGGCGACGACGGATGCCAACGGCACGCCACGGGTGATTGTGTCCGACGATGGCGCGCGGACGCTGCTGGGGTGGGGCGCATCGCCCGAAGGGCCCATCCTCTCGCCTGGCACCTACGTCCTCACGCGAGAGACCTCTCTCTACGCCATCTGGAGCCAGGTGGGCGAGGTGGGCCGCTACCCCAACGGCGGAGCGCTCATGTACTCGTCGACCTGCCGTTGGAGTGGGGAGAACTACGTGGGCGACCACCCGAACGACTGGAAGCTCATCGGGGTGGAGAAGTACGTCATCCGCGATGATGCGCAGGTGGAGGTGCACACCCCGCGCGACACCAGCATGAAGCTCCGCATCACAGGCGCCGACCCTGATGGGACGGACCGCAAGCTCCTCGGCTGGAGCCGCACGGCGACCGGCTCGCTGATGGCCGCGGGCACCTACGGCGCCCTGGGGTACGTGGGCCTGTACGCCGTGTGGGACTCCAGCACCTTGTCCTTCGATGCGAACGGTGGCACCGGTGGCCAGTCCGACCAGGTCACCGCCATCTACGGAGAGGCGATGCCGGCCATATCGACGGAAAGGCCGGTGCGCACGGGCTACTCCTTCACGGGGTGGTACGACGTGCCCGATGCCGACAGCAACCCTGATGCGCGGAAGTTCTACTCGACCGAGGGCGCAGGGGCGGGGCCTTGGGACGTCGGGCGCGACATGACGCTCTACGCGGGCTGGCATCCGAACAGCTACAAGGTACTCCTCGACGCCAACGGGGAAGGCGCCGTCATCGGCGGGGCGACCGCGCTGGATGCCTCTGTGGGCACGGAGGTGGCGTTGCCGGAGGCCATGCGCTACGGCTACGCCTTCCGGGGCTGGGCCCTTGATGCGGATGGGCTGCAGCCAGTGCCCGACCCTGCCGTGGACCTGGCTACGGGGGAGGATGGCGACGAAGAGGTCACCCTCTACGCGCGCTGGGTGCTCATGACCGACGTGGAGCTGCCCGTAGCGGCGGCTTCCGGGGTGTCCTTCGAGCTGGGCGTGCCTGATGGGACGATACGCGTGGCAGGGGCTGACGGGTCCGCCGAGGCCGAGGGCTGGCTGCGCTCCAAGATGCCCGTGGAGGTGACGCTGGACGCTGTGAGCTGCCGAGCGTCGGAGGATGAGGGGCAGGGCGAGGCGGCTGCGTTCTGGACCCAGCATGGGGCCTACGCCGACCTGGCCATCCGACCGGACGGCTCCCCGGCCGCCGAGGCCCTCGTCCTGTCGGCGGGCGATGAGGCCAAGGGCGATGCGATCCCGTCCGGCTTCGCCATCCCGGCTGCGACCTCGGCGGAGAGCCTCGGAGAGCGGAAGCTGCTCTACAGCCTGTCGCTCGACCGCCTGTTCGCCGGCGCTGAGGCCGGTGGCGCCGGGGTCGACATCGTGGACTTGCTGCCAAGTCAAGGCTCGGGCTCCTTCGCGCTGCCGACGCGCCTTCTCGACGTCGTGTTCACGGTCGACGTGGCCAAGTACGCCTAGGGAGCCAGCGGCGCTTGACTTTCCGCCGAGAGTCCGCGTATCCTGTGCGGCGTTCGGCGCAGCCTCGGGATGCGACCCTGGGGGCCGGCCGGACACGGGAACCTTGCTTTCGATCGGGAAGGAAGCAAAGACAATGCGAACCTCTTGCAGCGGCCCTGGCGCCGCCGCGCGCCTCGGGCGCGCCATCATCGCGACCTGCTCCTGCACGGCCATCGCCCTTGCCTGCGCCCTGGCGCCTGCCGACGCCGTAGCGGCAGAGGGCCGGGGGGGGTACTAGCCTCCTCGCCCGCCCTCGCTGAGGGCCCCCAGCCGGCCGCCGAGCCGGATTCCGCCGAAAAAGCCGGCACGACCGAAGACCACGCCGCCGAGGCGGCCCAGTGGCCGCTCGCCATGCGCCTCGCTGCTGGCGTGCCGATAGTGAGCTGCGACGTGCAGCTGGCTCCGGTCGAAGACGCCTTCGCCAAGGGCGACTCGGATGCCGAAGCCACTGCCGGGGTGGTCATCGGCTCCTTCGTCGAAGGCGGCCTCGTCTTCTCTCCTTGCGGAGAGGGGCGGGTGCGCCTCGTGGCCGTTGGCGCGACAGCGCAAGCCGATCGTGCGAACGATGCGGCAGGTGATTCATCCGCCGCTTTCTCTGCTGATGCGGGCGTTGCCTTCGACGTGGCTGAAGGCCCGGCCGCCCCTGCTACCCTCGCCCTGCCGGCCTCGGTCGTGCATGGCGACCTGGCTTGCGAGCTCTCATCCATTGGCCCACGTGCCTTTGCCGGCTGTGCTGCCCATGCCGTGACCATCCCGGCCACGGTAGCCTCCATCGACGCCGCCGCCCTCGCCGACACAGCGATCCAGCGTGTCGAGGTCGACCCGGCTAGCCATTCCTATGCCTCTTTCGACGGCGTCCTCTACGATGCCTCGCTCACTCACCTCCTGTCCATTCCCGGGGGCAGGAAGGGCGCTGTCCGCATCCCCGACAACACGGGGGCCATCGAGTCGTCGGCTTTCTCGCACGCGGCCGGCGTCACCTCGGTCTCCGTGGATGCGGGCAGCGCGACCTTCTCCTCGCGGAACGGTTGCTTATACGATGCAGCTGGTCAGACGCTCCTGTGGGAGCCGGATGCCCGAAAGCTTGTGCCTGCGGTTAAGGGCGATTGGCCTAAGGTGCCGAATGCCGGTTCCCAAGGGTCCTCCGAAACAGACGCTTCGCCCGGCTGTTCCTCCGTGGATGCTGGTGGCGTGCGTCTCGGCCACTCCACGGCAGGACGTGCAGGGGGGACGATCGTGGATGCCAACGGAGGGAAGCTCTGGGGCACCATAACCGCGGCGGCTACTGGCGAGTACTTCTATGAAGCGGACGGCACGACCAAAAGGCCTGCTACCATTCGCAGCATACCGGAAACAAGGACCTACGCCCTGCCTGTTCAGGGCAGTGTTTACAGTTGCGATGGGCGGATAGATGCATGGGTGTCCGGAGATTCGGCAAGGCAGCTCTTTCTTAACATGGGCGGCTATGACGTATGGGCAGCGGAAGGAAAGAGCAATCCCGTCATCGTCATTCAGCTCTGGGCTTCTCCGCCACAGGGGGCGTATTTCCTCGGTTGGGGCTCGAAATCAGGTGAATGCGATGTTGTGAAACAGGATGGATCCCATGACAATGATGGCGTGCGATGGGCTGGCACATATTACGCTCACTACCTCAGCATGCTGGAGCTCGACTTGGACGGTGGCACGTTCCCCGCTGGGGTGACCGTTGCGAGCACTTTCGGAACGAACTGGGCAGACTTCCAAATTCCTTCTCCAACCCGCAGCGACTGCTGGGCCTTTACCGGTTGGGAAGTGGTCTCCGCCTACTCAACAACCGAACTAATCGGCGAACACGTCAATGTCACGCCGACCCGCTCTGTCTACAAAACTGCAACGATTAAAGCGGGGTCTGCGGGGAGGCTCGAGCTCCGAGCCATCTGGACTTCCACCTTTGTACTCAACTACAACGGTGGGACGCTTCCAGAGGGCGTTACGAATGGCTCAACCTATACCTCGGCATGGGACGACATGACGATAAACAATCCTGAGCATCCGAACAAACTAGGCTTCATAGGGTGGCAAGTAACGCAGAAGGCCGACGACGTAACGCTCGACGGAGCCATGGTGCCCGGCTACGATCCGGTGGTCTATTCGACCGTGAAGGTGAAAAGCGGCTCCAAAGGCCAGTTTCGGCTTAAGGCGGTATGGTGCTCTTATCTAACTATCAACTATAACGGTGGCCATTTGCCGACAGGAGCAACGCAACCTACCACGTATTCATCTGCGTGGCCGGCTTGGACGCTGAAGAACCCTGTGAGCGATTACGAATCCGTCACCTTCGCAGGTTGGAGAGTGACGAGCGAGGAGGGCACGACGCTCACTAAGTCTGGAGAGCTCTACGATGCCAGCAAGAAGGTGTACAAGACCCTTACGTTGGAACCTGGGTACGCGGGAGTGTTG
The DNA here is from genome assembly GCA_947564525.1 of uncultured bacterium. Taxonomy (GTDB): domain Bacteria; phylum Actinomycetota; class Coriobacteriia; order Coriobacteriales; family Eggerthellaceae; genus D16-63. The sequence goes on along the minus strand of CANOCK010000027.1, from coordinate 7,456 downwards.
ACGATCCGTGCGGAGTGGGCTTCTGGCTTCTATGCCAACGACGATGGCGGCAGCTTGGCTGTCGGTGAGAGGCATCCTACGTCCTATGCTTCGACGTTCGATGACTTTACTTTGAGCAACCCATCGCGTGACGGTTGCAGGTTCCTTGGCTGGCTCGTGGCTCAAGCTCCCGTAGCTGGCAGGGTCGAGGGCGCGCAAGTGGGACAGGCGATGATCGGCAGCGCGAATGGGCAGCCGACCTACGGGCCCATCTACCAGACGCTTACCGTGAAATCGGGAGCCTATGGCCTCGTCAAGGTTCGAGCCGTCTGGCAAGTGGGCTTGGATTGGCTGCTCGATGAGGAGCCGACCGGCGCATCGATTGCCGCCGCTTGGCCCGAGGACGGCGACACGCCGCCGGAGTCGATGCGCACTTTGGATGGAGACCTGCGCCTTTCCGCGCCTGTGCGGCAAGGTTACCGGTTCCTCGGCTGGGCCATCAGGAGCGAGGATGGGGCCGAGGCCGTCGACCAGGATGCGGTGACGAAGGGCCCTGATGGCGCCTGGAGCATCCATCCATCGAAGCTCCCGGCTTATGCGAAGCCGTTGCAGCCGACTGGCAGCCAGGATCCGACGGTCACCTTCGTGGCGCGATGGTCGTCTGCCATCAGCGTGGATGTCCCCTTGAGGGCGGCCTTCCTCTACGACGAGGCGTCAGCTGCCCAGTCGCGCACGGCTTACGCTGAGGGAGGGGCGACCTTCCGCAACCAATCGCCCACGCCCATGAGGGTGGTGGGGCTGGAATCCGAGGCGACCGATGGCGCAACGGCCCTGATCAGGCTCGGTTCGGGCGGGGCCAAGGTGCTCTCGATGCGTCCGGCGGACGAGGCAGCTAGCTCCGAAGGGGCGGCTTCGATAGAGGCCGCAGCGTGGAGCGAAGCAGGATGCGTCGACTTCGCATTGGACGACCTGCTTCTCGAAGCGGCCTTCGCAGGCAAGGGCTTCGACATCCCAGCCTCGGCTACGCCGGATGACCCGGGGCTGCTCTACGTGGCATACCGTCTGAACCTCGCTGAGACGGGGAGCTCCATCGACTATGGGGCCTTAGCGGCCCTCTCGCCCCTCGGAGGCGAAGGATCTGCAGTGACGGATCGCGGTGCCATGATGGGGCGGCCTGTGCCGGTGGCCAAGGTGGCCTACGCGCTTGCTCCGCTTGCCGCTTAGCCGTGGCGCCCGACGGGCGCTCGGAGCCTCGGCGCATCCTCTATATAAATGTAGGGCGGAGCGCCCGTGCGGGCCGCGGTGCCGCTCGCCCAAGGGTAGAATGGGCTCTTGGGATGATGTGGCGAGCGATGGGCGGATCGATGGCTTTGGCTTCCATGGAGGACGCGCGGCGGGCGCTGGCGGACAAGTTCGGCTACTGCTCCTTCCGCCCTGGCCAAGAGGCGCTGGTGGAGGCCGTGCTCAGTGGTCGCGACGGGCTGGGCGTCATGCCTACCGGCGCGGGCAAGTCGCTGGTATACCAGGTGCCGGGCGTGGTGGCCGAGGGCCTCACGCTGGTGGTGAGCCCACTGGTGTCGCTCATGGGCGACCAGGTGCGCTCGCTGCTCGACGCGGGGGTGCGCGGGTCGTACCTCAACTCCACGCTCTCGCCAAGCCAGCAGACCACGGTGTTGCAGCGGGCCCTCGCCGGCGCCTATGACCTCATGTACGTGGCGCCCGAGCGCTTGGCCGACCCGCGCTTCCTGGAGTTCGCCCAGCAGGCGGCCATCCCCATCGTGGCCGTGGACGAGGCCCACTGCGTGTCCCAATGGGGACAGGACTTCCGGCCGTCCTACCTGGCCATTGGCGACTTCATCGCGGCGCTGCCCACGCGCCCGGTGGTGGTGGCGCTCACCGCTACGGCCACGGCGCGGGTGCGGGACGACATCGAGCGTCTGCTCGGGCTAGAGGACCCCTTCACCTTGGTGACCGGCTTCGACCGGCCGAATCTGCACTTCGGGGTGGAGCGGCTGGAGCCCAAGCGCAAGCTGCGGCGCATCATCGCGAAGGCCCAGGCCGATCCGCTGGATTCCGGCATCGTCTACTGCTCTACCCGCAAGGACGTCGAGCGCGTCCACGGCGAGCTCGTGGCTGCCGGAGTGGCGGCCACACGCTATCATGCGGGGCTGTCGCCCCAGGAGCGCAGGGTCAACCAGGAGGCGTTCATCAGCGACGACGCACCGGTCATGGTGGCCACCAACGCCTTCGGCATGGGCATCGACAAGTCGAACGTGCGCTATGTGGTCCACCACAACATGCCCGGCTCCATCGAGGCCTACTACCAGGAGGCGGGTCGCGCCGGCCGTGACGGCGAGCCTTCGGAGTGCCTGCTGCTATGGAGCGACGGCGACATCTCCACCTGCCGGTTCTTCATCGACCAGGAATCCGGCAACGAGGAGCTCTCGCCCGAGGAGGCCGAGGTGGTGCGCGCCTCGCGCCGCCGTATGCTGGAGGCCATGGTGGGCTATTGCTACACCACGGAATGCCTGCGCAGCTACATCCTGCGCTACTTCGGCGAGGAGGGAGCGCCGGCATGCGGCGATTGCGCGAACTGCGATGGCGACTTCCGCGCCATCGACGTGACGGACGAGGCGCGGGCGGTCATGCGCTGCGTGCAGGAGCTGCGTGGACGCTACGGCAAGGGCGTGGTCATGGCGGTGCTGCGAGGCGATAGCGACGAGCGGGTGGAGCGCTTCGGGCTGGCGGGAGCGCGCTGCTTCGGCTCCCTTGCCGACGGGGCGCCCCTCGACCCGCGCGAGGAGGGGCCCGAAGCGCCACGGCGGGAGGGGACGGTGCCGGTGGCGCGCCTGCGCGAGGTCATCGAGCTCTTGGCGGCGAGCGGGTACCTGGACATCACCGAGGGGCGCTTCCCCATGGTGCGCTTCGGGCCGCGCTACCGCGAGGCGGCGGAGCCCGGGTTCAGCCTGGCCATGAAGCAGACGGTGAAGGTGGCGGGTGGCCTCGGCCGCAGGGCTGCCGCCCCAGGCGGGCGCGTGCTCGGGGCTGGGGCCTTCTCGGCCGGGGACGAGGCGCTGTTCGAGGCGCTGCGCTCCCTGCGAAAGGGCATCGCTGACGCGATGGGCAAGCCTCCCTACGTGGTGTTCTCCGACGCCACTTTGCGCGACATGTGCGCGCGGCGCCCCGCCACGGACGAGGAGTTCTTGAAGGTGTCGGGCGTGGGCCTGACCAAGCTCAAGCGCTACGGCGAGGACTTCATGGCTGCCATCAGGCAGTTCGAGGAAGGCTGAGGAATCGTGCAGGCCCTCAGCCCCGCGACGGCGTCCCTGGTGCCTGCCGAGGGGTGAGGCGCCGACGGGCTCGGTGCGCCATGGCCCCAGCCCTTCCTTCCGGCGCGGCCATGGATAGCTCGCCGGTGCGCCTGCCCCAGCGTCGGGGATGCCATGGTCCCGGCACGTTCGAGGGGCCAGCCGTGGCCTTGGCGCCCGTTGCCGCTCGGACGGCCGATCTGGCTCGGGTCGCGGGCTCGCTTGGTCGGCAGGTGCGGCCGCCTAGCGTTGGTAGCCGGTGATGTCCATGGTGGCGATGAGCCGGTCCTCGTCGTCGGTGACCCGCACCGTGTAGAACGACAGGTGCCGCCCCGCCTTCTCGAGGTCGGCCGTGGCGATGAGCTTGCTGCCGCGGGTGGCGCTCAGGTAGCTGATGGTGCTCATGGCGTTGACCACGGGGCCTGCGCCGATGTTGCTGGCCAAGGCCAGCGCGAAGTCGGCCAGGGTGAATATGGCTCCGCCCATGATGTTGCCCTGGGCGTTCCTGTGGAGGTCCGTGAGCTCCATCTCGGCCACGCCGTGGCCCTTCCATCCCTCGACGATGCGGCAGCCAGCGGCCTTGGTGGCGAACTGATCCCCGTTGAAGAAGGCCTCCATCTCCTCCATGGTGGGATTCTCGGACAACATGGGCGAGCTCCTTCCCTTCAAGGCAGCGGCGCATTCGGCCACCGCGGCGATGCGATGCGGACAGACCCATTATATAGAGGAGCGCCCTCCGCGCCGCCGTCCGCAGGCGCTCTTTAGCGGTTGGCGTTCGGAAATCGTTAACCAACCGTTACCTGTTCGGCGAGCGGTGCGAAAAAGGTGGAGAAACCGCCCCATCCTCTACGTCTAGGCCCTGCAAGCGTAGTACCATGGGCCCATGAGAAACGAGAAGCCAAAGGCGCAGAGGGTCCGCGGGGCCCGCTGCGCCTTTTTTCTCGTGAGACCCTCTTCTGCCTTTTAGGAGGTAAAGCATGTTCAAAGCAAACGTGGGTTCCAGCACCGCCGCCTCGGCTCGGGAAGCCGGCAAGGAGGCTGCCACAGCGGCTGCAGCCGGCCTTGATGCCGTCAAGGTGGCCATGGTCTACTGCAGCTGCGACTACGACGTCGACGAGGTGGTGGCCGGCGCAGCCGAGTCGCTGCCGGGCGTGCCGCTGATCGGCAACACGTCCTTCACCGGCGTGGTGGTTCCGGGCGCGGGCTACGTGGGCGGCGACGAGCCGTTCGTGGGCATCATGGCCCTCTCCGACGATGCCATGACCGTGAGCGTAGCTGCGGCCGACCGCTCCGAGAACGACGACGCCATCGACGCTGGCGCCGCCATGGTCGAGGCGGCTTTGGACTCCGCCGAGATGGACGTGGCCCCCGACTTTTTCTACATGGCGGCCTCCCCGGCCGAGGAGGAACTCTACCTCAAGGGCATGGCCAGGGTCATCGGGCGCGTGCCGTTCTTCGGCGGCTCGGCGGCTGACAACACCATCGAGGGCAACTGGAAGCTCTACGTCAACGGCGAGTCCTTCGCCGACGGCTGCGTGGCGGCCTACTTCTGGAACGCCCCGGCCATGACCAACCTGTTCACCGGCGCCTATCGCGAGACTGACGACTTCGGTGTGATCACTAAGATCGCCGGCCTGCGCACCATCGTCGAGATCGACGGCGTGCCGGCGGCCAAGAAGTACCAGGAGTGGAGCGGCTGCACCGACGAGGAGATCAGCGGCGCCAACCTGCTGGCCTACAGCGTGTGCTCGCCCTTGGGCGTGAAGGACCGCCTGGGCGACCTTACTGCCATCCGCCATCCCATGAACGGCAACGAGGACTTCTCCATCAACGTGGGCAACAACCTAGCTGAGAAGACCTGCGTCATCCGCATGGAGGCCACCGTCGACGAGCTGATCCAGTCGGTGCCCGATACCCTGCAGTCCCTCATCGACCGCATGCCCGGCGAGCCTAGGGCCTTCCACCTGGTGCATTGCGGTGGCCGTCGCGCCGGCATCGACGCGCGCATCGGCGAGGTGGCCGACGCTGTGGCCAAGGTGGCAGGCGATGTGCCCTACCTCATGGAATTCACCTTCGGCGAGTACGGCTTCGAGTCCGACAGCAACAACACCTGCGGCGGCCTGATGCTGAGCTTCACCGGCTTCAGCGAGTAGCGTCGCCCCCGCTCTCTGGCATCGCGGCCCGGCTCGGCCGCACCTTGCGGCTCGGGCGCTCGACCGTGCCTCGGCGGGCCGGGCCGCTGCCAGGGCTGCTGGCTCCGGTGAGCTGGCAAAGCACAACCTAACCTTGAGACGAAAAGGAGAAACGCCCATGAAGATGTTTATCGACGGCAAGGCGGTCGACTCGGCCGACGGCCAGACCATTGAGGTGACCAACCCCGCCACCGGCGAGGTGGTCGACAGCGTGCCCGCTGCCACGGCCGAGGACGTGGCTCGCGCCGTGGCCTGCGCCAAGGCGGCCCAGCCCAAGTGGAACCAGGTGCCGGTGCACGAGCGCGTCGAGCTGATGATGCGCTTTTTGGAGCTCGTCGAGCGCGACAAGGAGAAGCTGGCCCGCACCCTCTCCGACGAGACCGGCAAGCCCATCACCGAGGCGCGCGCCGAGATCGGCAACATCCCCATCGCGTTCAAGGCCTTCTCCGAGCGCGCGAAGCACCTCTACGACGAGGTCATCCCCGCGGGCTTCGAGACCGGCCAGGACAAGACGGTGCTCATCACCCGCCGCGAGCCCTTGGGCGTGGTGGCTGCGGTCATCCCGTTCAACTTCCCCTGCGACCTGTTCGACCAGAAGGTGGCCCCGGCGCTGCTGTCGGGCAACTCCGTCATCGTGAAGCCCTCCACCGACAACCCGCTGACCCTGTGCATGCTCACGGCGCTCTTGGGCGAGGCGGGCGTGACGCCGGGTGCCGTCCAGATCGTCACTGGCCGCGGCTCGGTGGTCGGCCACGAGCTGACCAGCAACCCCGACGTGGACCTGGTGACGCTCACCGGTTCGACCGAGGTGGGCATCGAGACTGCCGAGGTGTGCGCCAAGACCCTTACCCACACCGCCCTGGAGCTGGGTGGCAACGATGCCTTCATCGTGCTGGCCGACGCGGACATCGACCTGGCCACCGACGAGCTGATCTGGGGCCGCATGTACAACACCGGCCAGGTGTGCTGCGCCTCCAAGCGCTTCCTCGTGCATGAGGACGTGGTCGAGGAGTTCACCAAGAAGGCCGTGGAGAAGATCGGCAAGCTGAAGCGCGGCATGCCCGCCGACGACGACACCCAGATCGGCTGCCTGATCTCCGAGAAGGCCGCCATCGAGGTGGAGCGCCAGGTGAACCTCACCGTGGAGCAGGGCGGCAAGGTGATCCTGGGCGGCGAGCGCGACGGCGCCTTCTACGCTCCCACGGTGATCGTGGACGTGCCCAAGACCGCCGACGTGGCCAAGGACATGGAGATCTTCGGCCCGGTGGTGCCCATCGTCACCATCAGCTCCGAGGAGGAGGCGGTCGAAATCGCCAACGCCTCCATGTTCGGCCTGTGCGGCTGCGTGTTCTCCGCTGACCAGAAGACCTGCGCCCGCGTGGCCTGCGCCCTGGAGTGCGGCGGTGCCATCATCAACGGCGCGAGCTTCTACCGCTCCTTCGAGATGCCCTTCGGCGGCTACAAGTACTCCGGCATCGGCACCGAGGGCGTCATGAGCACCTTCGACGAGATGACCCACACCAAGTCCATCGTGCTGAAGAACATCCTGTAAGGAAGGCGATGGCTGGGCCCTTGCGCCAAGGGCCTGGCTCGTGCGATCGATGGGGCCGGCTGCGCCTAAGGGCGTGGCCGGCCCTTCCCTTCGGGCAGCCTGGCCGCGTGGCGGCCGGGCGCAGGTGAGGCTGGCGGTTGAGCGCGACCGATGCGAGCGTGAATGGCGCTTCGGCGCGGCCGTGCGGTGCCCCGGCCTGCCCTGGGGTGTGGCGGTTGGGCACGGACGATGGCCGCTCCCGTGACTGCGGGCAGCCCAGGGCCTCCCAGCGGCCTGGCGCGGCTGCGTCAGCCAGAAATAGTTCGGGAATAGTTGGCGCCGACCATTGACAAAGCGCGCGGTCGCGGTAGAATGGTTTCTGCTCTTAAGACGTGCGCCTTTACCTCAGCTGGATAGAGGGACTGACTACGAATCAGTACGTCGGG
>CANOCK010000026.1 GCA_947564525.1 uncultured bacterium | reverse complement strand
CGCAGGGCTCCCCCGAGCCGAGCGCCGCGCCGTCGGAGCGGCCGGGCGGCGGGACCCGCGCCAAGCTCGACCTGGGCGCGGCCGACCGCCCCAAGAAGAAGGGCGGCAAGGGACCGAAGCCCGGCAAGGGCGCGGGGCCTGCTCAGGGCGCCCGGCCCGGCAAGAGGGCCAAGGGCTCCGGCAGGCCGCCCGCCAAGGGGGCCAAGGGGCGTGGCTAAGGCGTCGCCGCTGGCCAGCGTGGCCGCCACCCGCGAGGTGCTGGAGCGCCATGGCGCCTGGACCAAGCACGGCCTGGGCCAGAACTTCCTCGTCAACGACGACGTGGTGCGCCGCATCCTGGAGCTTTCCGCCGTGGGGCCCGACGACGTGGTGCTGGAGGTGGGGCCGGGCATCGGCACGCTCACCTGCGCGCTGCTGGCCCACGCGCGCCACGTGGTGGCCGTGGAGAAGGACCCGGCCCTGCCGCCCATCCTGGCCGACACCCTGGCCGGCAGCGAGGGCCGCCTCACGCTGCTGCAGAAGGACGCGCTCGCGCTATCTGCCGCCGACTTCCCGCCAGAGCTGCCACCGCCGGGCAAGCTGGTGGCCAACCTGCCCTACGCGGTGGCCGCCACGCTCGTGCTGGGCTACTTCGAGCGCTTCGCCCATGTGGGCTCGGCCACGGTCATGGTGCAGAGGGAGGTGGCCGACCGCATCTGCGCCCAGCCCGGCTCCAAGGCCTATGGCGCCTACACGGTGAAGCTCGGGCTGCACGCGGCCCCCGCTGGCCGCTTCGCCGTGGGGGCGGGCAACTTCTTCCCGCCGCCGCGGGTGGAGAGCGCCGTGGTGCGCCTCGACCGCATAGCACCCCTCGACGCGGAGGGGACCCCGGCTGGCCCCGACCTGGTGCGCGCTGCCTGCACCATGGCCGACGCCGCCTTCGCCAACCGCCGCAAGACCCTGGCGAACTCCGCCAAGGCGCACTTCAGCGGCCTGGGCGCCGAAGGGGCCGCCGTGGCCGAGCGGCTGCCGCAGCTGTTCGAGCGCGCCGGCATCGACTCGCGCCGCCGCGGCGAGACCCTCTCCCAGCAGGAGTTCCTGGCCCTCGGTCGGGCGCTCTTGGCCGAAGGGGGCGCGTGAGGCCCCTGCTCCGCCGCGCCGGGCCCATCGAGGCGACGGCCCGCCCGGGCCGCCCCGTCGCCCCAGGGCGGCTCTGGCGCCCCGCTGAGGCTCCCATGGGGCAACTTTAACCATTTGGTGTAGGTTGCCGCTCGCGCCGCCCTCGCGCTAGCGCGCCCGCGGGCCCATACGCTACACTTACCCCTGAGAAAACGAGGGAAGGGCACCGCTTCCGACGCCTTGACGAACCCACGCCCCATGACCCGCCCGTTCCCGTCCGCCATCCGCACGACCCTTGAAGAAAGCGAGGTGGATCCGATGTCGCAGAACGCCGAGCCCAGCGCTCCCGCCCCCAACGACGAGCATCGCACCCTCTCCACCGAATACCTCAAGCGCGCCCGCGCTGCCGAGACCGGCGGCGACCTGGTGCTTGGCATGTACCTGTACCTGGCGGCCTTCGAGGAGGCGGCGGCCGACGCCGCGAGCCCTTCCGAGGACGCCCTGGTCGGCCTGAAGCAGGCCTGGGTGCTCGCCTGCTCCAGCAAGGAGCGCTCCATGGCCGAGTACATCTTCGAGAAGCTGGAGCCCTACCTCAGCGCCGACGAGATCGCCATCTGCGCCGATGAGCTGCAGAGCCTCACCCTCGACAAGCTGGAGGAGTTCGGCCTGTCGCGGGAGGACCTGGAGGACGTGGCCGAGATGATCTCCCAGGACATCCTCGGCGGCGACGGCTTCTCCATCGACGGCGTCATGGAGGCCCCCGCCATCACCGGCGTGCTGGGCCTGCCCTCCTTCGCGCTCCACGGCCGCAGCCTGAAGCGCTCGGAGGCCAAGGCCGCCGACGCCGCCCCGCGGGCGCTTCCCGCCCCGGAGGGCGCCGAAGGGGCCCAGCCGGAGGAGCGGACGCCCAAGGAGCCGCACTCCCCGCTGTCCGACCAGGCCTTCGGCACCACGAGCGAGGACTTCGACTACGGCACCATCGCCGGCTACGAGTCCGTCATCAAGGTCATGCGCGACTTCGGCATCGGGGTGGGCGAGGACGAGGAGTTCCGCGAGCTGGTGGGCCTGCTGAACGCCCGCCACGGCCTGGCGAGCATGCCGGCGGCGGACTCGCTGCTGTTCCGCGCCCCGGCCCGCGAGGACGCCAACCGCTTCATCGCCGCCACCGTCGGCGAGGTGGGGCTGCCGGTGGTGCGCATGCGCATGGAGGAGAACCTCCAGGGCATGCCGGTGCTGTGCGTGAGCGCCCAGGCTTCCGACCTGCCGCGCTCCGGCGGCATGCGCAACGTCTTCGACCATGGCGGCGTGCTGGTGCTCGAGGACCTGGACCTCTGGAGCGCCCCGTCGACGGAGGTGGCCGACGACGTGGGCGGCTTCTTCATGATGCAGCTCTCCCGCGGCGCCCATGAGGCCATCAACATGGTGCGCTCGGCCGTGGACAACCCGGATGTGTACGTGCTGGCCTCCGCCATCGCCGACGGGGAGGTGGCGCCGTTCTTCCTCGACCTGATGGAGCCCTTGTCGATCATCGACATCGAGCTGCCCACGCCCGAGGAGCGCGTTGACATCTGGATGGACCTGGCTCGCGCCCATCCGTCGCTGCGCAGCATCAACCGCGCCGACCTGGTGCGCTACTCGGCCAACATGCCGCGCTTCGACATCTACCTGGCCGTGCGCGAGGCCATCGAGGAGGCCTACAAGCTGGGGCTCATGCAGCGGCGCTACCATCCGCTCACCCGCGAGAACCTCTTCGACAAGCTGGCAGCCTACCAGCCGCTGGACTCCTCGGAGTACCGCGAGCTGGAGGACCGGATCCTGCAGGACTTCCGCAGCGACCTGAGCCACATCGAAGACCTGATCCGCGGCGAAGAGTAGCGCTGGCCGGCAGACCGTGACCCGCCCCGCCGCCACCGCGCCGATCCCGGACTGGTCCCGCGTCGCCCTCTCCCGCGAGGGCTTCGCGGAGCGCGTGCGGGCCGAGGGCGCCCGCCATCACCGCGACCTGCCCTGGCGCTACCTGGACGACCCCTACGCGGTGCTCGTCTCCGAGGTCATGCTGCAGCAGACCCAGGTGGCGCGCGTGGAGCGCTTCTGGCGCCGCTTCCTGGCGGCCCTGCCCACCCTGGACGCCCTGGCTGCCGCCGACACCGCCACGGTGCTGGAGCTGTGGCAGGGGCTCGGCTACAACCGGCGCGCCCTGGCCCTCAAGCGGGCGGCCGACGAGTGCGCCCGCTCCCATGGGGGCCGCCTGCCCGAGGGCTACGAGGAGCTGCTGGCCCTGCCGGGCATCGGCCCCGCCACGGCGGCGGGGGTGCGGGCCTTCGCCCTCAACCAGCCGGGCGTCTACCTGGAGACCAACGTGCGCACGGTGCTGCTCCACGAGCTGTTCCCCGACGCCGAGGGGGTGCGCGACCGTGACCTGGAGCCCTACCTGGCCGACTGCTGCCCTGTGGAAGACCCTCGGCGGTGGTACTACGCGCTGCTGGACTACGGCGCGCACCTCAAGGCCACGGTGCCCAATCCGAGCCGCCGCAGCGCCCACCACGGGCGCCAGTCGGCCTTCGAGGGGTCCCGGCGCCAGAAGCGCTCCTGGGTGGTGCGCCGGGTTCTGGCCGCCGAGGGGGAGGGCGTGCCCGTGGCTCAGGTGGCTGCGGAGCTGGAGGCGCAGGAAGCTGCCGCAGGGCGGCCGCCCGTGGGGGAGGCTCTGTTCGGCTCCATCGTGGAGGACCTGCTCGCCGAGGGCTTCTTCCGCCTCGAGGGCGACCGGCTGGTGCCGTAGGGGAGGGGCGCCGTGGGCATCGCCGAGCTGCTGGTCATAGCCGTGGGGCTCTCTATGGACGCCTTCGCCGTCTCGGTGGGCAAGGGGCTGTGCATGGGCCGGGTGCGCTGGGGGCAGGCCCTGGCCATCGCGGCGTGCTTCGGGGCGTTCCAGGCGGCCATGCCCCTGTTGGGCTGGGCGCTGGGGACGCAGTTCTCCCAGCTCGTGGAGCCGATCGATCATTGGGTGGCCTTCGGGCTGCTCGGAGCCATCGGCGCCAAGATGGTGTGGGACGGCCTCCACGAGGAGCCCGAGGGCGCCTGCCCGGCCGAGGAGCGGCCGCTGCCCGTGGCCGAGCTGCTGATGCTCGGGCTGGCCACCTCCATCGACGCCTTCGCCGTGGGCTGCACCTTCGCCTTCCTCAACGTGGACATCGCGGTGGCGGTGGCGGCGATCGGGGCGGTGGCCTTCGCCCTGTCGCTGATGGGGGTGGGGCTCGGCTGCAAGGTGGGCGCCCGCTACAACAGGGTGGCCACCGTCGCCGGGGGCGTGGTGCTCGTGCTCATCGGCCTGAAGACCCTGCTGGAGCATCTTGGTATAATCGCCTGACACCTGCGCTCGGGCCCGCACTGGCTGCGGGCTGCCCGACTGCAGCCGCCATCGATCGAAGGACTGAGTGCCGCCATGACGAGCGAGGACATCAACCGCACCCTGGCCTACCTGGGCCCCCTGGGCACCTACACCCATGAGGCAGCCCGCGCCTTCGCCGAGGAGCTGGGCCTCCAGGACCCGCTCTACGTGGAATGCGCCTCCTTCGACGAGGTGTTCGACTGCGTCGATCGCGGCCGGGCAGCCTATGGGGTCGTGGCCAAGGAGAACGCCCTGGAAGGGCCGGTGACCGCCACCCTCGACAACTTCGCCTTCCGCAGCAACGCGGTGATCCTGGCCGAGCACGTGGTGGACATCCACCACTGCCTGGTGCTGCATCCCGAGGCGACCCTGGACCAGGTGGCTTGCGTGGCCTCCCACGGCCAGGGCATCGCCCAGTGCCGCCGCTTCCTGAACGAGCGCCTGCCGGGCCGTGCCACCATGGTCACCTCCTCCACGGCCGAGAGCGCGCGGATGGCCGCTGCCGACCCCACCGTCGCCGGCATCGCCAACGCCCTTGCCGCCGAGGTCCATGGCGGCGTGGTGGCTGAGGCCGACATCGAGGACCATCTGGGCAACCAGACGGCCTTCGCCCTGGTGGGGCGCCCGGGCTCCAGCGCGCCGCAGCTCTCGGGGCTGCGGACCAAGACCTCGCTCGCGCTGTTCATGCAGGAGGACCGCGCCGGCACGCTCAACATGATCCTCTCCGAGCTGGCCTACGCCGGCATCAACATGACCATGATCCAGTCGCGGCCCACCAAGCAGCAGCTGGGCGACTACATGTTCTTCATCGAGTTCGAGGGCCCTTCCACCACGCTGGAGGTGCAGGCGGCGCTCAACTGCCTGCGCATGAAGCTGCGCGAGGTGAAGGTGCTGGGCAGCTATCCCGTGCTGTAGGCGGCTCAGCGGCCTTCGCGCCGCCTCGCTGGGCGAGCGCGGGACGTCCCGTCGCCCTCCGCTCCGCCCGCCCTGCCGTGCCTCGTCCGCGCGGCTTGCGCGCTGCCGCGTCCCCGCCCGCTCCCGCCCTGCCGGCCGCGGGCCGCGCAGGGGCGGTCCCGCGCCGTCGTCGCGCCGCCTCATTGTTACGCTGACCTGCGCGCGTAACATTTTCTTGCCGTTGACGCGGGCTTCGTAACTGTTTCGTAGTCCCCGCTACACAGAACCTTCATTTATAAGGGAGAATAGCCCACGCATGTAAAGGCGAGGACACCTAGAGGAGGTGTACACATGGAAAATCATGCCACGATCACGGGCTTCGACAGCATGCTGGAAGCGCGGGGCGTCAGCCGCCGCAGCTTCATGAAGCTGTGCGGTGCCGTGGCCGCTGCGGCGGGCTTGTCCCAGGTCGCGGTGCCGCGCATCGCCGAGGCGCTCGAAGAGTCCGTCATCGGTGCGACGTCGGGCGATTTGTATCCGGTCATCTGGATCGAGGGGGCGTCCTGCACGGGTTGCACTGAGTCGTTCGCTCAGGTCGAGACCCCGGACGTCGCCACCGTCGTGCTCGACATGATCTCTCTGAACTACTCGGAGACCCTGTCTGCAGCCGCCGGCCATTCGATGGAGGAGGCCAAGGCCCAAACCATCGCTGCGGGCGACTACATCTTAGTGTACGAGGGGGCCGTGCTCGAAGGCTGGGACGGCAACGCCCTGCGCGTGGCCGGCGAGGTGGGCACCGCCGCCCTGCGCGAGGCTGCCGAGAGCGCCAATGCCGTGGTGGCCGTGGGCTCCTGCGCCGTCAACGGCGGCTGGATGGCGGCCCATCCGAACCCGGCGAACGCCCTGGGCGTCCAGCAGTACCTGCAGAAGGCCGGCATCGGCACCCCGGTCATCAACGTGCCGGGCTGCCCCGTGAACCCCGAGTGGATCATGTCGGTGCTCGTCGACGTCGTGGTCATGAAGGACCCGGGCCTGATCAAGCTGAACAGCTTCAACATGCCCGCTGGCCTGTTCGACCAGACCATCCATGACAACTGCGAGCGTCGCGGCCACTTCGAGAACGGCGAGTTCGTCTACGAGTTCGGCTCCGAGGAAGAGGCCAAGGGCTACTGCCTCTACCCGGTCGGCTGCCGCGGCCCGCAGACCCGCGCGGTCTGCGGTGTGACGCTGTACAACAACCGCCGCTCCTGGTGCGTCCAGGCTGGCGCGCCGTGCATCGGCTGCTGCGAGTCCAACCCCATGAACCCGGGCCAGAACTGGGTCGAGACCAACACCCCGTTCTACGCTCGCTTCCGCGACCTGCGCGTGGGCGGCCTCACCTTCCAGCCCGAGGGCGTGGCCTGGGCCATCACCGGCCTGGCGGCCCTGGCCCTGGTGGTGCATGGCTTCGGCATGAAGAAGACCGGCCGCATGGACGGCGGCGCCGCCTTCGAGAAGATCCGCAAATGGGACGCTGAGCATCCCGAGGAGTCCATCGGCACCTACGCCGATCCGGTGAAGGGCGGCCCCGTGCTCGACCCCGAGCTGGTCCTCGAGAACGCCGAGCGCCCGGCTAAGAAGAACTAGGAGGTGAGCCTTACATGACACGTTCTGTTATCGATCCGATCACCCGCATCGAGGGTCATCTGCGCGTCGAGATGGAGGTCTCGAACGGCCGCGTCTCCGATGCGTGGGTGTCGGGAGGCTGCTTCCGTGGCATGGAGCTGGTGGTGCAGGACCGCACCCCCGAAGATGCCGCTCAGATCGTCGAGCGCATCTGCGGCGTGTGCCCGGTCTCCCACGCCCATGCCTCCTCCATCGCCGGCGAGAAGGCCTACGGCATCACCATCTCGAACAACGCGCGCCTCATCCGCAACCTGCTGGAGGGCGCCCAGTTCCTGCACAGCCACATCCTGTGGCTCTATAACCTGGCAGGCCTCGACTACGTCAACCCGCTCAACGCCCTCACGGCCAACGTGGCGGACGCCTACGACGTGGCCCAGGAGAAGAACCTGTCCATGCACAGCGACTTCCGCACGCTGAAGGAGAAGCTGGCGGCCTTCGCGGCCAACGGGCAGCTGTCCATCTTCTCGGGCAACTGGTTCGACGCTGACGGAGGCACCGCCTACAAGCTGACCCCCGAGCTGGACCTCATCCTGACGGCCCACTACCTGGAGGCCCTGAAGATGCAGGCCCGCGCCTCCGAGGTGGCGGCCCTGCTCGGCGGCAAGATGCCCCACGTCATGACCTCCATCCCGGGCGGCACCATGTTCGTGCCCACCGAGAGCAAGCTCGACGACCTGAAGGCCATGGTCGACGAGATCTACAACTGGGTGTTCGAGACCGTGCTGCCCGACACCCTGGCCCTGGCCGGCGCCTACCCCGAGGCCCTCGGCTTCGGCAAGGGCTGCGGCCGCTACATTGCCTGGGGCGTGTTCGAGGGCAACGGCTGGCCCTACGGCGGCGACTACATCGAGCAGATGCAGCACCGCTACCTGCCCATGGCCGTTCTCGACGAGAACTTCGGCGTCTCTGACGTCGACGAGAGCCTCATCACCGAGTACATGGGCCATTCCTGGTACAAGGGCGACGCCACCTACGAGAGCCCCTACTTCGTCACCGAGCCGGACTTCACCGACTACGACGTCGAGGACCGCTACACCTGGGTCAAGTGCCCGGCCTACGACGGCAAGCCCATGGAGGCTGGCTCCATGGCCCGCGTGTTCGCGGCCTACCGCCGCGGCGTGCCGTGGATCGTGGAGCACGTCGACGCGGTCACCCAGGCCCTCGGCGGCACCAAGGGCGACCTGAGCCTGTTCCAGAACACGCTCGGCCGCACCGGCATCCGCCAGGTGGAGACCATGTACGTGGCGCACCTCATGAAGAACGTCTGGGTGCCCGAGCTCATGGAGGCCCTGGCCAGCGGCGACTCCGAGTACTTCCGCGAGCCGCTCACCACCACCGGTGAGGGCGCGGGCTTCTGGGAAGCTCCCCGCGGCGCCCTCTACCACTCCGAGAAGGTGGAGAACGGCAAGATCAAGGGCTACCAGATCATCATCCCGTCCACGTGGAACCTGGCCCCCGTGAACGCCGAGGGCGTCCACGGTCCGCTGGAGCAGGCCCTCATCGGCGTGCCGGTGGAGGACATCGAGAAGCCGATCAACGCCCTGCGCACCGTCCATGCCTTCGACCCCTGCACCGCCTGCGCGGTCCATGTGACCGAGCCGGCCACGGGCAAGTCCTTCGAGACGGTCACGAGCCCTTGGGGGGTGAAGTAAATGGCGCATCTCGCACATTACAAGGAAGCGCATCCGCTGCCGTTCGTCATCACGCACTGGATCAACCTGGTGGCCATGGTCGTCCTGATCCTGACCGGCTTCCTGATCCACTTCCCGTTCATCCCGGACACCATGGGCATGTGCCGCGGCCTGCATGTGTTCTTCGGCTTCGTGATCTTCATCAACTGCGCCGTGCGCGTCATCCTGGCCTTCGTGCTGAAGACCTCGCCCACGGGCGGCACGCGCCAGCAGGTCACGGACTACAAGACCTGGCTGCCCCAGGCGGACAACCGCCATCAGGCCCTGGAGTGGATCAAGTACTACCTGTTCCTGAAGAAGGACCATCCGCTGGGAGCCAAACTGGGCGTGCCCCAGAAGCTGAGCTACCTGGCCATCCCGTTCCTGATCGTGATCATGTTCTGGACGGGCCTGTGCCTGTGGAACGTGACCATGATGCTGCCGGCCATGTGGGGCACCACCACGCTGCTCGGCGGTCTGATGAGCGTGCGCATCATCCACTACTTCATGATGTTCGTGTTCATCCTGTTCATGTTCATCCACATCTACCTGGCCAACGTCGAGGGCACCGCCCCGACCAAGCTCATGTTCTTCCACAAGGAGCATGGCGGCCTGGTCTACGACCCGAACATCCACAACATCGTGGGTTACGAGGAAGAGGTGGCCGAGGAGGAAGAGGACGTGCTGGTGCCCTAAGGCCCTCACGGATATTTCCAACCTCGATGGGAGGGGCTGCCCTTGGCGGGCGGCCCCTCCTTCGTATAATGGGCGGGCCGATGCGTCTTGGGCGCGATGCGCGGGACGAGGCGCTGCAGGCGCCTGGGCGTGACATGAGGGAAGGGGGTGCCGGTGGCGGCCATATCGAAGGAAGAGTACGCGGCGGAGGAGCGCTTCATGGACGGCCTGCCGCGTGTGAACCTCGGCGCGCTGCTGATGGCGCCGGTGTGGGGGCCTGCCCACGGCATCTGGGCGTCCATCCTGTTCTACCCGGCGTGGCTCGTGGCGGACAACGCCTTCTACGCAGCGGCGAGCGAGCCGACGCCGCTGACGGTGACCTTGGCCGTGCTGATCGGCATCCTGCTGGGCGGGGTGACCGTGGGCTTCTCCATCGTGGCCCAGCCCTATGCGGCCCATCGGGCCGAGCGGCTGGGGGTCGACCGGGCCACCTACCTGCGGCGCGAGCGCTGGTGGGCCGTGGGCGGCGCCGTGGCAGCGGCGGTGGTCGTCGCGCTGGCCACCTGGTACAACCTGGCCTTCCGGCCGGAGGTGGGGCCATGGTAGCGGTTGGGGGCGCCACGGCGCCGAGCGCAGCGGCGGCTGAGGAGGCTGCGGAGATGGCGGCTGCGGGCGCAGCGGCGGTCGAGGGCGGCCTTGGCCCCATCGCAGTGCTCTGCGTGGGCAACCGCCTGATGCTCGACGAGGGCGTGGGCCCGGCGGTCTACGACGAGCTGGTGCGGGCCTACGAGCTGCCGGATTCGGTGATGCTGCGGGACGTGGGCTGCATGGGGCTGGACATGCTGGAGCTGGTGAACGCCTGCGACTATCTGGTCACCGTGGACGCTCTGGACGGCACGGGGCAGCCGCCGGGCACGGTGCTCGAGTTCGCCCCTGAGGACGTGGCACGCCATAGCGGCGCCATGGCATCCCTGCACGAGTGCAAGCTGATCGACCTGTTCGACGCCGCGGCGCTGCTGGGCTACGAGGCCGAGGGGCGCTGCTTCGGCATGCAGGTGGAGAACATGAGCCCCGCCGAGCTGACCGTGGGGCTGACGCCGGCGGTCTACGAGGCGCTGCCGCGCTTGGTGGAGACCGTGCTCGCCTGCCTGGTGGGGCGCGGCGTCCCCGTGCGCGTGAGAGCCACGGGCGAGCTCGTGCGCTCGGGCCACCAGCACCAGATGGAGGGCTAGGGCGCGGGCGTGCCGGCGAGCCCGCGCCGTGGGGCGGCTGCTTGCCCTTAAGATGACTACGGGTATTATGCTCGTGGTCATCTTAGCTTTGTGCCTTGGAGGGCGCTCCTTGACGAGCGCCGGAAGCCACCGCGCTCTAGCTGCCCATCCGAGTGCCAGGCCCTGCACTCTCTGAGCTGTGCATTGCAAGTTTTGCATCAAATCCGCCAGAATCGCTGCAAGTTTTGCATCGAAAAGGGAAAAATCGCTGCAAGCTTTGCTGTTCTACCTGATGAGGGCTATGCGCTTGCGTAGAGCTCGTCGGCGTCCACGAGCAGCACGTCATGGCGCTCCCTTGCCTTCCGTCGGGTGCTCGGAGAGAAGGGGTGCTTTGCGAACAGGGCGTAAGTGACCTGGTCGTATCCCTTTATGAGTGCCGCCCGCCTTTCGAGCGTTGCAAGTGCGGCGCTCTCGTCGAACTCCTCGCGCCACTTGCATTCGCCTGCGAGCAGCTGCCCCTCCTCTTTGCATGCAGCGATGACATCTATGTCGGCCTCGCACTTGCCAAGGGGGTCGGAGCCCCACCACTTTCCGAAGGCTGTGGCGATGAACGGCAGCTTGCCTGCTGCGCTCTGGCGTGCGACCCATTGGCAGCTGATGGCCTCGAACTGCATGCCGACGTAGGTGGCAAGGTTGCTTCCCGAGGCCTTCGTCGCAGCTATTGTCGCCCCTGCGCCGTTCTCGATGGCGCCGATGCTGGCGCTCACGAACCGATACCAATAGGAGAAGAGGGGGTCCGCCAGCTTGTAGAGCCCTTTCCTCGAGGTGAGGGGGTTGTCTCCGAAGGGAAGTTCCTTTCTTACGAGGCCTAGCCCCTCCAGGGTGCGCAGGTACTTGCTCATGGAGGCGCGGTCAACGCCTGCCTTCTCGGCGATCTCCTTGGGCTTGGTCGCCCCTGTGCCGAGGGCGTCGAGGATGGAGTTGTACAGCGCTGGCTCGCGTAGCTCCTGACGTAGGAGCATCAGAGGCTCCTCGTAGAGCAGCCCGGATATGTCGAACAGGAGGTCGGCCACGTTCTCCTCGTAGCTGCGCTCGTCGTCTATCTGCTCGACGTAGTAAGGCGTTCCGCCGAAGGTGGCATAGTAGCGGACCAGGTCGAGGGTGCTGGCCTTCGGGATCATCCGAGCGGCATCCAGGTAGTCAAGGGGCCTGAGCTTCATCTGGGCGGTTCGACGCCCATAGAGAGGGCTTTTGCGCTCGAGGACGTCGCTCTCCATGAACCCCTCGTTGCTGCCGCAGAGGATCATGGTCGCATCGGTTCCTTTGAACTCGTGGTCGATGGCCACCTGGAGAGCCGAGGGGAGCGCCGGGTCGGCCTCGGCCGCGTAGGGGAACTCGTCGAAGACGAAGATCAGGGGCATTGGCGCTTGCTTCGCCTGCTGGGCTACGAACCTGAGAGCGGCATCCCATGATGCGAACGCTCCGGTTTCGGATGGGATGCCGAAGAGCTCGTAGACGGCCTGGGAGAAGAGCGCGAGGTTCTGGAGGGAGCTCTTCTGCTGGGCGGTGAAGTACAGCGTCGGCTTGCCGTGGACGAAGCGATCGATCAGAGTCGTCTTCCCGACCCGGCGTCGACCATAGATGACGACCATCTGGAAGCCCTTCTTGCGATAGAGCCGGTCAAGGGTGGCGAGCTCCGCCTCGCGTCCTACGAACATGGCGCTCTCCTCTGTTAGATAGAGTGACTACGAGTATGATACTCGTAGTCACTCTATCTAACAAGATTGGGAAAGGGGCGCGCGGGCCTTCCATGGGACGGGGGCTTGCCATGGGCTGTGCGTGCCTTTGCCGGATTGGTCTGACGGCGCCTCCAGGCTGCTCCTAGGGCTGCAGGGGCAGGTTCACGGTGTAGACGAGCCGGGCCACCGGGGCCGCTTCGCGCAGGGTGGGGATGGGCAGCCCCTCGTCGAGCTCCAGCCCGTAGGCGACTGCCAGCTCGCCAGGCGCGTCGGCAGCGGCAGCTGCCGGGATGGTGAGCCCGGCGAGCGACGCGGAGCCTCCCGCGCAGAGGCTGGCCTTCGGCGCCGAGGGCGCGTCGCCGAAGGAGGCGGTGAAGCGCACCTGGGAGGCGCTGCCCGGCCCGAACAGGGCCTCCAGCTCCAGGCCGCTGCCCGATCGCGCCGGCAGCCCCTCGCAGGCGAGGGAGTCCAGGGCCACGGGCGCCGCCATGTGCGACCGGATGGCCCCCTCGGCGCTCGACCCTGGCGCCACGCGCACCTCGCCCGTGGTCGAGTCGGCCTCGAAGGTGACGCTGCCCGGGCTGCACACCGGCACCTCCATGTCATAGCAGAGCGTCCATTGGGCGTAGAGGGTCAGGGTTCCCGTAGGGTCCTGGAGCAGCGCTTGCAAGGCATCGGCATCTGTTTCTGCGTTCGCAGCGAATGGCTCGCCGCTCCCATCGGCTTCGGCATTCCAATGTTGGAATCTATAGCCGAAGCGCTTTGCCTCAGGGAGAACCGTGACGCTGCCAACCCTGACCTCGAGGGGGCCATCTGGAAGCCCTTCGACCTCAGCTTCGCCAGCATTGCCGTCCAGCCTTATCTGGAACGTTCCCCAGAGCACCGAGTACCTTGTTCCTCGTTCGAGCGGCATTCTGGCATCAGCGTCTGTGAGTGCCCCAGAGCCAGTTATGGACCATCCGTCAGCTTTGTGCTGACCTGGGCTGAGTCGGAGTCGGTTCGGTTCTCCGAGGTCATCGACATACTCTATGCAGGGAGTCTTTTGCCCGTTGTCCATTTCGATGTAGGCGACGTTGGCTTGGGCGTATCGCCCGGTATACCTAAAGGAGAAGGCGTATTCAGCGACGACGGTCTCAACCGTTCGCCATGAGTCGCCCTCTCGCACCTGTTTCTCCAGCACACCTCCGTTTGGGTTCGCCGAGGAGCTGACGAGCCATGCCATGAGGGGGTCAAGACGAGGTCCCCATAAGAGCCCTTCTCGACTTGCTGGGCCAAGGCACCGGTTATCTGAACATGGGGAGAAGCTGTCGCATCCCAGGTCCATCCGTCGAAGGCGTAGCCGACAGGGGTGGTGGGCAGGGGTAGGTCGAACGCCTCGTCTTCAATGGTGTAGGTTGTCCGCCAGCTGTTGGCGTCGGTCCCTTCGGAGAGGCCGCTGTAGCTGATGGAGTAGCTGATGGGCTCCCAGCTTGGCGTGACCCACGTCGCGCGGACGAGGGGAAGCTCGGCTGGGGCTATGATGGCCAGGCTGCCGACAGCGACACCTACGGATTTGTAGCCGCTCCGACTGAACTCCAGGCGCGTTGTCTTGCCGTCCGTACCGATGAGCTCGACGTAGCAGTAGTATCCGTGGTCGCTCGCGCCGGGTCTTGGAGGTTCGACCCGCGCGAAATACGTGCCCTCGTAGGTCCCGCCAGTCAGGAATGAGATGGTGGTTTCGTTCACCTTGCCGTGGGGGATTCAGGAGTTGCCCTCCATTACGAGCTTCGTCGTAGTGTCGGCAGGGGTCCTGAGGTAGAACTCTTTGGTCTCGATGGTATCCCAGACAGCTGTGCAGGTTGCATTGCCATAGGTTCCTTTAGGAAGTTTTTCCACGAGGTCGGTCTTCGTGCTGCTATCGACGTTGTTTACGCCACTGATGCTCCAGCCCTTCAATTGGTAGCCCGCCCTGGTCGGTCTTGGCAGGTCGATTGTGTCGCTCTCGATCGTATAGGTCGTTGGACACCCTTCCGTTTTAGTGTCGTTGGGCAGGTTTTCGTAGGTTATCGAGTAGTTCCTCGTGTCCCAGTCGGGCGAGTAGCTCCGACCTCGTGTCAAAAACACAGCGGTGCCTGGATTGGTATGGGTGTCTGCGCCTGACTCAATCCATCCGGTCTGTTTGTAACCAGGTTTGTCGACGTAGAGCCGGTAGCGGTTGTTCTCGAAGGATGTGTTCTGGTACTCGATGTAGAAGAATAGGTTGTCCGACTGGTTGTAGGGGTTCCCGCGGACGATACAGAGTTTAGTGTATCCATCTCCCTCTTTGAAGTTGAAGGAATCACGGTCGTTGGGGGTGCTGTCGCCATCGGGAATCCAGTTACCTGACCTGTAGAGGTATTTGTGGATTACGCCTCCATCCGGTGCAAGGCCGAATGTGTGGTTGTCTCCGCCAAGGCTCAGGGATGACGGTTGCTCTGGAGGTGGGCTTCAACGAGCTAGGCGATGCCGACGAGCCCGACTACCGGCTTTCCGCCGATATGTCCGAGCTGTTCTCGGCGCTTGGGCCGCCCCAGCCGACGCCGGTGCCGCTGCCCTCCCTCACCCCTCGATTCGCCGTTGACGCTGGGCGGTGCCGAACCTATAATCAAAAAGTTCGCTTTCAAAAGCCCCGTAATCGCAGACGGGTCCAAGGCGCGGACCGCAAGGGGTGTCCAGACCTCGCCCGTGGTCCGTGGCGTGCGGCGTAGGAAACCGCGCGAGCCTTCTCGCCCTCTGCACTTTTGAAAACAAACAGGGGCGCAGCCGGGCACGCTTCAACCCGGAGGCGCGTACAAGGAGGAACAAGAGTGAAGACGTATTACGCAAAGCCTCAGGAGGTCGAGCGCGAATGGGTCCTGATCGACGCTGAGGATCAGGTGCTCGGTCGCGTGGCCACTAAGGCTGCCACCATCCTGAAGGGCAAGCACAAGCCGCAGTACACGCCGCACGTGGACACGGGCGACTTCGTGGTCATCGTGAACGCCGACAAGATTCGCGTGACCGGCGCCAAGACCACCGACAAGGTGTACTCGCGCCACACCGGTTATCCCGGCGGCCTCAAGCAGGAGACCTTCGAGGAGGCCATGGCCAAGCACCCCGAGCGCGTCATCGAGCACGCCGTGAAGGGCATGCTGCCGAAGAACACCCTCGGCCGCGCCATGGGCAGGAAGCTCAAGGTGTACGTTGGCCCCGACCATCCGCACACCGCCCAGCAGCCGCGCAAGATCGATATGGAGGGTTAATCATGGCAGGCGAAGCTTTGTACTACGGCACCGGCCGCCGCAAGAACGCGGTGGCGCGCGTGCGTCTGGTGCCCGGCACGGGCAAGGTGACGGTGAACGGCCGCGAGGGCGTCGACTACTTCGGCCGCGAGTCGCTGGTCGACTACGCCAAGGCCCCCTTCAAGGTGACCGACACCATGGGCCACTTCGACGTGCTGGCCAACATCAAGGGCGGCGGCATCTCCGGCCAGGCCGGTGCGCTGCGCCACGGCATCTCCCGCGCGCTGCTGGAGGCGGGCGAGTACCGCGCCGAGCTGAAGAAGGCCGGCTTCCTCACCCGCGACCCCCGTATGGTGGAGCGCAAGAAGTACGGCCTGAAGAAGGCCCGCAAGCGCCCGCAGTTCTCCAAGCGCTAGGCTGGAGGCGTCTTTCGAGTCGCGTCTTTCTCGAAAGCCCATGCATTATCGGAAAGCCCGCTCATTACGAGCGGGCTTTCGGTTAATATGGGAGGGCTAAAGCCCGAACCCGATGCCAAAGGAGATGTCGCGTCATGGCCGATGACTACAAGTACGACCGCGTCCTGTTGAAGCTGTCGGGGGAGGCGTTGGCGGGCGACCAGGGCTACGGCATCGATCCCAAGGTGGTCGACCGCCTTTCCGAGGAGATCGCCGAGATCGTGCGCGATGGCGTGCAGCTGGCCGTCGTGGTCGGCGGCGGCAACATCTTCCGCGGCCTGGCTGGCTCGGCCGAGGGCATGGACCGCGCCCAGGCCGACTACATCGGCATGCTGGCCACGGTGATGAACGCCCTGGCCCTGCAGGACTCCTTCGAGCGCCATGGCGTGTTCAGCCGCGTGCAGAGCGCCATCAACATGCAGGAGGTGTCCGAGCCCTACATCCGCCGCCGCGCCGTGCGCCACCTGGAGAAGGGCCGCGTGGTCATCCTGGCGGCTGGCACCGGCAACCCCTACTTCACCACCGACACCACCGCCGCCCTGCGCGCGTGCGAGCTGGACGTGGACTGCCTGATGAAGGCCACCAAGGTGGACGGCGTCTACGACAGCGACCCGGCCGAGAACCCCGACGCGAAGCGCTTCGACCGCATCACCTACATGGACGTGCTGAACCGCGGCCTGAACGTCATGGACGCCACGGCCACGTCGCTGTGCATGGACAACGACGTGCCCATGATCGTGTTCGACCTGACCAAGCCTGGCAACATCAAGGCAGCCCTTCAGGGTGAGCCGGTGGGCACGGTCGTCGAGTAGCATTTGCGGGCGCCGGCGTCGGGCCGGCTTGTTGCTTGTATCCGAGAGCCCGCGGGCTCTGTTCCTAAAGAGGGAGGAAACCCCAATGGCAGATATCGATGAGATTCTCATGGGCGCCGAGGAGCGCATGGAGAAGGCCGTGACGGCCTTGAAGGACAACTTCGCCGGCGTGCGCACCGGCCGCGCCAACGCCATGGTGCTCGACCGCATCAAGGTGGACTACTACGGCACGCCGACCCCCATCAACCAGATGGCCGGTGTGAAGACCCCCGACGCCCACATGCTGGTCGTCGAGCCCTGGGACAAGGGCGTGCTCGGCGCCATCGAGCAGGCCATCCTGGCGAGCGACCTGGGCGTGACCCCCAACAACGACGGCTCGGTGCTCCGCCTGCCCTTCCCGCAGCTCACCGAGGAGCGCCGCCGCGAGCTGGTGAAGCAGTGCAAGGGCTATGCCGAGGAGGCGCGCGTGGCCGTGCGCAATGCCCGCCGCGACGCCAACGACGCCATCTCCAAGGCCCAGAAGGCCGACGGCTTGCCCGAGGACGAGGCCAAGCGCGCCGAGGAGGCGGTGCAGAAGCTGACCGACAAGTACGTGAAGGACGTCGAGGAGGCCACCAAGAAGAAGGAAGCCGAGGTCATGGAGATCTAGGCTGCGCCCTTGCCGATGCAAGGGTGCGGTGAGCTGCCGCTGCGAAGGGCCCGGGCACCCCATCTTGGCGCTCCAAGCCCTCGTCGCGTGCCGAAGCGCGCCTCCCCGGGCTTTCACGCCGATTCGAAGCGCCCGTGCCCTTCTCGCTGGACGAGCCCACCCTGCTGCCTTGAGGCCCAAGCCCCGCTATGAACAAGCCCCTCGACTACATATTCCCTGACGTGCCTGCCGACATCGACGTGTCGGCCTTGCGCGTCGATGCCATCCCGCAGCACATCGCCGTCATCATGGACGGCAACGGCCGCTGGGCCAAGAAGCGGGCGCTCAACCGGCTGCGCGGCCACAAGGCGGGCATCGAGGCGGTGCGCGAGACCATCCGTTGCGCCTCCGACCTGGGGGTGCGCTACCTCACCATCTACTCCTTCTCCACCGAGAACTGGCGACGCCCCGAAGACGAGGTCGTGGGGCTGATGGACCTGTTCGCCAAGACCATGCTGGCCGAGGTGGATGGCCTGCACGAGGAGCAGGTGCGCGTGATGACCATCGGGGACCTGTCCCCGCTGCCGCCCGAGACCCGGGCCGCCTTCGACGAGGCCTGGGAGCGCACCCGCGGCAACGACGGCATGACCCTGGTGGTGGCGCTGAACTACGGCGGGCGTCAGGAGCTGCTCCATGCCGCCCAGGAGTGCGCGCGGCGCTGCGTGCTGGCCGCCGAGGCGGGTGACGGGGCGCCAGAGGTGACCGAGGAGATGCTGGAGCAGGGGCTGTTCACCTACGGCATGCCCGACCCGGAGATGATCGTGCGCACCAGCGGCGAGATGCGGCTGTCGAACTTCCTGCTGTGGCAGGCCGCCTACGCCGAGTTCGTGCCCTCCCCGGTGCTGTGGCCCGACTTCGACCGCTACGAGCTGCTGCGCTGCCTGCTGGAGTACCAGGGGCGCGACCGGCGCTTCGGCGGGGTGGGGGCGTGATGGCCGCCGAGGAGCTGACCGAGAAGCAGCGCGCCGCCCGGGCGCGCCTGCGCGAGCGCACCGACGAGCTGTGCCGCCAGGCCACTGACCATCCCTGCCGACCCACCACTCGCGACCTGGTGGGAGAGGAGGGGCTGGACCTGGGGCTCGACACCGAACCGGTGGGGCCGCCCTGGCACTACGACATGACGCCGAGCGAGCAGGAGGCTCGCCAGCAGAAGCGGGAGCGCCGCGCCCAGGCCAAGGAGAAGGTCAAGGAGAAGGCCCTCGACAAGACCCCGAAGAAGCTGAAGAACCCGAGCGGCCTGCAGGTGCGCTTCCGCACGGGGCTGGTGTACACGGTGCTGACCGTGGGCTGCGTGCTGGCGGGCGGCCTGCCCATGCTGGCCATGCTCATGGTGGTGGCGGGCATCTGCGCCGGGGAGTTCTACTACATGCTGCGCCAGGATGCCAAGCTGCCCAATGAGATGCTGGGCATCGTCGCCGCGGTGCTGTACCTGCCCGGCGTGTACTTCTTCGGCGCCACGGGCGCGCTGGTGGTGTGCCTGGCGCTGCTGCTGGCGCTGTTGGTGTGGTATGTGTTCTGGCTGCGCAGCCGCATCCCCGACGTGTGCGAGAGCTTCTTCGGGGCCGCCTACACGGGGCTTCTGCTGTGCGGGCTGGTGGTGATCCAGAAGGCGTTGCCCTATCCTTGGGGCAGCGTGGTGGTGCTCCTGCTGTTCCTGAGCGTGTGGGCCAACGACGCCTTCGCCTATTTGGTGGGGAGCAAGTTCGGCAAGCACAAGCTGGCGCCTCGCACCAGCCCCAAGAAGAGCTGGGAGGGCTTCCTGGCGGGCATCGTGGGGTCCATCGTGTTCTGGGTGGCCATCGCCTTCGTGCCGGGGGTGCAGCTGCCGGTGTGGCTGGCGGTCATCTTCGGGGCGGTGTGCGCCTGCGCCGAGGTGCTGGGCGACCTGGCTGAGAGCCGCATCAAGCGCAACTCCGGGTTCAAGGACTCCGGCACCATCATGCCCGGCCATGGCGGCCTGCTCGACCGCTGCGACTCGGTGTTCCTGGCCTCGGCCACGGCTGCCATCCTGCTGGTCGGGTTCGGCTGCATCCCGTGGGCGCTCTGAGGGCGGGCGGCGGGTCGCCGGGTTGGCGTCGACGTTCGGCTCGGCCTGGCGCGCGGTCCCAGGTGCCCCTTCGTGGCGACGGACGAAAGGTTGGTAGCTCATGAGCGAGCGCAAGCGCATCGTGGTGCTGGGTTCCACCGGTTCCATCGGACGGCAGACCCTCGACGTGGTGGCCCAGCACCCGGACAAGCTGGAGGTGGTGGCCCTGGCGGCCCACGGCAGCGTGGATGGGCTGCTGGCCCAGGCGCGGGCGTTCGGCGTGCGCCACGTGGCCCTGGGCGACCCGGCTGCGGCGGCCAGCCCCTCCTTTGCGGCGCTCGAGCGCGCCGTGGCCGACGGGCCGGCCGGTGGCGAGGGGCGGCGGCTCGCAGCCGAG
>CANOCK010000025.1 GCA_947564525.1 uncultured bacterium | reverse complement strand
GAACTTCACCAGGATCTCGCCCACCACGCCCACGCGCGGCTTGGTGCCCTCGCCCTGCAGCGGCAGCGTGTCGAAGTCGTCCACGATGGCACTCACCGTGCGCTTGAACTCGCCGTACTTGCAGCCGCGCTCGAACTGGGCCTTGCAGGCGCCCATCCAATGGTCGAATAGCCTCTGGGCGCTGCCGGGCTCCACCTCGTAGGGACGCGTGCGGTACAGGCACTGCATGAGCAGGTCGCCGTAGCACAGCGCGTAGATGGCCTGCATCAGCATCTTGGGCTTGATCTCGAAGCCCGGGTTGACCTCGCCCAGGTCCTTGAACGACAGCGCGATGACCGGCACGTGCCCCAGTCCCGCCGACTTCAGCGCCTTGCGGATGAGCGCGATGTAGTTGGTGGCGCGGCAGCCGCCGCCAGTCTGGGTGATGAGCACCGCCAGCTTGTCGGTGTCGTAGCGGCCGGACATGACCGCCTCCATGATCTGGCCCGTCACCAGGATGGAAGGGTAGCAGATGTCGTTGTTGACGTACTTCAGCCCCGCATCCACCGCACCGGCGTCCACGCTGGGCAGCAGGTCGACGTTGTAGCCGAAGCGCTTGAAGATGGGCACCAGCAGCTCGAAGTGGTACGGGGCCATTTGCGGCGCGATGATGGTGTAGCCGGCCTCCCTCATCTCCTCGGTGAACTGCGGCCGTCCGAACTCCGTCGAGGCGCCCTCGCGCTGCTCGACCTCGGCAGCCGCCACCACGCCGTCGGCCTTCTCGGTGAAGCTGGCGGGCACCAGCTTGTCCAAAGAGGCCAGGTCTATGGAGGCCGCCGGGCAAGGGCGAGCGGCAGCGCGCTCGTCGGCCGCAGCCTCGGCCTCGCGATCCGCCTGGTCCTTCAGCGCCGCCAGCAGGCTGCGCACGCGGATGCGGGCCGCTCCCAGGTTGGACACCTCGTCGATCTTCAGCACGGTGTACACCTTGCCCGCGGCCTCCAGCACCTCCTGCACCTGGTCCGCGGTCAGGGCATCCAAGCCGCAGCCGAAGGAGTTCAGCTGGATGAGGTCCAGGTCGCGCCGCTGCGTGACCACCTTGGCCGCCGCGTAGAGCCGCGTATGGTACATCCACTGGTCCACCACGCGGATGGGCCGCTCCAGCTGGCCTAGGTGCGCCACGGAGTCCTCGGTGAGCACGGCCAGGCCGAAGCTGGTCAGCAGCTCGGGGATGGCATGGTTGATCTCAGGGTCGTTGTGGTAGGGACGCCCTGCGAGCACGATGCCATGGGTGCCCGTCTCCTCCATCCAGGCCAGCGTCTCCACGCCCTTCATGCGCATGTCGCGCTTGAACGCCTCGTCCTCGTCCCAAGCGGCATCCACCGCGGCGGCCACCTCCGCCGGCGTCAGCGGCTCGCCCTTGCTGCACGCCTCGGAGGCGAAGTTCTCGGCCAGCTCTATGTAGAGCCGCTTCTTCAGGTGCTCGCGCTGGTCGTAGGGCAGCCAGGGGCTCACGAAGGGCACCTCGCCGCCATGGAGCTCGTCGATGTTGAGCCGCAGGGCTTCCGGGTAGCTGGCCACGATGGGGCAGTTGAAGTGGTTTCCGGCAGTCGCATCCTCCTGGCGCTCCCACTTGGAGCAGGGCATCCAGATGAAGTCCGGGCGCTTCTCGAGCAGGTCCATGATGTGGCCGTGGGACAACTTGGCCGGGTAGCACACGCTCTCCGACGGCATGGACTCGATGCCCGCCTCGTAGGTGGCCTTGGTGGAAGGGTCGCTGAGCACCACGCGATAGCCCAGGCGCGTGAAGAAGGTGAACCAGAACGGGTAGTTCTCGTACATGTTGAGCGCCCGGGGGATGCCCACAGTGCCGCGGGGCGCCGCCTCGGGGGCCAAGGGCTCGTAGTGGCCGAACAGCCGCTCCGCCTTGTACTCGAACAGGTTGGGCACCGTCGACTTGCTGCCCGCGCCCAGGCTCTCGCCCTTCTCGCAGCGGTTGCCGGTGATGAACCGGCGGTGCTTGCCCGTGGCCTCGTCGGTACCGAAGTCGTTGACCGTCAGCAGGCAGCTGTTGGCGCAGCCCTTGCAGCGCACCGTGCGATGGGTGGGCGCCAGCGCCTCGATAGCCTCCAGCGAGAGCAGGGCGCTGCGCGGCTCCGAGCCGGCCCCGGCCGCCGCCCTCGCCGCGGCGTAGCGGTCCCGCGCGAGCAGCGCCGCCCCGAAGGCCCCCATGTTGCCCGCGATGTCGGGCCGCACGGCGTTCACCTCCGCCAGCGACTCGAAGGCCCGCAGCACCGCGTCGTTCAGGAACGTGCCGCCCTGGACGATGACGTTGGTGCCCACGTCGTGGGGATCGCGAATCTTGATGACCTTGAACAGGGCGTTCTTGATGACGGACAGGGCCAGCCCCGCGGCGATGTCGCCTACGGTGGCGCCCTCCTTCTGGGCCTGCTTCACACGGCTGTTCATGAACACCGTGCAGCGGCTGCCCAGGTCCACCGGGCTCTCGGCCCGGATGGCGGTCTCGGCGAACTCGGCCACGTCCAGGTTCAGCCCCGTGGCGAAGCTCTCGATGAAGCTGCCGCAGCCGGAGCTGCAGGCCTCGTTGAGCATGATGGAGTCGATCACGCCGTCCTTCACGCGCAGGCACTTCATGTCCTGGCCGCCGATGTCCAGGATGAACTCCACGCCGGGCAGCATCTCCTGGGCGCCGCGCAGGTGCGCCACGGTCTCGATCTCGCCGGAGTCCACCGCCAGGGCCTCCAGCAGCAGCCCCTCGCCGTAGCCGGTCACCGTCGCATGGCCGATGGCCACGCACGGCTCGCCGGTCTCAGGGTCGCGCGGCAGGGCGCGGTACAGCTCGGCCACCGCCGCCTTGGCGCAGCCCAGCACGTCGCCCTTGTTCGAGGCGTAGGTGGACCACAGCAGGCTTCCGTCCTCGCCGATGAGCGCCGCCTTGAACGTGGTGGAGCCGGCGTCGATGCCCAGGAACGCCACCCCGCGGTAGCCCTCCAGGCTGGCGCGGCGCACGCGCTCGCCGTCGTGGCGGGCGCGGAACTCGGCGTAGGCCGCCTCGTCGGCGAACAGCGGCTCCAGGCGCACGACCTCCGAGCCCTGCACGTCGCCCAGGCCCTCCAGCCGCGCCAGCACGTCAGCCAGGCGCTCGGCGACCGCCCCTTCGGCGGCGCCGGCGATGGCGCAGCCGCTCGCCACGAACAGGTGGGCGTTCTCGGGCACGATGATGGCTTCCTCGGACAGCTCCAACGTCTCGTAGAAGCGCTCGCGCAGCTGGGGCAGGTACTGCAGCGGGCCGCCCAGGAACGCCACGTTGCCGCGGATGGGCCGCCCGCAAGCCAGGCCCGATATGGTCTGGGTGACCACCGACTGGAAGATGGAGGCTGCTATGTCCTCCTTGCGCGCGCCCTCGTTCAGCAGGGGCTGCACGTCGGTCTTGGCGAACACGCCGCAGCGGCTGGCGATGGGGTAGAGCGTCTCATGCTTGGCCGCCAGCTCGTTCAGGCCGCCGGCGTCGGTGTCCAGCAGCGCGGCCATCTGGTCGATGAAGGCGCCGGTGCCGCCGGCGCAGGTACCGTTCATGCGCTGCTCGATGCCGTGGTCGAAGTAGATGATCTTGGCATCCTCGCCGCCCAGCTCGATGGCCACGTCGGTCGCCGGGATGAACGCCTCTACGGCGGTCTTGCTGGCGATGACCTCCTGCACGAAGGCGATGTCCAGCCATTGGGACAGCAGCAGACCACCGGACCCGGTGATGGCCACGGTCATGGGCTGGTCGGGGAACTCCGCCGCGGCGGCCCGCAGCACCTCCACGATGGTGGCGCGCACGTCGGCGTGGTGGCGCTGGTACACCGCCCACACCACCTGGTCGGCGGCATCGAGCACCGCCAGCTTCACCGTGGTGGACCCCACGTCGATGCCCAGGCGCAGCCCTTCCGGCGCCAAAGCGGGCGCCTCGCCGGCCTCGATCTGGGTGATGACGGGCGCGCTCGCGCCCTCGACCTCGACGGGCGCCCCCGCCGTCGCCGGCTTCACATTCGTCGTCATAGCATTCTCTCGCCTGCTCTTTCCATGCTACGCTCGCGCGCAAGGGGCCTGGCCGGCCCGTCCTCTTATCCTCCGTATTGTACCGACCGACCCCAACCGGTGCGATACCTCAAACGGCCAAACCACAACATATATGGAGCGAGCGCCCGCCAGCGCCGGCGGCCGAGCGCGCGAAGGCGGGGCGCGCCGCACCGGGCGCGCCCCGCCTTCCCTCGGCCTCGGCCCCTGAGGGGCGCCCAGGCCCTACATGCCCATGGAGGCCTTCAGCTTGGCCAGGTCGTCCTCGACGTCGGCGTCGAGGCCCATGGACTCGTACTTCTTCTCCAGCTCCTCGGCGTCGCTCTTGGGGGCGGCGCTCAGCTCGGCCATGGCGTTGGAGCGCTCCAGCATGGCGTCGGCCTTGGCCTCCATGCGGTCGAAGGCGCTGATGGCGCCCTCGGCGCGGTCGTTGCCGGAGGTCATCTTGCTCACCTTGTCCTGGGTCTTGGCCACGGCGGTCTTCGCCTTGATGACCTCCTTGCGCTCCTGCAGGGTCTCGATGTCGCTCACCAGCTTGTCGTGCATCTGGCGCATCTTGGAGGCGTTGTCCTTGGCGCCCTCGTAGGCAGCCAGGAGCCCCGCGCTCTTGCCGTCCAGCTCGCTCTTCTTGCGCAGGAACACCCGAGCATCATCCTCGTTGCCGGCGGCGAGCGCCTTGCGCGCCAGGTCCTCGTACTTGAGGACCTCGGCCTGGTTGTCGTCGAGCAGCCGCTTGCAGCGCGCCTCCTCGGCCATGACCGCCGCCGTGGCCTCCTTCACCTCGGCCAGGTTCTCGGTCAGGTCGCGGAGGTACTGCTCGATCATCTTCGAGGGGTCCTCGGCCTTGTCGAGCAGGTCGTTGATGTTGGCCTTGATGATGGTGGTGAAGCGGTCGAGTATTCCTGCCATGGTGGTCTCCTATCCTCGTGGTGGTCGGCCCGGGCGCGGCCCGATGCCGTTATGGCCTATGATGCCCCAAGCGAAGGGGCCGCCCTCAGGGCCTCCCGGTTTCGTTACCGTGGTATTTACTTTCCAGCCCCTCCAGGGCGCCGTCCCCGAACCGCTCCAAGGGCTCGGCGGGCGCGGCGTCGCCCGGGGCGCCGTCGGCCTCGCGGGAGGCGGCGTACTTCCTCGACAGCTCCTCCACCTCGTCGTCGCCGAACTTCTCCAAGGGCGTGCTCAGGATCTCCTGCTGGCGCTGGCGCTCGCGCTCCTGGGCCGCCGCCCGCCGCCGCAGCGCCACGGCCACGATGACGGCCACCACCACGATGCCGCCCACCACGGCTATGGTGACGTAGACCGGTGCCATGCGCTTGGCCTCGGTGGTCATGATGGCGTGGGCCGTCTCGCGGTAGGTGTTGGCGAACATCTGGGACTCGCTGATGCCGTAGTCGGCGTAGAAGCGATCCAGGTAGTCGTTGAATATCTGGAGGGCCTGGGAGTCCATGACCGTCTTGGCCTGGGAGCCCACGGTGTAGCCCACGTTGTAGCCGCCACGGTCGTCGTCGCAGAACACCACCAGGAAGTGAGCCTCGTCGGTGAACAGCTGGCCGTAATGCTCGTCGGCGAAGCGGGTGAGCTCGGGCACCGAGGTGGTCTCGCCGTTGGGGAGGATGTAGAGGTAGGGCTGCACGCCGGTATCCAGGTAGAACTGCCGCATGCCCTCCTCGAGGACGCGCGGGTCGCCGATCCAGTCGCCGTCCTCGTCGGTGAAGTAGGGCGTCTCGACCACGGCGCCCTTGGGCAGCGCCGTGCGCTCGATGGTGGAGGTGGTGGCGCCCGCCGGCGCGCTGGGCGAGAAGAGGAGCGCGCTCCCCAACACGATGACCAGGGCGAACACCACGATCACCACCACCAGCGCCAGGCAGCCCGAACCGCCCGGGCCCTTGGAGCCGCCGGGGCTGGGGCCTTGCGGGCCTTGCGGGCCTTGCGGGCCCGTCGGGGGCAGCGGGCCGCCGCCCCCGCCGCGGGAGCCGCCCATCAGGCTGCCCAGCAGAAGGCCTCCCAGAAAGCCGTTGCCCCCGCCGAAGCCGCCGCCCATGACCGGGCCGCCGAAGCCGCCGCCCAAACCGCCGGGGCCGCCGGAGCGGCCGCCGCCATGGCCGAAGCCGCCCCCGGAGAAGCCGCCCGAGGACCGGCCGCCGCCCGCGAAGCCCCCGGAGAAGCCGCCTCCACCGAACCCGCCGCCACCGCCCGATCTGCCCATGGGATGCTCCTTACGCCCTGCTCGCCGCGGCGAAGCAGCCGCGGCATCCTAGGTTCCCATCCTAGCATCGGCCCCAGCGACCGCCGCAGGGCGCCGAACCCTTGT
Organism: uncultured bacterium; assembly: GCA_947564525.1. Taxonomy (GTDB): domain Bacteria; phylum Actinomycetota; class Coriobacteriia; order Coriobacteriales; family Eggerthellaceae; genus D16-63. Next base: position 14,032 of record CANOCK010000025.1, on the reverse strand, counting down.
GACCAAGCGGTTGAGAAAGGGGCGCCTGCCGAGGCGGGACGGGCGGAGGCTGGAGCGGCAGCGAGCCAAGGCAGGGGCTGGGGCGACGAAGGGAGCTGGGGCGGAGGCTGCGTCGGCATGGGCAGCGAGGGCGGAGCAGGGCCAGAAGCGGCAGCCATGGCAGCAAGGGCAAGACGCTGCGGGCAACGGCCGCACCCGCTACGGCGAGGGCAGCGCCGTCAGCAGCCGCACTAGTCGCGCCGCCTCGACCCGGCGACCGCCCTACGAGGGCCGATGCCGGTCGATGAGCCCCTTGGCGGCGTCGCGTACCTTCCGCGCCCCGCGAGAGACGTAGGGGTAGTAGTCCGCCTCGGCCGCCGTGGTCCACCCGTAGCGCACGCTCAGGCACCGCAAGGCGACGACCACGGCCACGCAGGCCACCGCAGCCACGATCAGCGGCACCCCGGCGAAGGCCAGGGCCGCGAAGGCCACCGATCCCGCCACGCCGGCCACCGCGTAGTAGTTGGAGCTGCGGAACACCGAGGGCACCACGCCCGTGCACACGTCGCGCAGCGCCCCGCCGCCCACCGAGGTGATGGCGCCCAGCAGCACCACCATCACCACGCCCTCGCCGCACTGGAAGGCCTTGTTGGCGCCCGCCAGGGCGAACAGCGCCACCGAGAAGGCGTCCAGCACGAAGAGCGACCGGTCGAGCCGGGCGAACCATCCCCGGAAGTAGAAGACGAAGGCAGCCAGGGCTATGCAGATGAGCACGACGCCCGGGTTGTCCATGAAGTAGATGCCCTCGTCCTGGAGCAGCAGGTCGCGGATGATGCCGCCGCCATAGGCCGTCAGCAGCCCCGCGACGATGCACCCCACGATGTCCAGCTTGCGGCCGCAGCCGCACAGCGCCCCCGTCACCACGCCGACGATGATGGAGAAGAAGTCCACCTCGGAGGGGACGACGAAGGGAGCGCTGGTGGAGAAGAGGGCTTCCATGGCAGGCAAGGGCATCCTAGCGAAAGAGCGAGCGAATCGGCCTCGGGCAGCTCGAGCTGCCCTCCTACAATGCAAGCCCATCATACCATCTCGCCACGAGCGCAGCCTCAGGCGGCAACAGCCCCTGCGCCATCGCCGCCCGCATGCGCCTCACCCGTGGGCATGGCAGGGAAATGCCGCGCCCGCGCAACCGGGCCCCTTAGGGCTCAGCCCCATGTCGGCCGGAAGGCAAGGGGCCGAGGGCCCGGAAAGCCAAGTTTGGCGAGCTTTGACATGAATCGGATGGCCCAAGGGGGCTGAAAGGCCAAGTTTCGCCCGATTCGACATAAACCGAGCGGCCCAAGGAGGCCTAAGAGCCAAGTTTCGCTCGATTCGACATACCGCAGGCCCTCCCGGCGCGATTTCCTGTGTCAAAGCTCGTGAAACTTGGCCTTTCGGCCTCCCATCCGCGCTCCCCTTATGTCAAATCGAGCAAAACTTGGCTCTTGGCCAGGGTGGCGCGCCGACCGGGCAGGGCGGCGTGAACAGGGGGCAGGAGGATGACGCAGGACGGTCTGGGACGAAGCACCCGACCCCGTCTCACGTGCCGTCTCACGTGGCAGGAGGCGGCTGGGGCTGGCCGCCTAGGCCGTCCGGAAAAATGCCCGCATCCCCCGAGGGCCTTCCGGCAGATTATTTGCGTTTGTGCATTGCCCTGCGGGTCCCTCGGGTTGATCAATGGCAAGTTTTCGACTATTTGTTGATTCTAAGGTTTAATAGCGACCTGGAATCCGCGCTCCGAGCAATGCACAATCGAAAATAATCTGTCGAGTCGCGGAATGGGAGTGCGGATAAGAAGCCTGCACCACGCGTCAGCTTGGTGAGACGAAGCACCCGACCCCGTCTCACAGGGCCACCCGGCCAGTGCAGCAAAGCGCGCCTCGCCCTCGGCGATGCCCTCAGAGCGGCCCTCCTCGACGCCCTTGGCATGGGCCTGGCGCTCGCGGATGCGGGCGCTCCTGGCGTCGTTCTCCGCCATGGTGCCCACGCTCCACGCCTTGCCCACCTATTTCCTGTCCTCGTCGGCCTCGTCAACCGCCTCGTCGATCCTGCGCACGAGCGCGTCGCAGCCGACCTCCCCGGGCAGCCACATAGGACAGCGAATCGCAATCCCTCCCAGCGGGCAGGCCCTGGACGCGACGGCGACCCCTCGGCCCAAGGGGGCGCTTCGGGCGAGCAGCTCGCCCGCTCGTGGCGCGTTGACCACCGGCTCGGCGCGATGCGGCCCCCTGCGCGAGGGCCGTCACGCCGAGCCTGGCGGTCGCTGGCGCCTTAGGATACGCTGTCGTAGATGACCGCGCCGGCAGCCTGGGCCCCGTCAGCGGCCTTGTCTGCAGCGGCGTCCACAGCGCCCTGGGCCGCAGCAGCGGCGTCGGAGAGCGCCTTCTCGGCCTCGGCGGCCTGGGTCTCGGCAGCCAGGGTGCTCACCTCGGCGCCGTCCTCGGTGTAGGTGAGGTAGGCCACGCCCGCTTCGCCATCCACCTTCACGGCCACGTTCTCAGCCTGGGACAGGTCCTGGGGGTTGATGCCATGGAGGACGTAGACGGTGCCGTCAGCCAGGGTGACCTGCAGGTCCACGGACTCGGTCAGCATCACGTTGCCGTCCGTCTCGTTCGCGGCAGCCTCGTTGGCGGCCTCGGCGACGTTGGCGGACCCGTCGGCCGCAGCGGCCTCCGCAGCCTCGCCTGCGGCGACCTCCTTGGCCGGGTCGCCCAGGAACAGCGTCGCGACCTGGCCGGGCTCCCACGTCTCAGCAGAGAAGGGCAGCGCCTCGAAGGAGGTGGACTCGGCCACGGCATCTGGGGCGATGGCAGCATCCACGGTGCGGGTGGCCACGGCGGTGATGGCCTGGCCGGTGTCGTTGGCCATCAGGACGGTGGCGGTGCCGACGTCCTCGGAGCCGATGGCGACGCCGTAGGTCACCTCGGGCTCAGGGGCGGGGGCGGGCTCTTCGGCCGGGCCCGCGCAGCCTGCCAGGGCCGCCACGGTCAGGCAGCCAGCCACGCCAAGGGTCGCCAGGCGCATCGTCGTTCTCTTCATAGGGTCCTCCTGTCTATCAAGCCTCATTCCATGTACTCGCCCATCCGTCCCGCATGGCAGCGCCCGCAAGCGGAAAGCGTGTCTTGGAGAAAGCATCCTACGAAAGGAGCATCGAACAAACCGCAGCTCAGATATGGCACCAAGCCGTTGCCAGGGCGATTGCGGAGGGTAGCCAAGCGAGGGCATGCAGCGCTCGGGAGCCCCTTGCCGGCACACCGGCCACCGAGCCCTTGGCCACGGCCGGCCTCCCGACAAGGGCGCGCGGATGCGGCAACGGCCCGTGCGCGGCCGCCCGCCCTCAGCGCCCCTGCATGGCAGCGCCCCCTCGGCCCGAAGGCCAAGGGGGCGCCGGCGATGCGGGGTTGCGCGCTAGTTCAAGACGATGTCGTCAGGGGCGACGCAGCTGTCCTCGGACTGCGCAGGGGCGCCGGCGCTGCCGCCAGAGGGCACCTCGTCGTAGGTGCTCGCCGCGCTCGCGCCCGATGGGGCGGCGCTGACGCTGGCAACGGCCTGGTCCGCCGCGGCATCCGCTGCGGCAGCGGCGTTGGCCGCCGCCTCGGCCAGAGCCTTCTCCGCCTCGGCAGCCTGGGTCTCTGCCATGAGCGTGCTCACCTCGGCGCCGCCCTCGGCGTAGGTGAGGTAGGCTACGCCGGCCTCGCCGTCCACATGCAGCGCCACGTCCTCGACCTCGGCCAAGGCATCGGGCCCGATCTGGTGCAGCACGTAGGTGCTGCCGTCGGCCAAGGTCACCTGGAGGTCCACCGTCGCAGCGACTATGATGTCGCTCGCAGCACGGCCCTCGTCGGCCACGGCGTCAGCGGCCTGCTCGGCTGCCCCTTCCGCCTCGTCGGCCACCTTCTGCGGGTCGTTCACGAACAGCGCCGCCACCTGGCCCGGTTCCCACGCCTCGGCGGAGAGGGGCAGCGGCTCGAAGGCGGCGGCCTCGGCCGAGGCGTCCGGCGCCACGGCGGCCTCCACCGTGCGGGCCGCTACGGCGGTGACGGGCTGCCCCGCGTCGTTGGCCACCAGGATGGTGACCGTGTCCTCGCCCTCGGACCCGATGGCGATGCCGTAGGCCTCCTTGGCCGGCTCCGGGGCGGGCTCCTGGGCCGGCGCCGAGCAGCCGGCCAGGGCCGCCAGGGCCAAGCATCCGGCCATGCCGAGCGCCATCAGACGATTCGTCGTTCTCTTCATAAAGCTCCTCCTTCTCTCTCGCAGCCCTCAGGGCCGCCCTCCTCAACTCGCCAGCGCGCCGGCGTCCAGGGGCATCTCCCCCACCGCCACGGCCGCCCCGGGCTCGCCCACCAGCACCACGGCGCGCGTAGCGCGGCGGCTCCAGGCCTCGGCGGACACCGACAGGCAGAAGCCATCGTCGGAGCTGCCGTCGCTCAGGGCGAAGGCCTCGTAGGTGGCGCCCTGGCCATCCGCGCCCTCCAGCCGCACGAACACATCGGCCTCGGGCCAGCGGGCTGCCAGGCCCGCAACGCGTCCCTTGAGGCGCAGCAGCGGGCCATCCACCGTCGCCGTGGCCTCCACGGCCATCGGCTCTCGGCCGGCCGCCTGCACCTCGACGCGCGGACAGGGCATGAGCGGCGCTTCCTCGGCCCAGTAGGCCTCGTGGCGCTGGGCGCGCTCCACCACGACCACCGAAGGGCGCTCTTCGCGCACGCTCAGCAAGTCGTAGGGCAGCATCTTACTAAAGCCGGCCCGCTGGAACTCGCAAGCCAGATATGGCACCAAGCTGTTGCCAAAGGAGTCCCGGAACATGAGCAGCGTGCCGTTGGCCTCCGCGACGGCGCCGCCGGCCACCGCCTCGCGCGCTCCCTCGCCGGCTCCCTCGGCCCCACCGGCCGTCAGGCCCTCCGCAGGCTCCGTGCGCACCAGGCCGTCCTCGACGCCCTCCCCCTCGACGAACCGCCAGCGGCTGCCGCTGCGCGGCGCGCCGTTGGCGCCCGAGCCGTCGTTCACGCCAGCCAGGACCCAATCCTCCTCCGGCGCGGCCGAGAGCGGGTACAGCATGCGCTCCAGGTCGCCCACGTAGTCGTGGCGCTCCTCCATGGCCGCTGCATCGAAGGGGGCCTTCGCCAACCCGACGTCCTCGACCAGAGCGTCCTGGGCCACGAGGGCACCCTTCTCGTTCCAGTGGGAGTCGCCTCGGTAGTAGAGCAGCCCCTCCGACCCCATAGCCTGCCGCAGCGCGCCCGAGGCGTCCACGAAGCGCACGCCGAACTCGGCGAGGCGCTGGGCCAGCCTCTCCTCGCTCGACCCCGGCACGGGCGGGTAGTAGTAGGGCATGGCCTCAGGGTAGAGGGCGTTCTTGTCCGGCGCCGCCATCACGGCGAAGCGGGCCCCCTGGGCCTCGCAGTAGTCCTGCATGAGCCGCAGGTTGTGGGCGATGTTGCGTGCCTGGCGCGAGCGCAAGGGCGCGCGGTCCTGGAAGTCGGCCAGGGTACCCCCGTAGTAGAGCCATCCTTGGCGCCCCACGATCACCTGGTCGGTGGTGGACACGCCGAAGGCGCCAGCGTAGAGCCGCGCGCCAGCATCCACCAGCGCCGCGCGGTAGGCGAAGTGGTCCTCGAACCATTCCCCTGCGTCGGCCAGCACGTCGACGTTGGGGGCTCCCTCGGCGGTCAGCACGGGAGGGGGCGCAGCCAGCTCGCGCTTCTCCGCCCCGACGGCCCCCTCGTTCCCGGGCGCCCACAACAGGCCCACGGACGGCACCAGCATCAGGGCGAACGCCGCCACCGTGAACGCCCAGGCCACCCCGCGGGAGCCCGTCAGGGTGCGGGTTATGTCGTTGCGAGCGCGCCTCGCCATCATCCGGCCCCTTCCGCCCTAGAACCTGAAGTAGATGAAGGGGCTGTAGGCGCCCCCGGCCAACGTCAGCAAGCACAGGGCCAGAAGCCCCAGGCACGCCACCGACCCTGCGGCATCGGCAGCCCGCTGGACCCGCGGCGATGCGGCGGCCAGGCGCTCCTTCGCCCAGGGCAGCACTGGGGCCGCGCCTGCGGCGCCGATGGCGAACGTGGTCAAGAACAGCGGCGTGAGCTGAGCCATCAGCAGCACCTGGCCTTGAGCCTGCAGCGGCCCCCAGCCCGTCAGCATCTGCTGCAGGAAGAACAGTGCCTGATCGAGGCTGTCGGCGCGGAACACCACGAAGGCCAGGGTGGTCACCGCCATGGCATAGAGCCACCCCACCGGCCGCGGCAGCCGCCGCAGCGCGCCCACATACTCCTCCAGCAGCAGGAACAGCCCCTGGATCAGCCCCCACACCACGAAGGTCCAAGCCGCCCCGTGCCAGAGCCCGCAGCACAGGAACACCAGCATCTTGTTGGCCACGGTGCGGGCGCGCCCCCGCCGGCTGCCGCCGAGGGGTATGTAGAGGTACTCCTTGAACCAAGTGGACAGCGAGATGTGCCACCGCCGCCAGAACTCCTGGATGGAAGTGGAAGCGTAGGGGTAGTCGAAGTTCTCCTTGTAGGCGAACCCGAACATGCGCGCCATGCCGATGGCCATGTCGGAGTAGCCGCTGAAGTCGAAGTAGATCTGCAGCACGTAGGCCAGGGCTGCCACCCAAGCCGCAGCGCCGCCCACCTGGGCCGGGTCGGCGCCGAAGATGGCGTCGACCGCCACCGCCAGCACGTCGGCCACCAGCACCTTCTTCGCCAAGCCGACCACGAAGCGCCGCAGCCCCGCGACCACCCCTTCCAGCGTGATGGCGCGATGGGCCAGCTGGGCGTCCACATCGTGGTAGCGGATGATGGGGCCCGCTATGAGCTGGGGGAAGAACGATATGTAGAGCACGAGCCTCACAAGGTTGCGCTGGGGCGGCACGTCCTTTCGGTAGACGTCCACCACGTAGGAGATCGCCTGGAACGTGTAGAAGGATATGCCCACGGGCAGCGCCAGGGCCTCCACGGTCATGGCCAGGTCGAAGGCCTCCCCCACGGCACCGAGCAGCCATCCGGCGTACTTGAACGCCCCCAAGGCCCCCAAGGCAGCGGTCGTCGCCACGGCGCAGAGCAGCTTGCGCCGACGCGCGGGGCCCTTCCCGAGGGCGAGGCCGAAGCCGTAGGCGCCCAGGGACATGAGCACCATCAGCAGCACGAGCACCGGCTCGCCGTAGGCGTAGAACAGCAGGCTCGCTACCATGAGCAGGACGTTCTGCGCCGGCGTCGCGCGCACGACCAAGGCTGCCAGGAACACAGCGGGCAGGAACACGCACAGGAACGGCAGCGAGCTGAAGACCATGGGCGAAGGCTCCCGGCTACTTGCGGTAGGTGACCGGCGCGCTGCCGTAGGTGACCATGAACCAGTTGCGGCTCGGGATGGCGTTGGCCATGTTCGGGTCGCACACGTACACGGTGCCGTCGAGGGCTATCTCGACCCATCCATGGGGCGCCCAGCCCAGAGAGCGGCTCGGCACCTCGCCAACCACCACCGACGCGTCATAGCCCAGCCCGCGGGCCAGCCAGCAGAAGAGGGCGGCGAACCGGTAGCAGTTGCCCCCTTGGTTGTAGTACATCTCCTTGGCGAAGGGCACCGACCATTCTCCGGTGGGCCACTTGGACCCGTCTATGTAACGGTAGCCGGCCACATAGCGGAAGGCGCGGCTGAGAGCGTCGCCCTCGCGGCCGATCCGATGGTCCAGCAGGTCGTCGATGATGGCATCCAGCTCCGCATCGCCGCTGAGGCGCACGTAGGGAGCCACTCCCGCGAAGCGGAAGCGCTGCCCCTCAGAGCCGCCCGGGGCCGCCAGCTGCAGCCGGGCGCCATCGCCACCAGGAGCCGCCACCTCCAGTGCCATGCCGGTGGCGCTGCAAATGGTGAACCACCCGTCCCCGGTCGGGACGAGGGAGAACTCCTGGGCAGGGCTGCCATTGGGCGGCCATTGCTGGATGGGGGCGCCCGGCAGCGCGCTGCCGTCCTTGACATCGATGCACTGGCCCGACACCGGGTTGGTCAGCACGACGCGATCCTGGCGATGGGAGGCGACGAACTTCTGGAAGCCCTCGTCGCCAACGGGGCCGAGCGTGATGGGCGAGCCCGCCTCGCCCACGGCGCCCCCGACGCCGAGCTGCCAGTCGCCCAAGGCCGAGCGCACGGCGTAGGTGCGGCCCTCGGCCAGGGCGTGGGCTGGCTGGACGGAGAAGCCCTGGGCCAGGGTGCCGTTCTCGGCGTAGGTGCCTATGTTGGCCCCGTCGACGTCCTGGGCGCCCGCCACGTCGAGGACCCGGCCGGTCCCCAGATTGGCCAGCACCGTGCCACCGAAGCCCATCTTGGCAGCCCACTGCTGAGCTGCCGCGGCATCCCCCGTGGCCGCTGGCTCCATGACCACGTTCCCGTCCCGGTCGGTGAGGAGGTAGCCGCTCAGCAGCGACTGGAAGGCGTAAGCACCCCCAGGACCAGCCGTCGCGTCGTCGACGCGCTTCGCCTCGAAGCGCTGGGCCAGGGTCTGGTTCGAGCGGTAGAGCTGGACGTTGGCCCCGCCGCCGCGGAGGCGCCCGTCACGTCGAGGACCCGGCTCGGCGCGCATGCGGGCACGAGGGCGCACACCCCCAGGGCGACGCTCGGCGCGCTCGCCTCGGAGAGCGTCCAGCGCTGGGCAGCCGTGCCGTTGGCCGGGTAGAGCTGCACCGAGGTGCCAGCGGTGGCCTGGGCGCCCGCCACGTCCAGCGCCAAGCCGTTGGCGGCGTTCAGGATGGCCACGGTGCCGTCCGGCTGGGCCACGAAGCACCAGCGCTGGGCGCGAGAGGCGGCGTCGAAGGGGCGCTGCACCGCTGGGGTGGTGGGCACCAGGTCGCCCCCGCGCGCCTCCAAGGCCGCTGCGCTATGGGCCGGGCGGATGGTATAGGTGCCATCCGAGCAGGGCCTCACCTCGAAGCGCTGAGCCAGAGTGCCGTTGGCATGCCAAACCTGGGCGCGAGCCCCATCGGAGCGGGAGGCTCCCTCCACGTCGAGGGCAGGCGACCCATCCAAGGTGGAGGAGATGGCGTAGAAGCCCTCCGCCACCGCAGCCGTGCCCTGCACCGACGGCTCCGTCGGGAGGAAGAAGAAGCGCTGGGCGGCCGTGCCGTTGGCCGACCAGAGCTGCAGGGGCGTGCCGTTGGCTGAAGAGGCACCGGCCACGTCGAGGGCCTTGCCCCCGTCGAGAGCCGAGAGCAGCGTGTAGGACCCGTCGCCGTTGGGCTGCAGCGACCAGCGCTGGGCAGCCGTGCCGTTGCTCCCGTAGGCCTGCACCGGCGTGCCGTCAGCGACCTGAGCGCCTTGGACGTCCGCCACCTTGCCCGAAGCGGCGTTGGCGATCACGGCGAAGCCCTGCTCGTAGCTCACGACGAACCGCTGCGCCGCCGTCATGTTGGAGCCATAGAGCTGCAGCCGCGCGCCATCGTCCAGCGAGCCGCCCCTCACGTCGGCCACCTGACGGTCGGCCAGGGCCGAGCGCAGCACGTAGGCCCCTGGGGCCAAGGAGCGGTCGGAGGGCGGCGCCATCGCGCTCGCCTCGGCAGCCTGCGCGTCGGAAGGGGCCGCCTCCCCCGCGTCGCCTAGGGCTTCGGCCTCGGCCGCCGGGGCATCGGCCCCCTCCGCTCCCTCCGGGGCATCCAGGGCGCCGTCGCTCGGCGCATCGCCGGGAGCAGGATCGTCCGCAGAGCCCTCGGGGCTGGCGTCAGGCGCTGCGGCGCCGCCGTCAGGCTCAGCGTCGCCTCCCTCCGCGCCAGCGGCGTCGACGGCAGGCGGAAGCTGGCCCTCAGCCGCCCAGGTCGTCTCCGCAGTCGCCCCCTGCATCGCCGGCCCCCAAGCCAGCAGCACGACGAGGGCCACGGCCACCGCCCTGCTACCCCTAGGCACCTCGACCGCGCGCCCGCTCTTCCCCGCCTCCATAGGCCCTCCCTTTCCGCGATGGCGCCCAAAGCGCCCTGCAAGCCCCTCCATAAGCTTTCCGTTCTTAACACCATACCACTAAATCTTAAATGGAGAGTCCCCTTGTCGGGCCTTCAGGGAAATGCTCGGGGATCCAGGGACGATGAGCCGCGCCCACAAGCTCCGCCGGGTCGGCATTCCCCATCGAAGCCGTGGCGCTCAGCTCGGGAGTGCGCAGCAAGGGCCGTGAGCCCTCGCGGGCGCCCTCGGCGAGGCGCCTCTCGCTGAGCAGCTCGACCTCGCAAGGCATAGGGCCCTGTCACAGCCTCCGTCGGCCCGCGAGGGCCCTCGTCGCGTGATGCGCCCCTAGCCCTCCTTTGGCGCCGACAGCCATGAGGCCCCAAGGCCCAAGGAGACCCACGGCTCCCCACGTCGACGAGCCGAGGCGACGAGCTCAGGGGGAGGATCCGAGGGCGCAGGCCTCCATCGACGCATTCGGCTCGTAGGCGCTCATGCTAAAAGCGAAACCGATTTCTGCACGAACGCCTACGAAGGGGCCAAGGCGTCGCGGACCAACGAGCTGATAGGGCTCCTCAGATCAAAGAGGGCATCGCAAGGCAGAGCGAGCTGTGAGCTGTCGGCTTCAGCGCGGGGCTCATTGCCAGCCTCGCAGCAAGCGGCACCATCACCCGCAAGACTCGAGGCGCGTACGCTCTCCCCGACGCGATGGCCAACGGCTTCGAAACGGTGGCTTCGCAATGGGGACGCGCCGTCATCTCGCATGCGAGCGCCCTCTACCTGCACGGCTCACGGATCGCTTCCTGCTCGCCCTCGACGTGACGTTCCCGAGCGCCTATGGCACGAGCGGCTTCGCTGCGGGGCACCCGTCCGCCGTCATCCATCGCGCCAACGCCGACGGCCGCCCCATCGGGTCGAATGCATAGCGAGCATGTCGGGCGCGCCCGCAAGGACGTATGACCAGGAGAGATACATCTGCGGCGCGATAGCTGCGAGGAGCAAGGAATGGGCCTGCAGACGTTCAAAAGCGCGATCGAGAGCTACTTCAGCTCCCCCGGCAAGGACCTCGCAAGCCTCCCCGAATACGCTCATGCGCTCGGTGCGGAACGCGACCCGCAAAGATGCGCAGAGGCATGCCATGAGCCCCATGAGCAATGCCAGCTTGAGGGATCGCGCGAAGAACCTCGCCAGGAAAACGGGGTGTCCCCGCAGACGGTCCTCCAGATGCACCTGCCGGAGCGGCTCCTCGCCCGAATCGCGGAAAGCCCCTACGCGGACACGGTCGCCCTCAAGGGCGGGGTTCCCATCGCGTCCATGGCGGCCATCACGCAGCGCACCACCATGGACATGGATGCCACCGTGGTGGGGATGCCGACGAGCGAGAGCGCCGCAAGGTCCATGATGGAGAAGGCGTGCAGCTGGCGGTCAGCGACGGGATCGAGCACGCGCTCGACCGCATCGAGGGGATCCGAGAGGAGGACGTGCATCCCGGCTTTAGAGCGCATATCGCTGTAAGGTTCGGCAAGATACGCACCATCGTGAGGGTCGACATCACCACAGGAGGCTCGCTCGTGCCGGGGGCCATGCGATACCCATACAAGCCGATTCTCGACGAGGGGCCCATCCTCATCCTGCCCTATGCGCCCGAGACCGTCATCGCCGAGAAGTTCGAGGCGATCGTTCGACGCGGCAACCTCAACGGCCGGGCACGCGGCTTCTACGCATCATCCTCATGCTGCGGCCCTACTCGAGCACGCTCGATTGGGAGCAGCTGGGAAGCCCCATTCGGGCGACTGCCATTCGCCGCAGCCCAGAAGGCGCTCTGCTCGGTTGGCGACAGGCGTTGGAGCGGGTGCGCACGTCACGCTGCATGCTGCAGGCGATCTGGGCTCCCTATGCAAAGGTGAACCCATGCGCCTCCGACATCACGATCGACGACGCCGTGGACGCCTGCGGCGCCATAGGCATGCGAGTTGGGCTCTAGCGATGGGGCATCGAGTCGCTACGATAGCCGTATGCGCTCCTTTCGCCGTCCATCCCAACACCAGCAGAAGCTGGGCTTTCCAGTCCACTCGATGAAGCCTAGCGAAGCACGCCGGGCAACTGCACCGTGGGCAGCCACGGAGCCAGTCGAGCCCTGCAAGGCCCTCGCTACGAAAAGAGCCGCCCCGAAGGGCGGCTCTGAGGTTCCTGATCGGGTTGACAGGATTTGAACCTGCGGCCTCTGCGTCCCGAACCGAAGCCACAAGCCTTCCAGCTTCACCAAACCTGAAGAGAAACCATATGCACAAGCTCATGGATATTCGCAAGGCAAACGGACGCAGCCGGAAGCAAATGGCTGATGATTTAGGAGTGCCTCTCGAAACATACAGAAATTAGGAACAATGCGTGAATATGCCGCATGGTAAGGAGGCAAACAAAAAATTGAAATGCTTGCCAACCACTTCCGCGTCCCCATCGAGGCGCTGTTCGGCTACGACATGGTGAGCTCCGGCGCCTTCACAATGCCCGAGGTATCTAATGGTCACTTCCGGGCCGTGCCAGTGGTCCTGGCCGTGGCCGCCGGGCAGCCCGACATGTGGACGGTGGACCGACACATGGACGTGCCTGAGGAGGTCATGGCCAAGCACCCCGAGTCCTACCTCGTCCGCGTCGTGGGCGACTCGGTCAACCGCCGAATCCTCGACGGCTACTACGCGCTGGCGGACCCGCAGCTGCGCGAGCCGAACGACCACGACCTGTTCGTCGCGTGCGTCAACGGCGACGCCGCCACCATCAAGCGCATCCACAAGCTGGCCCATGGGCTGGAGCTCATCCCCGACAGCTACGACCCCACCATCCGGCCGATCGTCTACGACGTCTACGACGAGGACGACCCCGAAGGCACCATCATGGGCAAGGTGGTCTACGCCGTCATGTCGCTGGACTACAGCATATAAAATCTTGACATTTTCTGTTGCGGAATAATTAGCAATAATTTATAATATGCTTATCGGTTGAGGGGAAAGGAAGTCCGATGCCGAAGGAGCAAGAGGTCAAGGAAGTCCTGAAGAGGCTACGGAAGGAGGGATGGGAGGAAAGGTCGGGGAAGGGGAGCCACCGGGTCTTCAAGAAGGACGGGATCACGATAAGCGTCCCGACATCGGAGAAGGAAGTGGCCAACGGAACCTTCAGGAAGATCAAGAGGGATGCGGGCTGGAAGTAGCCCGCATCACCCCTGGGAACACGAAAGGAATGGCCATCATCATGGAGAAGTTCGCATACCAGGCGCTCCTCACGCCCGAGGATGACGGAGGGTACTCCGTCGAGATACCGGACCTGCCAGGATGTTACTCGCAAGGCGTCGACGTCAAGGACGCCGTGGAGATGGCGGCAGATGCGGGGAAGACCTACATCGCATCCCTCATGAAGGATGGGGAGCGCATACCTGGCGCGACAGTGCGAGAGGTGCCAGAGGGCGACCGAGAGGCATGGGTGTTCTTCGAGACCGATGCCTCGTACATCGTGGACGGCCCCGTGGTGTCGGCAGCCCAGGCGGCGCGCGACCTCGGCGTCAGCGCCGGGCGCGTCACCCATATGCTCGATTCGGGGCTCTTGGACGGCTACCGCAGCGGCCGGCGCACCTATGTGACCGAGGCCTCGATCGAGGCCAGGAAGGCGGCTCCCGTGGGCCCAGGGCGCCCCAGGAAGGCCGCTGCCGTGGCGTAAGCGAAGAGTTAGGCCCCGCGCCCTTAGGGTGGCCTCCCTAGGCGCAGGGCCCGCTAGATGTTTAGTGCCATGACGTTGTTCACATGCAGGAGATGACAAATAGGGAGACCTCCGCCAAGCTGTGAGTTGTCGAGATTCATAGCAAAGGGGGCCTCCCATGAAACAGCATCCTAACGCAAAGCTGACCCCGAGAGGGCGGGAAACCCTCGTCTCCCGCATAGGATCCGGCGTCGGCGTGGCCGATGCCGCCCGCCAGATGGGCGTCAGCCGGCAGACCGCGTGCAAATGGCTGCGGCGCAGCCGGGGCGGCGAGGGGCTGGCCGACCGCAGCAGCCGCCCGCGCAGGCTCGCGAGGCTCACGCCGCCCGACGTCGAGGAGCGCGTCGTC
>CANOCK010000024.1 GCA_947564525.1 uncultured bacterium | reverse complement strand
TGCGGCCCCTCCACGCCGTCGATGGTGGCGCCCTGCGGGTCGAAGCGCATAGTCACGGTGCCGATCTTCTCCCAGTAGGCGTAGAGCGTGCCACGCCCCAGGGGCGAGAGCGAAACCGAGGTGCCAAGCGACGTGGGTCTCTCCTCGCAGTAATCCCAGACGTGAGCGCTCTTGCCGTCCTCGTCGTAGTACTTGGTACCGTTGCCGTTGCTGTAGCGCGTGTAGCCCGCGAACTTGTAGCCCACCTTCGTGGGAGGGGTGATGGCCGGCATGGACTGCCCGTACCTGACGGAGGCCACCGAATCCGACCCGCCCGTGCCGCCCTGCTTGTCCAGCCGCAGGCCCGCGTAGGTCACCTGCTCGAAGATCGGCTCAATGGTGCGGCCGGCGCCCTTGATGGCGCTCGACCCGGTGTAGCTCGTGCCGACGGCCGAGGCCCTTATCTCGTCGGTGGCCGAACCGTTGGACACCCTCACGCCCACGAGGACGTGCCCCGGCTTGAGCCAGCGGTAGTAGGAGTCGTCCGAGGTGGTGTTGTGCCACAGCTGCACGATGAGCGAGCCGTTCTTGCTGAGAAAGCGCAGGTGCACCTGATGGCTGACTGAGCCGCAGGAGATGACCCGCGACTCGATGGGCGTCGCGGTCGTGTTCGCCGCGTTCACCTTGTAGAGGGTCGACCCCTCGACGTTCTTGACGGTGATGTCGTAGGTACCCCGGCTGGCAGCCGCTTCGCCAAGGGAGGCTGCGGGCAGAACCCCGGCATGGCCGGAGGGAGCGGCCCCCTCGGGCTCCGGCGGGGCCCAAGCCAGGGCGCCGGACGCATCGTATAGGCAACCATTCCGCGAGAGATAGGCTGCGCCGCCCGCGCCCACGGCGGAGGGGCCCGGGCCGCCCGAATGCGAGAGGGCGTCCGCGAGCACCCCCTCCGCCGTCTCGGGGATGCGGGCGGCGCCCTGCTTGCCCTCGGGAATGAGCAAGAGGCGTGTTTGGTCGGCATCGAAGAGCATGCCGTCGTAGGAGGAGAGGTGCGGGCTGCCGTCAGCCACCTCGACCGAGGCGACGGGCGAGCCCTCGAAGGCGGCCTGGTCGACGGAGGCGACCGAGGCCGGGATGACCACCGTGGCCGCGTCGCACCCGGCGAGGGCACGGGGGCCGATGGCGGTGAGGGAGTAGTCGGAGCCGTCGTAGGAGACGGTCTCGGGAAGCGTCAGGACCTCGGGCTCGCCAGCGCCCTCGGCGTCAGCGCTTGCATCAGGACCAGGCGCCGCGAGGCCCTCCGCCCCGTCGGATCCGGAGCCAAAGCTCTCGTCGCCGGCACCTGCGAGGCTGGCTGCCATGGAGCCGTCGACGGCCTCGCCCGAGTCCGCAGCTTCGACCGACGGGGAGGGCTGGGGTTGAAGTGAAGCTGCCCCTGAAGGGACTTGCTCCGCTCCGCTCCGCGGCGGCGCCCCTGAGCCGGAGCCCTCTTCGGAAGGGACTCCGGGGGAGCCGCCACCAAGAGCAACTTCCAATCCGCCGACCAGCCCACCAGCGAGCGTACGGGGCGAGACGGCCACGAGGGCCACCTGCCCCTCGCCGACGATGGCGTAGATGAGCCCATCCACCGTGAAGGACCCGACGACGGGCTCGACGGCCTCGTCGTCGCCATCCACCAGCGCCACGTCGGCGCTCACGCGCAGCATGCCGCCCAACAGGTAGCCCGCCAGGGTGGGGGCGTCGGGCTCGCCATCGGCGCCAGCTCCGCCGAGAGCTCCGACCGGAGCCCCATCGGCGGATTCGCCAACGGCACCAGCCACGACGGCGGCTCCGCCATCGCCTTTCGCGACCGAAGGCTCGTCCGCCTTCGCAGGGGTCGTCATCGAAACGGTCGCCAGCATAAGGGCGACAAAGGTCAAGGCCAGCCTTCCCAAGAGCTTGGCCGGAGAGACAGCAGGGGCTCGCATTGCACCCAGCTCCTTCCAGGGTATGAGGTTTTCCCGATGTGGAAGGAGGCCCGTGCGAACTGCTCAGATCATGTTCGACAGCGACGTGCAGTGAGGAGGGCATCCACCACAGTCGTGGAACCGCAAGATCACTAGCAAACTGGAACAGCCTCCAGAGAGAATGTCTCGAAAGGCAGATGCCCTCTTCACCACATTCTCTCGGAGCAAGCAATCCAAGGAAAGATTTCTATTCGTTTGCCAGTGACCCCATCCAGGGGGCTCACGATTCCACAGCCGGGAGTGTAGCAAGCGCCCTTGAAACTTGCAAGGAGAATCCCGAAGTCGCCTTGCGGCCCACTCCGCCGCGGCGCGGGGCTGCCGGGCGCGGGATTGCCAGGTGTTTCCAGATGCTGGCTCAGATGGCGCGGAGGCGAGGCAGCGCGGCAGCCCAGAAAAGGAAGGAGCCCCTTGAGGCTCCTTCGCTTCTCATCTGAGCTTTCCAGCTCCGCTTGGCTTTGGCGCGGTTGTACTTGGCGTCGCCATGGGCCCCGTGGCCGCATGCGAACCCGTTGTAGCGGGGCTTGCCGGCCAGCGTAGCCTCTTCGGCAGACTGCCGCCAGACCACGTCGCCCTTGGGCGCCGGGCGCTTCCTGCGCTTGATCCGAGACATCAGCCTCACCTCCTTCGCCACTCGATGGTGCAGGTCGAGGCCGCATCATAGCACGGCTCGCCTCGTCCCGCCAGCGGCCGCGCCGAGCGGTTGCCCTCCGCGCAGGAGCTGTGCTAGCATGGGGCGGCTCATTCGGCTCGGCGGCGGTGGCGCGCCAACAGGAAGGACCGAGCCTCGACCCAGGAGGGCTGGAACCTTGCGCCTTTAGCTGATGACCTGTTCCCACTGCGCGGCCTGCTGCCCATGGCAGCGCCTTGGCTGCCTGTCATCAAGCGAGGTTCCCCATGCAAGCAACCCTTAGCAACGTCCGCTACTCATACCCTGGCGCCAGCACGACAGTGCTGGACGGCGTCAGCGCCACCTTCCCGGAAGGCTGGACCGGCATCGTCGGCAACAACGGCTGCGGCAAGAGCACCCTCGCCCGCATCGCCGCCGGCATCCTGGCACCCGACCGCGGGACGGTGGCGCCCGCCGGCATCCTGGCCGCCTACTGCGAGCAGGACGCCTCCCGGCCGCCGACGCTGCTGGCCGACTTCGCCTGCGCCTGGGACCGCACCGCCGTGCGCCTCAGGGCCGACCTGGGCATAGAGGAGGGCTGGCCCTGGCGCTTCGACGAGCTCTCCAGCGGCCAGCAGAAGCGGCTCCAGGTGGCGACGGCGCTCTGGCAGGAGCCCGACCTGCTGGTGCTGGACGAGCCGACCAACCACGTGGACGCCCCGACCCGTCGCGCCATCGTCGAGGCGCTGCGATCCTTCCGCGGCGTGGGCCTGCTGATATCCCACGACCGCGCGCTGCTGGACGCCCTGGTGGAGCGCTGCCTGTGCTTCGAGGCGGGCGGCGTGGCCCTGCGCCCGGGCACCTACGTCGAGGGCGCCGCCCAGGCCGCCCTGGAGGCCAAGAGCGCCCAGCGCCAGCGCCAGGACGCCAAGCGCGAGGTGGCCCGCATCCAAGCCGAGGCGGCGCGGCGCAGCAACGCCGCCAGCCAATCGGCCGCCAGGCGCAGCGCCCGGCATCTCGACCCCAAGGACCACGACGGCAAGGGCCGCATCAAGCTGGCCATCTACACCGGCAAGGACGGGGTGGCCGGCAAGCTGTCCACCCGCATGAACGCGCGGCTGGAACGGGCGCAGAAGGCCCTCGACGGCACCCGGGTGCCCAAGGAGTACGCCGGCGACATCTGGATGGACACCGAGCCGAGCCCCCGCAAGGTGCTGCTGCGCTCGGCGGCGCGCACCATCGAGCGCGGCTCGCACCAGCTGCGCGTGCCCGAGCTGTTCGTGGGCAATGGCGACCACATCGGCCTCGCGGGCCCCAATGGCGCCGGCAAGACCACGCTGCTCGGCTGCCTGATGGCCGAGGCGCCGGAGGGCGTCGGCATGCTGTTCGTGCCCCAAGAGCTAGGGAAGGACCAGGCCGAAGCCGCGCTGGCTGCGCTGCGAGAGGCTCCGCGCAGCGAGCGCGGGCGCGTGCTCTCCATCGTGGCGCAGCTGAACTCCGACCCCGACCGGCTGATGGACGGCGGAGAGGCGAGCCCCGGCGAGCTGCGGAAGCTGCTGCTGGCCCAGGGCATCCTGCGGCGACCGGCCCTGATCGCCATGGACGAGCCCACCAACCACCTGGACCTGGGCTCCGTGGAGGCGCTGGAGCGCGTGCTGAGGGCCTTCCCGGGCGCGCTGCTGCTAGTGAGCCACGACCCCCAGCTGCTCCAGGCCACCACGGACATCCGCTGGCAGCTGGTGCCCGAGGGGCCGGCGCGGGACGAGGGCGCTGAGGATCCGGTCGACGACAGCGGCGCGGGCCGAGCGCGCCACCGGTTCGCGCTGACGGTGCAGTAGGAGAAAGGGGCTGGCCTGCGAGCGCCCGACCTGGGTTGGAATCGACGGCAAGACGCTCGCCGGCGGCGCGCTGGCGCAGGGGCGATGCGGCCAGCTGAGCCGTGGCCCCGCAGGCGCGCAGCCCCGCAAGCGACCGCAAGCGCGGCCGCGCACCCTCTTGGGCAGGCGCGTCCGTACCGCCAGCAACAGCCGGCCAACCACCGGCCAGCGCAGGGCCTACGGAGCGAACGGCCTGATGGGCTGCGGATCAGGCTGCGGCGTGCCGATGCGCTTCTGCATCCAGGCTATGCTGTACCAGCGGCCGAACTTGCTGCCGCACTCCCGCAGCTCGCCCACCTTCGCGAACCCCTGCCGCTCGTGGAAGCGCATGCTGGCCCCGGTGAGGAACTCGTCCGGGCCGTCGGCGAAGGCGACGCAGGCGTAGAGGGTCAGCACCCCCATGGGCCGCAGGGCGTCCTCCAGCGCGTCGTAGAGGGCGCGCCCTAGGCCGGTGCCGCGCTCGGTGGAGGCGACGTAGATGGTGGTCTCCACCGACCAGTCGTAGGCGGCGCGAGCGCGCAGGGGCCCCGCATAGGTGAAGCCGACGACACGGCCGTCCTTCACGGCGACCAGGTAGGGGTAGCGCTGGAGGGTGCGGCTGATCCGGGCCTCCATCTCCCCCACTGACGGAGCAGCGCACTCGAACGTGACGGCAGTGCCCTCGACGTAGGGGCGGTACACGTCCAGTATGCCTGCGGCATCCTCCGGGCAGGCGACGCGGATGTATGCGCCGGGCGCCCCTTCCCCGCTGGGCTCGCAGCTCGCTGCCGTTGCCGTTGCCAATGGACTGACCTCCTGTCGGTGCGCTTCGATCGTGCGGCATACATTTTAGGGCTTCGAAGGCGCGTCGCCTAGCCGCAGGAGGCCGCCAGCCGCCCCGGAAGGTGACGCCTGCCCAACGCCTGCCACGCGAGGAGGGGCGCCGCCCGCCCCGTCGTCGATGATGGAGGGAGCACGACCCGCCCGCCGTCAAAGGAGGACCGCCATGGCGCCCCGACCCACGCCCCGCTCCCGTTCTGCCCTGCCCCGCGTCGGCGCCGCGCTCTGCGCTCTCGGACTGCCCCTGACCCTGGGAGCCTGCGCTCCCGCCCCCGTCGACGAGGCCCCTGCCCCGGCTCCGGCCGCCTCGGGCGCAGAGGCCACCGAGGCCCAGGCTGACGCCTTGGCCAGCTTCTCCTTGAGGCTCTTCGACGCCTTGGAGGCCGAGAGCGGCCCGAACGCCGCCGAGGGAGGGCTCGCCTCGCCCCTGTCCGTGGAGTACGCCCTGGCCATGACCGCCAACGGTGCCGAAGGCCAGACGCGCGCGCAGATGGAGGCGACCCTGGGCATGCCGGTCGACCAGCTGAACGAGTGCCTGCGCGCCTACGCGGCCACCCTCCAGCCCGATGGCGGCTCCGAGGCCCAGGAGGCCGAAGGGGCCGACAGGGCCGCCGCGGAGGAGACCCTACGGCTCGCGAACTCCCTCTGGATCCGGGACGGCCTCACCGTGAAGGAGCCCTTCCTCCAGGCCTGCGGGCGCTGGTACGACGCCGAGGTGATCCAGGCGCCCTTCGACGCCTTCACCCCGAGCGCCGTCAACGACTGGGTGTCCCGGAACACCGACGGCATGATCGAGCGCATCGTCGACGAGGCGGACCCGCTCTCGGTGATGCTTCTGGTGAACGCGGCTGCCTTCAAGGGAACGTGACTGGAGCCCTACGAGGAGGGGCAGGTGGAGGCCGGCACCTTCCACAGCGCGAGCGGGACCGCGGACGAAGCGCAGCTCATGCGGTCGAGCGAGGAGCTGTACCTGGAAGGACCTGGCTGCACGGGCTTCCTCAAGCCCTACGACGACGGCCGCTTCGCCTTCGCGGCGCTGCTGCCCGAGGAGGGCTCCACCCCCGAGCAGCTGCTGGCGTCCCTTGACGGGCCCTCCCTGCGAGCGCTCCTGAAGGGCGCCTCCTACGACGCCGTCGACGCCTGGCTGCCCAAGTTCGAGACCAGCTATGGCGCGCAGCTGCGCAGCGTGCTGGGCGACCTCGGCATGGTTGACGCCTTCGACCCGAGCACGGCCGACTTCTCGGGCATCGGCAGCGGCAGCCTCTACGTGGGCGACGTGGCCCATAAGGCCTTCATCCGCGTGGACGAGCAGGGCACCCGCGCCGCAGCCGCCACCTCCGTCGACATCAAGCTGACCAGCGCCCTGGAGCCCACCGAGCCCAAGGTGGTGCGCCTGGACAGGCCCTTCGCCTACCTCATCGTCGACAGCCAGCTGAACGTGCCCGTGTTCGTCGGCGTCATGGATGGGGGCCCGCGGGCGTTCTCCGCAGCGGCCTAGGGCAGCCAGGCGAGCCTGCTGCGCGTGACAGCCGCGCTTGCCTCTGGGGCCGCCCCGGCCTTCGCGGCCACCGCGTGCTGTGCGCCTTGGCGTCTGGCTACGGCGCATGCGCCGTAGCCAGACGCAGCCAGACATAGCCGCCCGTCCTCGCCCGCTAGTCGTCGAGCAGCGGGCTGTGCTTCATGCGCAGTCCGCGGTCGAGGCCGGCGAGGATGCCCAGAACGCTGAGCGCCCCGTTGAGCCACGCTGGCAGGCCGAAGGCGGGGACCTCCAGGCCGGTCCAGAAGCTGACGCCGTTGATCAGGTTGGGGGCCTGGGTGACCAGGGCGACAGCCAGCACCAGCCAAGCCCCGGCGGCCATGAGGGCGCTCAGGGCCGGATGGGCGCGCTCGAACCCGAGGCGCCGAGCCTCCGCGGTGCCCGGCAGCGGCACGAGCTGTCGAGGGCCCGACCCTTCCCTCACCAGCTCCGCCGCCTTCATGCCGTAGAGCGCCATGGCCGCGCGGATGGAGGCGCCCTCCCCCAAGGCGAAGGTGGCGGGGGACTTGGCCTCGGCCGCCAGCGCTCCGTCGCGGTAGAGCCGCACCTTCTCGCCGATATCGAAGAAGTCCACCTCCACCACGTAGTCCATCCCTCCGTGGGAGATGCCGTAGAGGCCGCGCCAGAGCAGGTCGGTCGGCTTGAGCGGGCGCAGCGTCGTGGTCTCGATGGGCGTGGTCATGGCGGGGCTCCTTTTCTAATACAATCGTATTATAATACAAGCATATTATAATAGCGATGCTCGCTCGAATGCAAGGAGGACCCATGCCGAAGGTCGTCGACGAGGAGAAGCGCCGCCAGCGCATCGCCGAAGCCGTCTGGGACATCGCCGCCGAACAGGGCCTGGACCGGGCGACTGTCCGCGCCGTGGCAGCGCGATGCGGGCTGTCCGTAGGGTCGGTGCAGCACTCCTTCCGCAGCCAAGGCGAGCTCAAGCGCTTCGCCATGGAGCTGGTCGTGCAGCGGGTGACCGAGCGCCTGAGCGTCACGCCCGACAGCGCCGTCGGCCCCCTGGACGAGCAGCAAGCCGTGGCCGCCCTGCTACTGGAGACGCTGCCCCTCGACGACGAGCGAGAGAAGGAGGCGCGCATCTGGGCGGCCTTCTCCGCCAGCGCCCTGGTCGACAAGCGCCTCGCCCCCTATGGCCGGCAGATGAGCGCCCTGCTCGAGCGCTTCTGCCTAGCGTGCCTGGAAGCGCTGGGGGCGGCGGTTGCGCCCTCCGCCAAGCGAGAGCTGCGGCTGGAGGCCCTGCATCTCCACGCCCTGCTGGACGGCCTGACCCTGGACCTGCTGGCCGACCCCTCCCCGAGTCGGCGCCAGCAAGCGGCCCAGGTGGTGCGCAGCTACGTCGAGTGCATCGGCTCGAAGGAGGCGACCTGCTCCTGACGCGCCGTCGCGTAGCCAGCGGTCGCGCGTCCATCCCCGGCTGAGCGGCCTCGTCCTCGATGACAGCCGCGCTACAAGCCCGTTACAAAGCCGCCCGCGCCGCCACGCCGCGAGCGGCTTCGCGTACAGTGGCCCCACAGGGGCGCGTCGCCAGCGCGGCGCAGCCCGAGAGCATCGCATCGACACTCCCAAGGAGGTCCCCATGAGCATACAGAAGATCACCGTCGCCGGAGGCGGCGTGCTCGGCAGCCAGATAGCCCTGCAGAGCGCCTACAAGGGCTTCGACGTGACGCTATGGCTGCGCAGCGAAGGCTCCATCGAGCGCACACGCCCGAAGCTCGAGCGGCTGCGCGGCATCTACAAGCAGGCGCTGGAGGCGCTCAAGGACGACCCGAGCGCCTTCTGCCACGGCCTCACCGACTCGCCTGACGTGCCAATCGAGGAGCTGGACCAGCTCATCGAGCAGGTGGGCATCGCCTTCGACGGCCTGACGCTCACCATCAGCAGCCAGGAGGCCTTCGGCGACGCCGACCTGGTGATCGAGGCCATCGCCGAGGTCATCGACGAGAAGGAGACCTTCTACTCCTCCATCCGCAACCTGCTGCCCGAGCGCACCATCCTGTGCACCAACTCCTCCACCCTGCTGCCGAGCGCCATGGCCAGCTTCACGGGGCGGCCGGACCGGTTCCTGGCGCTGCATTTCGCCAACAACATCTGGAAGCAGAACACCGCCGAGGTCATGGGCACCGCCCAGACCAGCCCCGAATCCTACCAGGTCGTGGTGGAGTTCGCACGGGCCATCGGCATGATCCCGCTGGAGCTGAGGAAGGAGCAGTCGGGCTACCTGCTCAACAGCATGCTGGTGCCGTTCCTGAGCGCCGCCGAAGCGCTGCTGGCAAACGACGTCGCCGACGTGGAGGCCATCGACGCAGCCTGGACCCTCGGCACCGGGGCGCCGCTCGGCCCCTTCCGCATCCTGGACATCGTGGGGCTGACCACGGCCTACAACATCGTGGCCGCGAGCCCCGCCGCCCAGGAGCCCGGCAGCACCGCCGCCCGCATCGCCGCGATGCTGAAGCAGCGCATCGACGAGGGCAAGACCGGCATCAACGCCGGCGAGGGCTTCTACAAGTACCAGTAGGGAGGAGGCCGCCATGGGCGCCGTGGCCTTTGACAAGGGCGGCTGCCAGGCGATGCTGCGCAAGCACCCCGCCCTCCGAGGCCGCGTCGAGCAGGCCTTGGAGGGGCAGGCGGCCAACGGCATGTTCAAGTCCAAGCTCGCCACGACGGCGCGCTGGAAGGGCCTTCCCATCTGGGAATGTCGCATCAACGAGCGCTCCGTCGGGTCCGTGCGCGCCGCCTTCGTCCTGGAAGGCGACGACGCCACGGTGCTCTTCCTGTCCGCCACGCTCCCGAAGCGCGCCTTCGGCGCCGAGCTGGAGCAGTTCCTGGGAAGGAGGCGCCCGTGAGGCTCATGCCCATCAAGCAGGCCCAGGCAAAGTGGCTCAACGCCACCGCCGACAAGGGCCTGCGCTCCCTCACGCTCAGCACGTTCAAGAAGGACCGCTCGGTCAGCCTGGAGCGCGAGGGCGACGGCTGGGTGCTCGTCGAGAAGGGATTCGAGCGCCGGTGCGAGCCGCTGCCCACAGGCGGGGCGGCCAAGCGCCTGGTCAAAGACGCCTTCAAGCGGGAGTTTCCCCACAGCGCCCGCGCCTACGTGGCCGAGGTGCGCTCGAGGGCATGACGATGCCGGATGCGCAAGGGGGAAGCGCATCCGGCATCGCGTAGAAAGAAGGAATGGGCTTGCTCGCTACTTCGCCGCAGGGGCCTTCCCTGCCGCTTCCAGGGCGCGCGACTCCTCTTCCTCGCGCACCTCGACGACTGCCTTGTCGTCCTTGACCAGCACGGCGATCACCACCGCTGCCATCACCATGAGGGGTGCGCAGACGAACTGGGCGTTGGCGAACCAGCCCAAGGTGGCGATGCTCGTCGATGCCAGGAATGCCAGGCACTGGGCGATGCCGGTCACCAGGGCCATCACCATGAGGGCCATGTCGCACTTCATCGACTCCGTGCACAGAAGCGGGGTGATGCCGCGGGTGTAGGTGGGGATGAACGAGGCGCACACGCCCATGATGATGCAGAACGCCCAAGCGCTGCCGGTGTCAGGACCCGGCGTGAACGCCAGGAAGAAGAAGATGAGCGCGCCGACTATGTAGAAGGCTACCAGCGCCTTCTTGCGGATGGGAAGCTTGTCCGAGAGGATGCCGGCCAGGATGCCCAGCGGGATGGTGATGATGGCCAGCCAGTTGGGCAGCATGGCAGCGTCGAACATGCTCATGCCCTTCTCCTCCATGAGGAAGGTGGGGTAGAACTGGTTGACGTTGACCACGTAGACGTACACCCAGATCAGGAAGATGCCGCAGACCACGAAGGCTGAGCGCGAGAACTGCTTGCCGTGCTTGGCCTCCACCTCGGCGTTACCGGCCACGATGGTGTTCTCGCTCTTGGCGGGCATCTTCACGAACACCAGCAAGCCGACGAGGGCCACAACCTCAAGGATCAGCGTGGCCAGCCAGATGTTCTGCCACGAACCGCTGGCGTCGAAGATCACCGGGGCCAGGAAGAACGCGATGATGGTGCCGCAGGGAATCCACTGGGACCACACGCCCACGGCCAAGCCCATCTGCTTGCGAGGGAACAGGCGCGGCAGGATGTTCGGGCCGCACACGCAGATGAGCCCATAGGCCACGCCCTCGATGGCGCGCCCGGTGAAGAACACCACGTCGTTGTCGCCCGCCAGCCAGCTGATGAGCGTGCCCGCGATCATGATGACGCATGAGGACACCACCATGAACTTGACGCCCACCTTGCGCATCACGAGCGCTCCGACCGGGGCGAACACCACCGCGGCTATGGAGTAGAAGGTCATGACGAGGCCCAGCATGGCCGCATCGATGCCTAGCGACGAGCCGAGCACCGTCATGACCGGCGACGCTTTGAACAGGTTGCACGAGGCCGTGAAGCCGAAGAGGAACAGGGCGGAGAAGGCAAGCCAGCGTTCGGTGTTGGTCGTCTGCCTGTCCAGTACCCCGTACTTTGCAATGGACATAGTCCCTCCTAGGAATCTTGCATCCGGGAGCCCTGGCCAGGCCTGCAGGGCAGCTTCGCCCCGCAGCGCGCACATACCAGCGAGCCAGGGGCACTCGTCCCCTTGCATACCGGGCAGTAGCCTGCCGGCACGGGAGGCCGTGCCTCCCCTTTGCACTTGCCGCAGTTCACGCATGCGTAGCCGCACATAGCCTGGTCATCCTCCGATGGAAGCAGAAGTTGAGCGTATTCGTTGCCGGGAAGGCCGTCCCGCGCCGGCAGACGACGCGGGACGCGAAGGGCCCTTAGGCCCCTAAGGCGAACAGCACGTAGTCCTTGTGGGCCTTGGCCTTCTGGGCCATCTCGTCGATGGGGCCGAACTCGATGCACTGGGCCTGGCAGTGCTGCACGCAGGTGGGCATCTTGCCCAGCGAGCGGCGATGGGCGCACGTGTCGCATACGGAGTTGGGAACGGGCAGGTAGCCGAACTGCCACTCGTCGCCCCCCTCCTCCAAGGGCCAGTGCCCCATATCGTGGACGAGAATGCCCGACTGGCCTACGGGCATGCCATGCTCCATCTGGCAGGCAATCTCGCAGCTATGGCAGCCAGTGCACCACTGGTAGTCGACGAGCATTCCGAACTTCGCCTCGGTGCGGGCGTTGAGCTCCGTGGGGGTTTGCATATCACACCTCTCTATCCTTGGGGCGCAGGCCGGTCGCGTCCTGCGCCCGCTTCGTCTTAGCTGGCGGGCTGAGCCGCCCGATGCGCCCTTATGCCTGCCTCGCAGCCTCCGCCATGGCCTCCTTGATCGCCTTGACGTCTTCCACGAGCTGATTGCGCTGGTCGACCAGGTCCTGGATGGCTGCAACCCCCTTGCCGTCGAGGGCCTGGGACTTGCCGCCCTCCTCGCCGCCCTTGAACGGGCCGTTGGTGCCGTCCTCAGGGGTGACCTTGTACAGCTTCACCAGGGTGGTCTTGTAGTTGGATCCGAAGCCCGCCTTGCCGGGGATGCCGGGGAGCAGGTTGTTCACGTTCAGGTCGTGGGTGTCGAAGAGCTTCTCCGGGTCGCCCTCGGGATGCCACCAGGCATGGTCGCAGGCGATGACCCGCGGATCCTGGTAGATGTTGGTCACGACCACCTTGGACTTGCAGCGCCCATAGACGTTCTCGACCCACACCCAGTCGCCTTCGACCAGGCCATACTTGGAAGCCGTGGCTGCATTCATGTACACGTTGGCTTCCTTCTTGAGGTTGCGCATGCGCTCCACCTGGCGATGCTCTGAGTGGAACAGCGACCAGGGGCGGGCGCCGGTGGTCAGCACCAGCGGGTACTCCTCCAGCAGCTCAGGGGTGGAGTTCGGGCCGGGCACCGGCTCCTCGAAGTAGGGCAGCGGGTCCATGCCGGCGTTGTCATAGAAGGTGGAGTACAGCTCGATGCGGCCGGTGGGGGTGCCGAAGCCCGGCTGGCCATCGGCGCGCAGGCGGCCGGTCTCGTAGCGCTTGTAGCTGAACGGCAGGTAGATCGGGCCCTTCTCGCGCACGTCATCGAAGCTGAACGGGGTCTGAGCCTCCAGCATGGCGCTGAACATCTCGTCAACGTTCTCCCATGGCCACGCCTCGGGGTTGAAGCGCTTGCCCAGCAGCAGGTTGATCTCCATGTCGGACTTGCACTCGCCCACCTGGCACACCTTGTTGATGACCTCGCCGCGCTGAACGCCGTCGCCCAAGCGGAGGCCGTTGCGCTCGGGGAAGGTGGCGGCGGGCAGCACCACGTCGGAGGTGGCCATGATGGTCGGGGTCATGAACAGGTCGACCGACACGTTGAAGTCGCAGTTCATCAAGCCAGCGTAGGTTTCCTGAGGGTCTGCGGACATGCAGGACAGCGTGTTGTTCTGCTGCAGCCACGTCGCGTGGATCTTGTAGGGCTCTCCGGTCACCATGGTGTGGCGCAGCTCGTCGGGCTGGGCGATCTGGAAGCCGAAGTTGAGCAGCGGGTACATGTCCAAGCCGATGCGCTTCTTCCACGTCTCCTCAGGGCACAGCTCGCGACCCCAGCCACCAGCGTAATTCAGGATCTCGGGCGGGGCGATGATTCCGCCCGGCACATCCACGTTGCCGGTGATCTGGAAGCAGGCAGCGATGGCCTGGGAGGCCGGCAGCGCCTCCTTGGTCATGTCCACGGCCACGCCCCACTGCATGGTAGCGGGCTTGCTGCTGGCCAGCAGGCGCGCCGCGGCGACGATCTTCTCCTCGGGGATCCATGTGATCTCGGCCACCTTGGCGGGCGGATAGTCCTGCACGCGCTCCTTGAGCTGGTCGAAGCCGTAGGTCCACTTGTCCACGAAGTCGTGGTCGTACAGGTCCTCGTTGATGATCACGTTCAGGAAGCCCAGGGCCAGGGCGGCGTCGGTGCCGGGACGGATGGCCAGGTGGATCTTCGAGTGGGTGGAGAGCCAGGTGACCTTGGGGTCGATCATGACCACTTCCATGCCGCGCTTCATGAGGTCCACCACCCAATGGCCGTAGAAGCCGTCGGAGTTGGCGCGAAGCGGGTAGTTGCCCCAGATGAACATCGTCTCGGGCACCTTGTACTGCGGATTGTCGTAGCGGTCGGGGAACTGCTGGGAGCAGTCCGCCACCCAGAACGAGCCGGCCGTGGCCGCCATGCCCGCCACGCGGGGCAGGTAGCACGCGCAGCCAGACAGGAACAGCACGTAGTTGGGCGAGCCGAACGACCAGCACAGGCGCGTGATGTAGGCGGCGATGTCGCGGCCCGTGCCCTGGCCGAACACGACCGACTCGGCGCCGTACTTCTCCTTGATCTCAAGGAAGGTGTCAGCCACCAAGTCGATGGCCTCCTCCCAGGAGATGCGCTCCCATTTGTCCTTGCCGCGGTCCTTCGGGTCGCGCTTCATGGGATAGAGCAAGCGGTCCTTGTGATAGGTGACCTCGGGCACGTCGAGGCAGCGCACGCAGAGGCGTCCCCGGTTGTAGGGGTTCTCCGGATCACCCTCGCACTTCACCAGCTTGCCATCCTTGTCGGTGTAGAGAAGGACGCCGCAGCCGTCATGGCACCCAGGGCCAGACCATGCGCTGCCGCGCGTGACCGTGAGGCCGTCCTCCTCGTAGCGCCACGGGCGCTCATGGGGGACTTCGAGGAAGTCACCGACGAGCTGCGTGGACACGCCACTGTTGTTATAGCCCTCTACTCCGTGATCTGCCATTTGCACCTCTCCTCTCGTCTTGCCTGGAAGCGGACCCAGGCATCCGGGACAAGCGGGAAGCCCTCCCGCCCAGAGCCCTCGCATGCCGCTTCGCGGGGCTCTTCCTGAGCTAAAGGTACCGCCCTGAAAAACGCATCTGAACAGTCAAATCCATGAGTTTGTATCAGCCCTTCTGACAAGGCCGCGTTTATGTCCGAATGGGTGCTACAGGGCTTCCTTGGCTGTATATTGGGGCCATGCTGCATAGACTCCCAGGAGTGCACAATGAGCGATATCTTCGAGTTCCAAGGGCATGCAACTCAGATGCTGGTCGTGAACGCCTTCGAAAAGCTGCTGGAGTCCCATCGCTTCAACGAGATCTCGGTCACCCAGATCTGCACCAAGGCAGGAATCGCACGGGCAACGTTCTACTACCACTTCAAGGACAAGTACGACATCAGCCAATGGCATTACAACCTGGTGGCAGAGCGGTTCCTCTTCCAGACGGGGCGAACCTTGACCTGGTTCCAGTCGAACTACCTGAACACCCTCACGTTCGCCCGGCATGCGACGCTGTACCGCTGGTGCTTCGACATGGAAGGGCATCAGTCCCTGTTCTCTCACGCCAAGCGCCGCCGCATCGAGACCCTGCGCGAGACCATCACCGACTACAAGCACGAGAAGCTGGACGAGGAGCTGGAGTTCCAGATCATCGCCCTGGCCGACGCGGAGGTGGGCGGGGTCAGCCACTGGTTCAAGGCCGGCATGCCCTACGACGTGCGGACGCTGTGCCTCTACATGGACGACGCGGTGCCGCGCAGACTGTACCATCTGCTGAACACCCCAGTGGACGACGGCATCGCAGCGCTGCTAGGATGGGCCGGCATCGAAGAGCTGGGGAGAGGGACCCGCGAGGCGGACACCTCGTCGGCCAGCCCCTGCGCCTGACCGACCCAGCGAGCTCGACCTCCACTGCAGCGACCTGGCTCGATGCCGCATCCGCAACCTCAGGTCAGCTCGAGGCCGCCCCCGCAGCCCACCCCGCGGCACGGCATCGGCCGCGCTCTCTCAGAGGAAGTCCACGACGCCGCAGTGGGTGTGGTAGATGGCGCCGGCTATGGCCAGGTCGCCCTGGCGCTCCAGGGCCGCCAGCTCGTCGACAGAACGCAGGTCGGCCATGGCGGCCTGGGCGTTGCGCACGCTAGCCTGGTACGGGTCGCGCTCGTTGCCGATGGCTGTGGCGATGCGCTCCGTCAGCGGAGCCACCGGCCCTGCCTCCCCCTCCAGCGCCGCCTTGATGGCGCCGCAGTGGGTGTGGCCCAGCACCAGCAGCAGCCGCGTATGCAGGTGCGCGCAGGCGTACACCGCGCTGGCCGCCTCCAGCGGGCCGACCACGTTGCCCGCCACGCGCACCACGAACAGCTCCCCCAGGCCCGCCATGAAGATGTGCTCGGGCACGACGCGGGAATCGGCGCAGGTTATGACCGTCGCAAAGGGCTTCTGCCCGCGCTCGAACAGGTCGCGGATGCGCTCCGGCGACAGGTCGCGCTCGTGGTCGAGGGCTTCGACGTAGATGCGGTTGCCCTCCTTCAGGCGCTGGAGCGCCTCGGCCGGGCCCACATGGGCGTCGCTGTCGAAGTCATCTGCAGTGTAGCGTTGGGCCATGGTCGCCTCCTCGTTGCGGAGCCTCCCAGTATAGGCCGACGCCGCCGCCCGAGGCGACGGCGCAAGGCCAGCTCTACGCAAGCGGCCCCGGATGCGCTCTCGCTTCCCCTGACCCGAAGCTAAAGGAAGCGAAAGGAGCTGCTATGGGCGGATCGGCGCAATGGCCAGCGCTCTCCTACGAGGAGGCGCCTTGGGCGCGAGACCCCGACGAGCTGGCGCTCGTTCCCAGGAGCCGTCGTCGCAAGATGACCGCCACCTACCAGGCAGCGATCCCACTCCCCCTCGCCACCCGGGCCTTGGCCGTTCCCGCCCCGCTGGAGGCGCGGATGAGCGAGGCCGTCGCCATGGTGTCGCGGTTCGACGAGCAGCAGGCCAGGGCAAGGTTCAACCTGCCCGCCACGCTGTTGCGGAGCGAATCTGCGGCCAGCTCCCAGATCGAGCGGCTGACAGCCAGCATCCGCAACATAGCCCTTGCTGAAGTGTCCTTCAAGGCACCGCGGAACGCCCAGCTCATAGCGGGCAACGTCTTCGCGATGAGGGAGGCGCTCGACCTTCCCGACGAGCTGACCATCGAAGCCATCGCCAGGATCCACGAAGCGCTCATGGCCCCTGCCGGGGTCAGCTTCGGAGGCGCCATCCGCCAAGAGCAGGTGTGGATCGGAGGGACGCCCTACAGCCCCCACGAGGCGCTCTTCGCCCCGCCGGTGGCCTCCCGCGTCCCAGGCTGCCTCGACGACCTGGTCGCGTTCTCCCGTCGCGACGACCTGGGGCCCATCGCGAAGGCAGCGCTCCTCCACGCCCAGTTCGAGACCATCCACCCCTTCATAGACGGGAACGGCCGCACGGGCCGCGCGCTACTGAGCAAGGTGCTGCGCCACGAAGGGCTGCTGCGCCACACCACGCTGCCCGTCTCGGCCGGCCTCCTGCGCAACATGAGCGCCTACATGGATGCGCTGGACCGCTATCACGAGGGAGACCCGCTACCGATCATCGAGCAGGTGACCGATGCCCTGGAGCTGGCCGTGGTCATCGGCGCGAAGGCCTCTGCAGCCATTGGGGAGACGGTCGGCCGATGGCGGTCCAGCATCGTCCAGCGAAGCAGCGCGCGCATCCACGAGATGCCGAACCTGCTGGTGGAGCAGCCAGTGGTCGATTCCGCCTACGTGGCGCGACGGCTGGGGATATCCCAGCGCGCCGCCCGCGACGTGCTGGAGCAGGCGTGCGGCTACGGCATGGTGCGGCCGACGGGGAACGCCCAGCGCGGGGTGCTCTACCAAGCGGACGAGCTGCTGGAGGTCATGGAGGAGGTGTCCAGCCTCGACGGGCTGCGAAGGATGCTGCAAAGCTGAGGCCCTGGCACGCCACCATGCGCCAGGGCCTCGGAGCAGAGAGCCATCCTAGGCCTCGGGCCTGCCGAACTCCTTGATGATCACAGCAGCGATGCCGCACAGCAGACCGCCGATGGGCCACGGCAGCCAGAACAGGGTGATGGGGCCCTGGCTGTAGTCTTCCACGCCCATGGCGTAGGGCACGAACAGCAGGAGCAGCGCGACGATCGTGGCCAGCAGCATGATGACGCCGCACACCGCGGCGATGCGCTTGTCCGTCTTCGACTGCTGTAGCAGCTCGGCCTTCCGCTCCGCCGGGATGTTCGCGCCTTCGATCTCGTGGGCGTCCAGAATCTCCCCAACGCAGCGATTGTACTTGGCAAGGTTCGTGCGGCCCAAGGTCAAGCCCCCGTGGACGATGAAGCGCGCGCCCACCGCAACGCACACCAGCAAGGCCGGGATGCCGACGGACTCCTCATAGGGAGTGTCGCCGAGCGCCATGAGGGCGCACACGCCAACGAGGATGACGGCGATGCCCCCGATGCACTCGTATCTGAAGGCCGAGCGCGCCCGCGCCTTCTGCTCGGTGGTGTAGAAGTCCTCGATGAAGGGGTGCTCGCGCACGAACTGCGCGTGGCTCATGCCAGCGGGGATGATGAGGGCCAGGCCGATAACGAGGGCAACGAGCAGGCAGAGCATCCCCAGGGCCGCAGCGATGTTCTCGGGCAGCACGGCGAAGCTCGCCATGCCGGGCTCGGCGGTGCCGAACACCACCAGCATGGCCGCCACGCCGAGGACGATCGTCATCACGCCGTTGGCGATGCGGTTGGCGAAGCGGCGCATGAACTCGTCGTAACCGAAGACGTCTGCCGGCGGCGCGCTCGTGGCCGGGGCGGCGCTCGGCTCGGGAGCACGGTCGGTCAGGTCGCCCTGGACCAGCTCGTCCAACGTGCAGCCGAACGTCTGGCACAGCTTGAGGAGCTTGTCCATCTCCGGGTAGGACCGCTCCGACTCCCACTTGGTGACCGACTGACGGCTGACGCCCAGCAGCACGGCGAGCTGCTCTTGGGTCATGTTGTGCGACGCGCGCAGATGCAAGAGGTTGTCTCTGAAGCTCATGGTTGATGCCTTCCATATAGTAGCGGGCGGACGCCTGGACGCCCGACCTGTCGGGTGGCCCAAGGGGCCTCGTCGTTCAAGCCGGCATGGCCCACTTTAGGCCACAAGACCACCGCGCGCTACCAACTTCCGGAAGCATTTCCAGCAACCTGAGGGCGCCTTATGGCTGCAAATCCCAGCTCAGAGCCTTGACGCTCGACACGACCCAAAGAAGGAGCGCGCACCCGCAGAGACGGCCCAGCAGAGCCGGGCGCCAGAGCGCATCAAGGCGCACCGTCCTAGAATCTTACTTGCTCGTCATTTGCTTCTCAGGCCCGTTTTCGAGGCCTTTTCTGCGAGCGATTGCAGAAGTGCCTGGTCAAATCGTGGCCTTTCCACAAGATCTTACTTGCTCGTCATTTGCTTCTTACTTGCTTCTTATTTGCTCGACCGCTTTCTGAGCGTTAGAATGATCGCACGCGCCAGTCAGGAGACCCTATGATCCAAAACGCCGCTCGCCTCGTAGACAACCTCCGCAGCCTACCCGACGAGACCGAGTACGTCGAGTTCAAGCACAACTTCTCTGACTTTGAGAAGGAAGGGCAGGACATTTCCGCCCTGGCGAACTCGGCTGCCTATCACGGAGCAACGGCCGCCTACAAGATATGGGGCATCGACGACAAGACCCACGACGTGCTCGGCACCAGCTTCAAGCCCCGCTCGAAGAAGAAGGGCAACCAAGGATTGGAGATATGGCTGCGCCAGCACTTGAGCGACAACGCGAACTTCGAGTTCGACGAGGTCGACTGCGACGGCAAGGGCCTGGTGATCCTCAAGATATGGCCCGCCGCCTACTCCCCAGTCCGATTCGACAACATCGCCTACATCCGAACCGATTCCTCCACCCAAAAGCTCAAGGAGGGATCGACGCGCGAAAGCGACCTCTGGGCGCGCATACAGCATCGATCGTTCGAGAAGCAGGCTGCCATGGAAGACCTCTCCCTCGAGGAGGCATTCGACAGGCTCGAACGCGAGGCGTACTTCGACCTCAAGGACATCCCGCGCCCAACGTCGCTCGAAGCGGCCTTCCACTACTTCGAGCAGGACGGCCTTCTTGCGAGCCAAGACGATGGCCTCGTTACCATCACCAATTTAGGGGCGCTCCTCTTCGCGAAGGACATGATGTCATTTCCCACTGTAAAGAGAAAGAAGCTGCGAGTAGCGCGCTACGACGGGAAGGGCCGCACCGCCAATCGTAGCGAGCGAGAGTTTCCTGCTGGGTACGCCATCAGCCTCCCCCTAGCCTATGGCTACCTGGAAGGGCTGCTGGAGACGGGAGATGTGATCGAGGGCGTGCAGAGGAAGCCCACGCGCGCCTACGCGCCGGTGGTCATCAGAGAAGCCGTGGTGAACGCCCTCATCCACCAGGACTTCACCATAACCGGGTCAGGTCCCGCCATCGAGGTGTTCGACGACCGCATCGAAGTCTCCAACCCGGGCGTGCCGCTCGTGGAAGTGGAACGCATTGTCAACGACTCTCCTCGCTCAAGAAACGAGGACCTCTCCGCCATCATGCGCATCTTCCACTTCTGCGAAGAAGCCGGAAGCGGCTGGGACAAGATCATCGCCGGATGCGAGGAATTCCGCTCCCCGGCCCCGCGCATCGACACGCGCTCGGGAGAAAGCATGCGCGTCACCATCTTCCAGCCGAAGGAATACCGAATGCTCACCCCCGAGGAGAGGCTTAAGGCGTGCTACTGGCATGCCTGCGTCCTCTACGAGAGCAACGAGTACGTGACGAACGGAAGCCTAAGGGAGCGATTCGGCCTCGAGAGCACCAAGGCAGCCCAGGTGTCGCGGCTTATCAAGGATGCCGTGGAGAGCAACCTGATCAAGCCTGTAGACCCAAAGACCTCCCCTAAGTACATGCAGTACCAACCAGGATGGGCCTGAGAGCGCACCGTCCTAGAATCTTACTTGCTCGTCATTTGCTTCTCAGGCCCGTTTTCGAGGCCTTTTCTGCGAGCGATTGCAGAAGTGCCTGGTCAAATCGTGGCCTTTCCACAAGATCTTACTTGCTCGTCATTTGCTTCTTACTTGCTCGACCGCTTTTTTGGCAACAGGAATGGGAATGGCGGAGGGCGGGGGCTACGTCGCCCCTTCGCGCCATCTCGCCGAGCGGGAAGGCCTCTCCCGCCATCGACCTCCGCGACGCCGACCCGAGCCGCCCCAAGGGCCGTGCGCTCCCTGCAGGATGCATCTCATGGCGCCAGGCAGCCCAACC
>CANOCK010000023.1 GCA_947564525.1 uncultured bacterium | reverse complement strand
CCCGCGCCCCCAGCGCCCGGCGCCTCGCCCGCTGCTCCGCCAGCGCCCCGCGCCGCGCCCGCCCCCTCGGCCAGGGCCTCGGCGTCCACGGCGGTGTTGGGCAGCACGAAGTACAGCTCCATGCCCTCGGCCGCCGCGATCAGCTCCTCCACGGCCGACGGGCTCACCGCCAGCGTCACCCACGATATGGCCGACGAGCCGGAGAGCTCCGCGCTCGATGCGCTCGTGGCCACGATCAGGGCCTCAGAGAGCAGCTTGCTCGTGGACGTCGCGCCGATGGCGTAGACGTCGGCGCGCATGCCCGGCGCCAAGGCGCCCCCGATGGCCTGCACCTCCCGCGCCGGCACGCTCACCGCCACCAGCCCGTCGGGCACCTGCAGCGCCGCCTGGGACGCCTCCAGCCGCTTGGCCGTGACCACCTCGCCCTCCAGGATGCTCGACCCCGCCTGGCGCCCCACCACCTCCGCCGGCGAGGCCACTGCCCCCTCGGGCAGCAGGGCTGCCAGCCATGTGCGCGTCTCCACTGCGCTGTCGCCGATGGTCTCCCCCGCGGCGATGTCGCGGCTGGCTACGCATACCTCTGTCTGCTCGCCCCCATAGCGCTCCATGGCCTCGCGCCGGTAGGCCTGGGCCTCGGCGTCCACCTGGCCCATGTACAGGCCCACGCACACCATGCAGCCCAAGGCGCAGGCTATGCCGGCTATCATCGATTTGCTCCGCTTCATTGGCCCTCCGCTCTCTCATGGCCGTGAGGGCCAGTATGGGAGCCCCGTCCAGCAGGACGGTAGTCGGAAAGCCGCGCTCCCGCCCCTGCCAGCCGCCCGCCTCCCTGGCAGGAAGACGCCGCCCGGCGCCCCCTCGCCGTCGCGGAAAGCCATGCGGAACGCCCCGACCTCCAGCAAGGCCACCCGGGCAACGCCCCCGGAAGGCCCGCGTGGCCACCCATCGAATCCAGCAAGAACATCCACCTGTCGCCCGCGAGCAAGCCGCGCGGCCATCGCTTCGACCGCGGCGCCCCGCCTCGCGAACGGACAGGGCGCGCCGTGCCAGAGGGCGTCAGGAGCCCTCGCCGCCCCGCATCGGCCGCCACGCCCTGGTCGCGCGGCCACGCGGTAGGGCACCCCTTCGGAGATGCCCCGACCCTCCACTCGCCAAAACTCGCCAACGCGAATCAGCTGGCAAATCGCGCAGACGTGCTTCTCTGGGAACTCCGTTCGCCGCTATTCGCCAAAAATGCCAGGAGATATAGGGAGATGCGAAAAGAAAAACCCCGCCTGAACAGGTCAGACAGGGTGAAGGTCCATGGTGGTCGAGGAGGGATTTGAACCCCCGGCCTTGTGCTTGTAAGGCACCTGCGCTCCCGCTGCGCCACTCGACCGCGAATCGCTCTAGGAATATTAGCACAGTATCCCCTGCCCGGCATCGCCCCGCCCCATTAAGCGGTAGAATAGCGAGTCGAACCCATCCGACCCTTTTGGAGGCATCCCTATGGCAACCCCACGCTTCACCCTCTCCTCCTACGACCCGGTCTACGTGGTCGCCGAGGAGGTCCGCATCCCCGAGGAGGCCGTGCGCGAGCAGGCGCTGCGCTGGCTGGCCTACGCCGTCTGCAAGGACGGCGAGCAGCCCAAG
Organism: uncultured bacterium; assembly: GCA_947564525.1. Classification (GTDB taxonomy): domain Bacteria; phylum Actinomycetota; class Coriobacteriia; order Coriobacteriales; family Eggerthellaceae; genus D16-63. The sequence continues at coordinate 20,324 of CANOCK010000023.1, read as the reverse complement.
CTCACCGACCAATGGGTCAAGGCCCACACCGACGACTTCAAGAGCGTCGACGAGCTGCTCATCTTCATCCGCTACAACATGTACCGCGACAACCGCGAGATCCAGCAGCTGGCCGACCAGGACGTCATCTGCCGCGAGCTGGCCACCCGCCTGGTGGAGGACCTGCCGGAGGAGCTGGTGGAGGAGTCGGTCTACGCCGCCAACATGCGCCTGGAGGAGATGGTCAGCCGCAATGGCATGACCTTGGAGCAGTTCTGCCAGCAGCGCGGCGTCACCACCGAGCAGATGTACGCCGACGTGCGCGAGCGCGCCATCCAGAGCCTGCGGGAGGACTCGGCGCTCGACGCCTACGCCCAGCACGCCGGCCTCAAGCTCGAGGCCGAGGACTTCTACGCCATCATCCCGGGCGACAGCATCCAGGACAAGGCCCACAAGCGCAAGCAGATCGAGCTCGACGGCCGCCTGCCCCAGATGGAGAGCTACGCCCTGAAGACCAAGGCGCTCAAGCAGGTCATGGAGGACGCCATGATCAAGCGCAAGCCCACCGACACCGAGTGGCTGCGCTATGGCGACACCAGCGCCGACGTGCTCAATGCCAACAAGCAGTTCCCCGACAGCTTCGTGTCCCTCGGCTAGGAGGGCCGTCACGTCCCACCGCCCGAGCGCCCGGAGGCGCCACGGTCCCAGCAACGAAGAAGGCTCCCGCAAGGGAGCCTTCTCTCTTCCAGCCTTGGGCTCTCGCGCTCGCGGCCATGATGGTCCGAGCGCAGGGCGATGGCCCGACCGAGCCTAGCGGTAGTCGCTCGCCTGGTCACCGCCGAGCAGCTTGGACTGCTCCTTCATGTGAGCCGCCTTCTCCTGGGCCGATACGAAGTTCTCCGGCGGCTCCTTGATGTCCAGGATCTCCACCTCGAAGTTCAGGCTCTTGCCCGCCAGCGGATGGTTCATGTCGAAGGTCACCACGCCATTCTCCACGGCGATCACGGTCACCGGCATGGGGGTGCCGTCCTCGGAGCTCGCCATGAGCACGCGCTGGCCCACCTTCACCGAGCCGCGCGGAACCTGCTCCTTGGGCACCTTCTGAGTGTAGTCCTCCAGGTACTCGCCGTAGGCCTCGTACTCGCCGACGGTGAACTCCTTCTTCTCGCCCACCTCGCTCATCTCCATGATGGCCTTCTCGAAGCCGTCGATGGCCATGTCCATGCCCGTCTGGAACACCATGGGCTTCTCCTTGGTGGCGTAGCCGAACACCGTGCCGTCGTCCAGCTTGCCGGTGTAGGCGAGGGTGACAGTAGAGCCGAGTTCCATAATGCTTCCTTTCGTCAAAGCGCTCTCAGTAATCGGTGGTTCCCTAGGCCGCGGCGACCGCGCCGTCCTCGACGACGGTCACCTCGGCGTTGTCCACGAGCCAGCGGGTGGCCTTCTCGCGGCGGTACATCTTGCGCACGTCGGCCATGCGGTTGGCCTCCTGCCACTTGGCGCGGGCGGCCGCCGGGTCCTCCTCGGCCGCGAACAGAGCCTCGATGTCCTCCTCGGTCACCTCCCAGCCCTTCTCGACGAACAGCGCCTCCAGCGCGCAGTCGATGGCGGCGCGGCGGGCGGCCTCGCGGGCCACGTCGGCCTTCATCTCGTCTCCGTTGACGGCGTTCTCGATCATCCACTGCTGCAGGTTGGTGCCCTGCTGCTGGAGCCCCTGCATGAGCTCGCGGCCCACGTCCTGGCGGATGAAGTCCACGTAGTAGCCGGGCACCTCGCCGTCCAGCCGCTCCAGCAGCGCCTCGATGGCGCGGTCCACCATGAGCTTGGGCAGCTCCTGGGCCTTCTGCTGGTTGATGCTGAGCCGCAGCTGCGCCTTCATGTCGTCCACGTCCGCGCAGCCCACCTTGGCGGCCAGCTCCTCGTCGCCGGGCAGCAGCAGCCGGCGGAAGCCCTTCACCTGCACCTCCGCGTGCAGGTCGCCGTCGCCGTACTCCGAGCTGCCCTCGGCGTCCTTGGCCTCGAAGTCGAACTCCAGCTCGTCGCCGACCTTGGCACCGAGCAGCTTCTCGTCGAAGGAGGCGGGCATGGTGCCCTCGCCGAGCCCCACCAGGCGCGACGCGTCCCGCATCCCCGACACCAGCTTGCCATGGTTGGTAACCGTGGCCACGATGCTCACGTAGTCGCCCATGGCCGCCTCGTGGGAACCGTCCTCGATGTCCTCGAAGGAGTGGTAGTAGTCGCGCAGGGCGTCCATCTGGGCCGCCACCTCGGCATCCGTCGCCTCGTCCGGCGGCATCTCGATGGACACCGGGCCGTAGTCGGTCAGCTTCGCCAGCGGCGCCACGGGGCCCGCCACAGTGAAGGTGAACGGCTTGCCCTCCTCCACGGGCGCATCGACGTTGAACTGCGGCTCGGCGATGAAGATCACGTCCGCCTCGTCGATGGCCGCGAAGGCCATCTCGTTGATGAGCGTCTCCGCCACGCCGCCCATGGCGTTGGCATGGCCCCCGACGCTCTGCTCCAGCACGCTGCGCGGTGCCTTCCCCTTGCGAAAGCCCGGGATCTCGCGCTGGGCTATGTCCTTGAAGAAGCGGCCCGCCGCAGCGTCCACCTCTTCCGCGCTCGCCGTCACGGTGAGCACCAGCTCCTGCACCTTGCCGTCGTCCTCGCGCGCCTTGTCCTTTACCTGCACTCTCGTTCCCCCTCGCTGAAGTGCGCTCCTTGCATAACCCGTCCATTGTACCCCATGGTGCCCCTGCCCCCGGACGCCACAGGGCCGCCTAGCGCTTGTGCACGTAGAGGCAGACCGCCTGGTAGCGCACGTCCTCGTCCCCCGGCGCCACGGCCACCTTCTGCTCAGGCCGGTAGCCCCGGTCCGCCGCAACCTCGTAGCTGTCCTCCAAGAAGGGCTTGGCGAAGCCCGCGGCCCTCAGCCACGCCCGGTTCTCCTCCTCGGTGCGCGCCGCCTGGATGCTGTTGCCCATCGCCCGGGCCGCCTCCACCACCGCCTCGTCCCGCGGCCGGTCGGCGAACACCGTCTCCAGGATGAGCAGGCCGCCCGGGCGCAGCACGCGGCTGAACTCTCGCAGGGCCTGGGCCTGGTCGCAAAAGAGCGTCACCACATTGTTCACGTAGACCGCGTCCATGGTGCCCGAGCCTATGCCGGCGCTGACGAGGTCCTCCGGGTACGCCACGCGGAAGTCCATGTTGTTGGCCTTCAGGCCGCTGTCGCGCCAGGCCCGGCCCATGCCGTCCTTGGCCTCCTGGATGTAGGCGGCGCTCCAGTCGACGCCCACGGCCTCGCCGCGGTCGCCCACCATGGCGCTCAGCTTGTACACCCCCATGCCCCGGCGGCAGCACACGTCGAGCACCTTCTTGCCCTTCAGGTCGCTCACCGGCAGCATCATCTTGCACACCCCGGCGAAGCCGTACTCGAACTGCTTGCCGTCGTAGTAGCCCTGGAGCAGCGCGCGAGCGATGGGCTCGGGCGAGGCCGAGGCCGAGGCCGCAGGGGCCGCCGCGTCGCCAGCCGCCGCGCTGCCGCCTGGCGCCGGGCACGGGGCTCCCGGCGCTGCCGCCGCGCGCAGGCCGCTCGCCGCCGTCGGGCCCGAGGCTTCCTTCGGCTCCAGGCCCTCGTCCAGCTCCTCCAGCAAGGCTGCCCGCTCGCCCAGGCCGGTGCGGGCGGCATCCACCTGCAGCTCCTCGTTGCGGGCGTAGTAGCGCTCGTTGCCATGGCGAGCGATGAACTGCGTCGTAGCGCGCCGGGTGGAGAGCTCCGCCACCAGCACCAGCATCTCCCGGCTGCCCAGGCACTCCTCGACGAAGCCGAAGGCCCCGTCCATCCGCGCGCTCGCCGCCTCGACGGCGGGGCCGAGGGCCCCCACCAGCTCCTTGTAAGCCCGCTCCACCACGGCGAAGGCCTCCGGCCCCTCCAGGGCCCGCTCCAAGGCGCACCGGGCGGCCAGGTCTCGCAGGGCGGCCAGGGCCAGGCGCTCCTTGCGCACCACGGCGTCCGACGCCGTGCCCGAGGCCACCTTGCGCCCCAGGGCCGCCTCCCGTGCGGCGATGCGGCCGCCCAGGGCCACCTCCGCCGCCGCCCCCTCCAGGAGCTCCGGCTTGGCCTCCCGCAGCACGTCGCGCAGGGCCAGGGCCACCTCCTCGCGCTCCAGCACGTCGGCGCAGTCGCCGGCCACGGCGTCCAGCAGCAGCCCCAGCAGCGCGAGGCGCTCGTCGAAGGCGGCTTGCCGCGCGCGCTCCTTGATGGCCTCGCCCGCCTCCCCGGACAGGATGGCATCCACCTGGTAGTCCGAGCGGTACTTCTGGAACAGCGCGTAGTACACCGCGAACTGGTCCGCCACGTCGGCGTCGCGCAGGAACTGGGCCACCAGCTCCCGGTCGACCGGCTTGCCCAGCCCCTCGTACAGCGCTATGACCCGCGCCAGGTCCTCCCAGCCCCGTGCCGTCACGAAGGCCTTCCCGCCACCGGGCCGGCTCTCCACCTTGTAGAAGCAGTCCTTCTTCGCCTCCAGGAACGTGGTCACCGCCGGATGCAGGCCCGCCTCCGTCGCATAGGCCCTCCACGCGGCGTAGTCCGGTTCCACGTCGATCTCGCGCAAGCGGTCCAGGGTCACGATGTCGAACTCGTGCACCGAGCGGTTGTACTCCGGCGGGTTGCCGGCGCACACCACCACCCACCCTTCGGGCACCTTGTGCTTACCGAACGTCTTGAACTGCAGGAACTGGAGCATGGAGGGATACAGCGTCTCCGACACGCAGTTGATCTCGTCCAGGAACAGGATGCCGCGGCGCAGATCCGTGCGCTCCATGTAGTCGTAGATGGCCGCCACGATCTCGGACATGGTGTACTCCGAGGCCTCGAACTCCATCCCCTCGAAGCTGCGGTGCTCGATGCGCGGCAGCCCGAGGGCGCTCTGGCGGGTGTGGTGGGTCATGGAGTAGGACACCAGCCCGATGCCCAGCTCCCGCGCCACCTGCTCCATGATGGCCGTCTTGCCGATGCCCGGCGCCCCCAGCAGGAACACCGGCCGCTGGTGGGCCGGCCCCAGGCGGTAGACCCCCGCCTCGTCCATCTCCAGGTAGGCCTCCACCGTGTCCTTCACCTGCTGCTTGGCTGACGCGATGTTCATAGCGCCGCTCCTTTCCCTAGCTCGCCGATGGCGTCCTCGTCGATGGTCACCTTCATGGCCCAGGGCGGCACCGGCGGCGTCGGCTCGCCCTCCTGCTCCATGAACACGAAGGCCACGTCGTAGCCCGGGGCCTTCTCCGGGAAACTGCCGTAGCCGTCGGTGAAGTAGACGAGCCCCTTCAGGTCGCCGAACTCCCCGCGCTTGGCCAGGGCGTCCACGTAGGCGAAGGCCGGCCGGAAGTCCGTGCCGCCGAAGCCGCGCACCACGAACCCCTCCATCAGGGCGTCCACGTCCCGCAGGTCCGTCACCTTCAGGTCCGACTGCACCTTCGAGTCGCACTGGATCACGTGCACGTTCACCGAGGTGGCGTAGTCCTCGGAGCTCTTGAGCATCTCGAAGGTGTGCTCCACGAACCGCCGCACCAAGGGCCCGCTCACCGACTCCGAGGTGTCCAGCACGATGGCGAAGTCGCGCACCCGCTTCGACTCCTTGTACTCCAAGGGCTCCACCAAGGGCATGTTGCGGTACAGCTCCATGCCGTAGCTATAGTAGGCGTAGTCGAACTCGTCCATGTTCAGCTGCATCTCCTCGGCCACCACCATGAAGCGCCGCAGGAAGCCGCTGTAGTCGCAGCGCTGGCGGTTGGCCACGGCCAGGTTGGCCATCAGCTCGCCGGCGCCCTCGCCCCATTCGCGCGAGAAGGTCTGCAGGTCCATCTCCATCTGCTTGGCCAGGTCGCGCCATTGCCGCTCCGGCTCCTCGGCAGATGGCTGGTGCCCCGCGCCCTCCCCGCTCTCGGCCGCATCGCCCCCTTGCCGCTCGTCGGCCTCCTCGGCACCGGCGTCGGGAGCGGCCTGGTCGCCCTCGGCCTCGTCAGCGCCCTCGGTGCCAGCAGCCGACTGGGGCTGGGGAAGCTCGGGGGGCGGCGCGTCGGCCTCGTCCTGGTCGCCCGCGGCCTGGGTGCGGATGCCGTCGGCGGCACCGTCGCCCTCCCTGTCGCTCGGCTCGCCGTCGTCAGCTCCTTCGCCAGCGCCGGGGCCGAAGGCTGGCCAGGCCCCGTGGTCATCTCGCTCGAACAAGTCGTGCCACTGGTTCAGGGCGCTGCGGCCCAGGCCGCGATGGTGCTGGCCCTCCGGTGTCTCCACCATGGCCTCCACCAGGTCGTACACCTTGCCCGGCAGCAGGCGCCCCACCAGCATGCGCAGCTCGCTGAGCGCCTCGCCGCGCGCAGGGTCGTCCGCGCTGGCGAAGCGGCCGCCGCACATCTCCATCGCAGCGCTTTCCGCGATGATGTCGCAGGTCAAGCTCCACGCCTCTCGGTTCTTGCGCGCCTTGGCGAAGGGATGCAGGAAAATGCAGTGCATCACCAGGTGCAGGCAATCGCGCACCGACTCGTCGAAGGACCCCCGGAACCGCGCGATCGCCCGCGGCGGGTCGCAGAGCACCCGCTCGCCGTCTGTCGCCAGAGGGTAGGCGCCCCCGGCCCGCACCGGCTCCAGCCCCATGCGCCAGAGCGCCCGGTCCAGGAAGCGGAACCTCAGCATCAGCTGGACGCGGCACTCGTCGACGATGTCGCAGGCCAGGCGGTCCTCCTCCTGGCGGCGGCGCAGCTTCTCGTCTTGCGGTCGGCTTCCCACGGGCCCTCCCTACAGCTCGAAGTCCAGCGCGCTCGCGCCGAACCGGCGGCGCTTCGCCTCCAGCAGGTAGCCGGTCATGGCGGCGTCCTGCAGCGCGCTGACCGCCTCGACCACGGCGTCCATGGTGCGCTCGTTCAGGTACCCCAGGTCCATCAGCCGCCCGAGCAGCTCGTGGTCGCCGTGGCGCGCCGCCTCCACCGCCATGCGCACCAGCCCCAGCTGGAGCACGCGGTCGCACAGGCTGCGGTTGACCGCGGTGAGCAGCACCGGGTCCTCCAGGCGCGCCACGATGCGCCGGCACTGGTCGTAGGGGCCGAGGGTGCCGTCGTTGACCGCGTCGAAGCTGCTGCCGTTGACGATGGCTGCGTCGTAGTGCTCCATGATGTAGCCGATGTCCACGTGGTCGGGCACGCTCAGGGCCAGCATCATCTGCTGGGCGCTGCGGTCCGTCTGGGGGAAGCGCAGCTCGAAGCGCTCATGGCCGCCGACCGGCTCGCCCAAGTCCACCACCAGGCAGTCCACCAGGGCGCCCAGGGCCAGGCCGCGCGGCCCCACCCGCCCTATGCCATCGGCCAGGCGCAAGTAGCGGATGCCCGTCACGTTGTTGAAGGCATAGGGCGCCACCTCGGCCACCGCATCCGGCACGGACACGGCCTCCTCGGTGCCGGTGCACAGCAGCACCCGCAGCGCGCCTTCTCCCAGGCGCTCCAGCAGGAGGCTGCCCTCCGTCGCGAAGCGCGGGTTGCCCTCGGCCACCTCCACCGCCCTCAGGGACGGCGGCACCTTGCCATGGTGGGACCCGTAGGGCACCACGGCGCGCGGCCCTATTTCCACGAGGCTCGCCGGCAGCCGCAGGCTCTCCAGCCCCGTGTCGAGCAGGGCCTCGGCCCCTAGCCGCTCCAGGCCCTCGGGCAGATGGATGCGCCGTAGCCCATGGCAGCCCTTGAAGGCCGCTGCGCCCACCTCGCGCAGCCCCTCCGGCAGCCACGCCTCCTCCAGCTCCTCGAAGCCGGCGAAGGCGCCCGGCTCGATGGCCACGGCACCCTCCCGCACGGCATAGGAGCGGGCGCCCTTGTCCATGAAGCGCACCAGGCGCAGGCCCTCCTCGCTGCGCCGGTACAGGCCGCCCGCGCCATCCAGCTCGAGCGACGCCCCTTCCGCGATGGAGAACGTCGCCTCGGGCCCGGCGCAGACCAAGGCGGTCCCGGCGGCCAGGGGGCTCCCGATGGCCTCGATGGACGCAGGCAGGCGCAGCTCCCCCAGAGCCGTGTCCGTGAAGGCGTGGTCGCCGACGGTCCGCAGCCCCTCGCCCAGCTCCACGCGGCTCAGGCGCGCGCAGCTGAAGAACGCCCGATCCAGGATGCGCTCCAGGGCCGCCGACGCCTCGAAGGACTCGATGGCCGTATGGGCGAAGGCGTACTCGCCGACGACCTCCAGGCTGGCTGGCAGCTCCACGCGCCCCAGGCCGGCGAAGCAGCTAAGCCCCTTCTTGGCAATGGCCCGGCACCCAGGCGCCACCGCATAGGCCGCCCTCGGCACCGCCAGGGCCAGCAGCTCCAGGCCATCGCGGCTATAGAGGCCGACCCCATCGCTGCTCAGGAAGGGGCTCGCCTCGTCCACCTCCAGGGATTCCAGCGCGCTGCGGTTGAAGGCGCCAGGTCGGACGGCCTCGGTGCCCGCGCCGATGCGCAGGCGCTTGAGGGAGGGATTGTCGAATATGCTCCCATCCAGGACGGGGACGCATCCGGGAAGCACCAGCTCCTCCAGGCTGTCGCAGCCGCGCACCCAGTTGGAGTCGTAGGAGGCGAGGTCCTTGGGGAAGGCGATGCGGCGCAGGGCCTTGTTGCCGCGGAAGGCGCACGGGCCCATCGCCACGATGCCGTCAGGGCAGACGACCTCCTCCACGGCCGGCTGGTAGGCGCAGGCGTCAGCCGCCAAGGCCACCACGGGAAGCCCTTCGACCGCCGAGGGCAGGACAAGGAGCCCTTGGGCCGCCTCGCAGCCCTCGATGCGCACCTCGCAGCCATCAAGCACGACGTAGCGCCACGTGTTGCCCTGGCCGTCAGCCCATGCCCGCTCCTCCGAGGCCCGAGCTGCCTCGAGGTCCGCAGCGCGCTCCAGCGAGGCGCGGCGCTCGCGCAAGCGCGCCTCTGCCTCCGCGGCCCGCTGGACCGAGGCGGTGCTGTCGCCGCCCATGGCCGTCGGCGAGAGGTCGCCGACGCGCGCCTCCAGCTTGCTCAGGTCAACGCCCAGGCTCACGCTCATGTCATACCGCCTGACGTCAGGTTTCTCAGTGCTCTGCAGAAGGATCAAGGCCATCCCCTTCCGTCGCGCAGCCATCCATGCCGCGCTCTGCCGCCTAGCCGAAAGGCCCCGCAGGGCCTTTCGCTTCGACGTCGCACGGGCCGCAGGGGCAGCATTGGCTGCCTGCTGCGGCCCGTGGCGCCCGAGTGCTCTAAGGAACAGCCGGGCCATCGCTCTTGAGGCTGGCGCCTAGGCCGCCTCGCCCGGAACGGAGTCCCAGGGGGCGCCCGCCGGGTTGAGCTTGCGGCGCGGGGCGAGCTCGTCGCTGAACAGGATGCAGTAGCGCAGGCCCTTCAGCGTCACGTACAAGCTCGCGATCTCGTGCCTCGTGCCGTGGTTGAACACGTCGTAGGTCAGGTACTCGCGTTCGATCATCGGCTGGTAGACAGGGCTCTCCTCCACCACGCTGCGCAGCAGGTTCGTGGACTGGCGGCCCAGCTCGTCCTGCTTCAACGAGATGTTGTACAGGATGTTCTCCTGCTCCTCGGTCAGACGGCCCAGCTGCTCGATCTCGGCAAGGATCTCTTCCTCGGTTGCCATCAGTGCGTACCTCCGGTTCGATTCGGAACGGTCAGGAAATCGGACATGGCGATGCTCTGTATTGTCCGTAGGCATTGCTCGCCAGCAAGGCCTACGGACGATGCCGCAGCATCGTGGCCACAGGGCAGAAGGCCGCAACGAAGGGCCTTCCAAGCGCTGCAAAAGAAAAGGACCCGCCCGATAAGGGCGGGCCCTCTCGTCGCAAAAGCGATTCTGGACTAGATGCCAGCGAAGCCCTTGGAGGGGTCGGAACCGCCGACGCCCTTCTCGTCGTCGCCAGCCTCATTGCCGGTGCGCTTCGTGGAGGTGTAGCCACCCCAAGCACGGGCGATGAACTTGTCCTTCACCCAGAAGATCTGGGCCTTCATGAGGTCGGCCTGGGTGATGCCCTCTTCAGCCAGGGCCTCATCCTTGGTCTTGCCGCCAGCGATGAGGCCATTCAGAACATCAGCGGCCTCAGGCGCATCAAGGGCCAGGAACTCGTCACGGGTCATTTTGACCTCCTTGGTAGTCTTGAACACGACGTTGCGGCCATCGACCATCAAGATCGACGGCCGCAACAATCATAGCATTCGGGGTCTACAGCTGCCAGAGCACCATGGGACGGTCGAACTCGGCCATCTTGGCGATCATATCCTCGAGGGTACCGTAGTACATCGAGGCAGACTCCTCGACCTGAACGGCGAGAGGACGCTGGCCGGCCTTGTCGCCGCCAGTCCCCCAGTGCTCAGAGAAGATGGACGTGGGGCACGGCACGTAGAACCACTCCCACGCGTCACCGTCGTTGCCCTCGCCCTTCTTGAAGGGGCCAACCTGAACTTCCTTGATGCCGAACTGCTCGAGAGGAAGGCCAAGCTCTTCCTTGCACCCAATCTCAGCGGCATGGTTGCCAGAGAAGTAGGTGTAGTCAACGAGCAAAGCGTACTTCTGATCTGCCATTTGGTTCACTTCCTTTCGAGTTAGTCCTGGTCGAGGCTGCGAACACGACGAGCGTTGCACATAACGCCCTTGTACGGAGCACCGAAGCCGAGCTTACCGATGTTCATGTGCGGCACGAGGCTGTTGAAGTTGGACTTCCACACGCCGAACAGGTTGGGCTCCTCGCCGTCCTGCTCGGGGAACCACCAGCCATGAGCGCAGTTCAGGATGCCGGGCTTGATGACCGGGGTGATCTCGGCCTTGAAGCGAGCCTCGCCGAACATGTTGTAGACCTCAACCCAGTCGCCCTCGGTGATGTCGTACTCGGCAGCGGTCTCGGGGTTGATCTGAACCCACGGCCACGGATCGATCTGGCGCAGGGACGGAACCTGGCGATGCTCAGAGTGGAAGGAGCTGTAGCGACGGGAACCGGAGGTGCTGATCAGCGGGTACTGAGCCTTCTCCTCGTCGGTACGCAGCTCGCTGAACGGGCTGTAGTTCGGCTCCTCGTAGTACGGCAGCGGATCCTCGCCCCAGGACTCGTACAGAATCGAGTAGGCCTCGATCTGGCCGGTGATGGTGTTGAAGCCAGGGGTGCCGTCGAAGCGCAGCATGCCCTTCTCGTACTTCTCGTACTCGAAGCCATGGGCGCCAGGCTGGTACAGGCCGAGCTCCTGGAAGCCCTTCCAGTCGAAGCCGAGCTCCTTCAGCTGGTCGCTGTAGAAGTCCTCGACAGCGGTCTCCAGAGCAGCGAGGTCGAGGGACTTGCCATCAGCCGGCTTGTACCACGGCCACCAGCTCGGGTTCAGGCGCTGGCCGAACATGAGGCAGATCTCGACGTCGGACTTGCACTCGCCGACGGTGAGGGCCTTGTTCATGGGGCCCATGAACACGGTGTTGCGGCCGTAGTGGGTCAGCACGATGCCGTTGTGCTCAGCCCAGGTGGCCATGGGCAGGAAGTAGTCGCCCACGGCCATGGCCGTCGGGGTCATGGTGAGGTCCTGAATGACCACGAACTCGAGCTTCTGCAGGGCCTTGTGCCAACGCTTCGGCTGCGCAGAGCAGGTCGGGGTCAGGAAGTTGGAGCTGTTGAACCAGCCCATCTTCAGGGCGTAGGGCTCGTCGGACTCCATGGTGTTCAGGGTCTCGTCGGGCTGGGTGGTAGCCATGCCGGTGGACAGGCCCGGCCATGCGGCAGCGCCGATGCGCTTCTCCCACACGGCGTCGTCCATGGCGCCACGCTGCTCCATGCGCCACTTGCCCAGCAGGGCAGACGGCGGGCCCAGGGTCAGGCCGCCCGGACGGTCGATGGAGCCAGCCAGGCCAGCAAGGATGATCATGGCCTGAGACAGCTGCACGCCGTTCTTGTTCTGGTCGAAGGCGAGGCCCCACGCCCAGCCAATCGGGCGCTCGGTGCCGACGATGTGCGCGACGCGCTTGATGTCCTCGGCCGGAACGGTGGTGATCTCAGCGACCTTCTCCACCGGGTACTCGGCGGCGCGGGCCTTCATCTCGTCGAGGCCGTAGATCCACTTCTCGGCGAACTCGTGATCGTACTCGTCGTTCTCGAACATGAGGTTCATGATGCCCAGGGCCAGAGCGGTGTCGGTCTGAGGACGAACCTGCAGGTTGATGTTGCCATCATGAGCGCCAACCCAGGTGACGCGCGGGTCGATGGAGATGATCTTGGTGCCAAGCTTCATCATGTCGACCAGGCAGTGGCCGAAGAAGCCGTCGCCGTTGGAGGGCAGGGGCTCCTTGCCCCAGACCACGACCCACTTGGACAGGGTGTAGGCCGGATCCTGGTAGCTGCCCGGCAGGTGGCCGGCGTAGTCGAGCTCAGGGTAGCCCGCGCCGAGCACGTAGTCGGAGATGGAGCAACGGGGGCCGTAGCAGGACCAACCGGACTGCGTGTAGCAGCAGTTGGGGGACTGCAGAACGGAGAACGTCAGCGCGTAGTAGAAGATGCAAGCCTCACGGCCGGTGCCACCGAAGCACACGATGGACTCGGGGCCGTAGGTGTTCTGGAAGTAACGGACCTTCTCGCAGATGGTGTCCATCGCCTCGTCCCAAGTGGTGCGCTCCCACTTGTCCTTGCCGCGATCCTCGAAGGCGCGCTTCATCGGGTAGATGATGCGCTCCGGCGCGTAGGTGTACTCGCGCAGGGCAAGGTTCATGGCGTTGACACGACCCGTGGTGATCGGGTTGTCGTCGTCACCCTCGATGCGGACGAGCTCGCCGTCCTTCGTGATGACCTTGACACCATAGCCCACCGGATGGGACCCCGGAGGCGACCAGGTGTTGGATCGGGTAGCGACGGTGCCGTCTGCACGCTCGACACGCCATTCTTTACCGTATGCCATACTTTCCTTCTTTCTCCACGTTTCTTCCTGTAGAAACATTTCTTCACGCGCCCGTGGAGGCGCGCTATCAACAAGCAGCCCTCTGCTCCGGTCGCCCTTCGCGGAGGCGGCCCTCAAATCCCTAAGCAAGGGCCATGCTGCTTGAAGCCGTGTGGGATGGCCGCTCGGGGCCATGAAGCAAGCGGCTTACGGGCCGAAGGGTCCGCAAGCCGCTCGGATTGACTACTGGCCGGGGGCCTTCGGGGCAGCCGGGGCACCAGGGGCCGCCGGAGCGCCAGGAGCAGCCGGGGCACCAGGGGCCGCCGGAGCGCCAGGAGCAGCAGCCTTGGGCGTGCCGTCCTCGTTGATGTACTTGGTGAAGTCGCACTTGCAGAACGGGCAGGACTTCAGGACGAGGCCACCCATAGCCTGGATGGTCTTGCCGCACTCAGGGCACTTGTTCGGGCCCGCGCCGGCACCGGCATCTGCTGGTCTAAAACACATATTGGATCCTCCTTGCGTTTCCCCACCGACTCGCACTCATATATCCCTCTCTATATAAGTATGGCGAACGGTGGACCTTCAACTTCCCGCCGTCGAAGCGCCTCGCTACCGCGTTGTAGGGGAGGGCGCCCGAACGGCTTGCAAAGGATAGCATGGGCTGCATGGAAGGCACAACCTGCTATCGCTGCATAGTTTAGGCGACACCCCCTCTGGCCCCATCGCTCCAGAGGGTCGTTTTTGCCCTTTCCATCCTCAACCTCTGAGGTTGATTCTTCCCTCAGCCTCTGCGGCCGCAGGATCGAAACCCTTGCTCTATAATGGGCTTTGTCAAAAGGAGCGCAATGAACAAGAAACTGCCCCAGATCACCATCAGCATCGCCCGTGGAGCGGACAAGGATCAAGTGACGAGCGACCTCAGCTCGCTCTCCATAGGGCTCGGGCTGTTCCTTGCGTGGTTCTTCGTCGCGCTGCTCGGCACCGGGGCTATCCATGCCTTCGGGGATGGGTCCCGAGCGGTGTTCCCCATTGCGGCTCCCCTCGCGCCGGTCCTCACCACGACCGCCTTGGGCACATGCGCGGCCGCGCTGTTCTTCGCCGCTCTCACAAACCAGAGGCTCTTGGCCTTCTACGTGAGCCGACCGGCCCCCGTGGCGGCCACGGTGCTCGCAGTCGCAGGGGTCGCGTTGCTATGCGTGCCCGCGGGCAGCGCCCTCGAGGCCCCTGCGATCGTCGGAGCCGGCCTGCTGCTCGGCGCTGCTGGGGGGCTCGCGCTGGTGCTGTGGGGCACCGCCTTCGCTCACTGCTCCTTCACCACCATCGTGCTCAACACCGTAGTGGCCATCGTCGTGGCCCTGGCCATCGCCGTCGTGGCGATCCACTGGGCGCCCGCCCCCTGGGGCTGCCTGCTGGTGGCGCTGCTGCCCGTGGCGTCGTTCCACCTCCTATGGCGCTCGATGCCCACGCCCTACTACGCTCGGCGCGAGACGCCGGTGTTCAGCCCCTTGGAGCGCCGCCATGTGCCCTTCGTCATACGGCTGGGAGCGCCCACGTTGCTGTTCGGGGTGCCCTTCGGGGCGCTGCAGGCCGTCTGCCTGGGGGGCGTTCTCCCCTCGGACAGCATCGCCATCCAACTGAGCGTCTTCGCCGCCTCGGTCATCGCGCTGCTGCTCATCGTGGCCATCGTGATGCTGTCCAAGAGCGTCTCCCACTGGGACATCGTCTTCCGCTGCGTCGTTCCCGTCATCGCCTTGGCGCTGTTCGCCCTCACCTGGCTCTCAGGGCCCAACCATCTGCTAGCATCCTTCCTGGTGGTGTGCGGCTTCGTGTGCTTCGAGGCGCTCATGTGGATCCTCTTCGCTGACCTGGCCCAGGAGTTCGCCCTCTCCCCCATCTTCGTGTTCGGCTTGGGCAACGGCTTCCTGCTGGCAGGGGTGCTGGGCGCCACGGCGACGGTCCATCCGCCCTTTGGCGACCCAGCCGGGGTCGAGGCCGTTGCCGCCTATGCCCCGGCCCTGTTGCTGGCCCTGGTCATGGGCTATGCGTCGTTGCCCCGTCAGCGGGAGATAGCAGCGCTGGTCCACTCCGTGAGGAAGGCGGCGGCCCAGGCCCAAAGGGTCGACGTCCAAGCCGAGCCCGAGATGGCAGCCCAGCACAGCTCCGGGGGCACCCTGGAGGCCGCGGCGGCCGCAGTCCCGCCAGAAGCAGACAGCGAAGCGCGCCGAACGGACGAGGGGGCTCAGGCTCGGGGCCGCTTCCAGGCGCGCTGTGACGAGGTGGCCGGCACCTATCTGCTATCGCGGCGGGAGACCGAGGTCATGCGGCTGCTGGCCAAGGGGCATAACGCCGCCTTCATCCAAGAGAAGCTGTGCATATCCCGCAGCACGGCCAAGACCCACATCAACCACATCTACAAGAAGCTGGACATCCACACCCAGCAGGAGCTGCTCACCCTGATGGAGCAGAAGAAGGACCCCGGGCCAGCCAAGCAGCCGGCACCGGGGCCCGAAGATTCGCGGCAGCGCCCGTCGTCGAACATCTTCGGCGAGGGCTAGCCAGTGCTACGTCGTAGCTAGTCGGCCTGGCACGCCCGCGCCCGAACATCCAGTGGGATGGCCAACAGCCCCGATCAGCGCGCTACAGGTTCGCGCAGCTACAAGTTCACGCAGTGGGTCTTGGTGCCGGTCTTGAGGTAGTCCATCACCTCTGCGACGGCCATCTTGGCGCAGTTGTCCTCCGCTTCGGCCGTTGACGCGCCGAGATGAGGGATGACCAGGGCGTTCTTCATGGCCATGACGGCCGGGTTGGCGAAGTCGGTCACGTAGCAGGCCACCTTGCCCTGCTCCAGCGCCTGGGCCATGGCCTCGTCGTCCACCAGCGTGTCGCGGGAGAAGTTGAGGAACGCCACGCCGTCCTTCATGGCGGCGAGGGCGGCGGCGCCGATCATGCCCTTGGTCGAGGGCAGCGCCGGCACGTGGATGGTGATGAAGTCGCTGGCCCCGTAGAGCTCGCCCAGGTCCTCGGTGACCTGCAGCGTAGGCGATATCTGGGCCGCAGCGTCCGCCGGCAGGCCCGGGTCGTAGCCGATGACGTCCATGCCGAGGGCCTCGGCGGCCTGCACCACCAGCCGTCCGATGGCGCCCAGGCCGATGACGCCCAGGGTCTTGCCCATGATCTCGCCGCCGGCGAACTGCTTCTTGGCCTTCTCGGCCGCCTTGCCGATGGCCTCGTCCTCGGCGTTGGCCCGGCACCAGGCCACACCGCCCACGATGTCGCGCGAGGCCAGCAGAAGCGCCGCCAGCACCAGCTCCTTCACGGCGTTGGCGTTGGCGCCCGGGGTGTTGAAAACGGGGATGCCGCGCTCGGCCAGGGCCTCCAGCGGGATGTTGTTCACGCCGGCGCCCGCGCGGGCGACGCACTTGAGGCTCTCGGGCAGCTCCATCTCGTGCATGTTGGCCGAGCGCACCAAGATGGCGTCGGCCTCGTCGAGGGACTCGGTCAGCTCGAAGTCGTCGTCGAGCAGGGCGAGGCCTACGGGCGAGATGTTGTTGAGGCAATGGACCTTGTACATGGCGGGTGATTCCTTCCTCGTGTTCCGCTGAGGTGTCGAGCATAGCGCTCTTGGAGCGCCCCTACAGGGAGATATCGGCGGCAAGCCCCATTATGAGCACCACGGCAGCCGCGACCACGATGGCACTGAGGGCGAGGCCCACCAGCACGCGGCGGCGTCGCGCCGGGGCGTCTGGGTCGGGCTGGGCGCCACGGCGTCCCACCTCGGGAGCGCCAGCTGCCTGGGTGAGGCGGCTGCGCTTGGCGCGCACCCCCTCTTCGACGCCTGGAGCCGCAGGGACCACGCCAGCCGCCTTCGGAGCTACCTGGCAATCGGGCTCTGCCATGAGCCCCTCCTTTCACGATGGAAGCTGTCTACCTATATATAAGTATAGGCGAGCATCGGGATAGCCAAGGCAATGAGGGCGCGCCGGTCGAGCGCTCGGCAGCCGTCGAAAGCCCCAGAAACAGAAAACGACCCGGCACGCAAAGGGATGGATGCGTAGCGGGTCGCTTTCCTGTGTTTAAGACCGTATTCAATATATGATATAGTCCACTACTTGTCAATGACCAATTTGACACGACTAGCCCGATGAGCCGAATCGCAATCCGCTAGGGAGGAACGAGCGGTGACGCATGCGCCGAGTCCGGCCTTCGCCCAGAAGGACGGAAGCCCGCCACGCCTTCCGACAACGGGCGTCCGCGTCGCTACGAGCCAACCAGCTCCACCACGTACACGAGCTTGAGAATAGATCGAGAGCGCCCATCAATGTCAACGTCTTCGAGCGGAAGGCCAGCGCAATCCATGCCGTAGCGTACGCGCAGAGTGCCTGGCGACCCATCCGAAGAAGCCGCCGGAACGACCAGGTCGAGCGAAGAGAGATCATGCAAGCTCGTTACGGAGCCGGGATGTGCATCTGTTCGGCCCCTGTAGAGCTCCGCAAGGGAAAACGACACCCGTCGGGTGGCGTCGTCATCCGCCGCAAGAGTCAGCTTGATGCTCTCGAGATTGCCCGCTTTGGCCTCATCCCCTTCGGCAAGCGCTGCCAAGGCGGTCGACCGCATATCCTCCGCCGACAAGGCATCCTGCCCCACAGCCGTTATGCGCACGCTCTCTGCCGATTGAGAGGAGAAATCTCCGAAGGCCTGCTCTGCGCCGTTAGATCCCGTCGCTGTCGCCTTAACGACCGACGCTCCCCAATCGACCTCAAGGTCAAAGTCTATGGCGAGAGGGACATCCACTCGCAGGGCAGGTACCCAACGTGCCTTGTACGTAGCGCCACGGACAATGGGCCCATCCGCCCAATCGGCTCGACCAACCTCGTTGCCATCACGATCGGTCACCGTCCACCCCTGGAAGACATAGCCCGGTCGGACAACATCCATGCAGCGGAGATCGCCATCGTAGTCGAAGGTTACCCGCGCCTCATCGCCGAAAGACTTCGACGCCGCACGATCCGCCTCATCAGCCTCATCGCTATTTGGTCCCTGCTCGACAGCCTCCACGGTCCATGTCACCTCAAGGGGCGAAGCAGACGAGGACCAACCCTGCCCATGCAGGCTGCCGGGCGCATGCTGGCAGAGCGTTCCCCCATTCGGGTCGAAGATCGCAGCGTTCTTCTCTTTCGCAACGTAGAGCGTTATCTGGTCGCCATCGGTAGTCGTCAGATTGGGCTTCTTGGCCCCAAACGCATAATCCGCCTCATGGTCATTCGGGTCTCGGGACCATCCGAGCAGCTTGTACCAAGGCTCGCCCTCATGTTCGGCTATGTACTCGGTCTTTGGAATCAGCTGTCCCCGATGACCTGTCCCGTCATCGCCGTCCTTGTCGTAGTCTATGATGTCTGAGCCATACGCCCCGCCATCCCATGAGGTCTTCCAAGTCACGGTGTACGAGATGGGGCTCCACTGGGGCGTGTAGGTATGGTCGGTGATCAGCGAGCAGGCGTCGTTCTCCAAGTAGGTCCAGGTCTTCGTCGCCGGTTCTCCGTTATCGTTCCACCCTGTCACCTTGTATCCGGTACGCACAGCGTTGATGTAGTTCAGGCTTCTTGAGCCGTCGTCTTTATGGTCGGCCCAATAAGAGACCCAGTACTTCGTTGGTCCCATCATCATCACGTTATCTGCATAACGGTGGGGCATCCATTGGCTTCCACCGCCCAGATAGTCCGTTCCGAGATCCTCGCCGTTCGGGCCCTGTCGAAAGCGCGTCACCTCAATGGTCCCAGGCGACGCATCAAACGTGCATTGCCGCCTATACCATCCAGCTGTCAAGGTCAAGTTGCCATAGGTACCCTTCTTGATCGTTGTCTTCGGACTTCCATCAGCCCATTTCCCATTCTCGACTCCAGTCCCCGATGCTCCGACGGCCGTCCAGCCAGTGAAATCCCACCCAGGGCATGAGGGATTGTTAAGCACGATGTCGTTGTCTTCTATGGTGTAAGTTGCAGGGTTCTCATATTTCACCGTACCCGACCCAAGCACATAGGTGATTGTATATTCCGTTGGATTGTAGGTCGCTTTCACGGGGTTCGTGTTCGAGGTGAAGCCCGTGTACCCATCGGCGTTTACCGGTTCCACTGGCTTGCCATCTAGTGACCATTTGCCCGGTTCGTAGCCGTCTCGTGTTGGATAGATTCGGTAAAGCCAGCGTCCTTGCGTGCCATATATGTTGTATTCAGCAGCTTTGTAGTTGGCTCGATAGAACACGCGGCGATCATCTATCTTGGTTGCGGTCCACGCCGTCGCAAGCTGGCTCTTCTGGGTCGGCTCAGTGTCTTGCCAGGTGCGTGTCTGCGCGTTCCACCAACCATTTTTGTTTCCCGTAGTGTCGGGCTGCCCCTGTTTAGGAATCCACGTGCGATGAACCTTTAGCCAACCGCCGTTAGCGTCCACGCTGAAGGTGTTTTCGGTCCACTTCGCCGTTGCCAGTATGTGGGCGCAGGTTCCGTTCTGTATGACCTGTCTACGAGCGCCAGTTGCGTCCTCTTCCCATGCGATACCGGGACCGTAGGGGCATTCGTCTCGCCACGTTCGGTTCGTCTCGACAACGTTTGAAGCGTACTTGAATTCCCATCCTTCGAATTTGTGGCCCATTTTGTAGGTAGTGGGCAGCGTGATTTTCCCTGTGTTTATTTGATAAGTCGTGTCTTTGACTAGGGGAAGACCAGTGCTGCCATCGGAATCTCGGAAAAGGATGTCGTAATCGTAGTCTTCCCATACTAACGTTAAATTGCAGCTCGTCGTTATTGGGGTTTCCTTGTTCATAGTTACACCAGCGGAATGAGGATAGGTGAAGGTGCTTGTTGATCCGGCCTGGGTCCTTAGGGTTATCTTGCTTAATTTCGCCCCCGCTTTCCAAAACGATCCTACGTATTTGTACTGCGTTCGCGGTACAGTTGCCCCGGCCGGGTTATATGTCCAATTAATCTGATATCTCGGGTAATCGTCCCAGTAGCAATAGTAGGTCAGACCGTAGGTGCTTACCCCATTGAGGCTGACGTTGAAGGTATCCTCGTAGGTAGCGTACTTTTGATAGGCCCCAACGGTACTAGCGACACCGGAAGCATTCACCGTCTGAGAGGCAGACATCATCGTAGCCGTACCTCCAGCAGGGTCAATAGTGACGGTAATGGGAGACGCGGCCGCTCTGCTGCCAGCGTCTGTACGCGCCATCGGCGCGTCGGGCACCAGCCCGTCCTCGGAGCCCCCATCCACTACGGAATAGCCGGCCTTCTCCCAGCAGGAAGAGGAAGAACCTCCAGCAACAGCAACGACAACGCCCGTCATCGACGAGCCCGCGTCGGGGTCCACAGCCGCCACGCTAGAGGGAGCGCAAATAGCCGTCAGGTGAGCGCAGCCCTCCATGGAGCCGGCGGCCACGGTGGTGCAGCCGTCGGCTATCTGGA
>CANOCK010000022.1 GCA_947564525.1 uncultured bacterium | reverse complement strand
ACAGCGTGCGCCCGGTGAGCACCAGGTCGAGCCGCTTCTTGTAGTCCTCCTCGGAGATGAGGAAGTACTCCTGCTCGGCGCCGAGGGTGACGGTCACGCGGTCGTGCTCCTCGCCGAACAGGTCGAGCACGCGGCTGGCCTGCTCCTCGATCGCCTTCATGGAGCGCAGGAGCGGCGTCTTCTTGTCCAGCGCCTCGCCGGTGTAGCTGCAGAAGGCGGTGGGGATGCACAGCACCTCGTCCTTGATGAAGGCGTAGCTGGTGGGGTCCCAGGCGGTGTAGCCGCGAGCCTCGAAGGTGGCGCGCAGGCCGCCGGAGGGGAAGCTGGAGGCGTCCGGCTCGCCCTGGATGAGCTCCTTGCCCGAGAAGGTCATGATGGCGCGGCCGTCAGGCGTGGGATCGATGAAGCTGTCGTGCTTCTCGGAGGTGATGCCCGTCAGCGGCTGGAACCAGTGGGTGTAGTGGGTGGCGCCCTTCTCGATGGCCCATTCCTTCATGGCGTGGGCCACCACGTTGGCCACGTCGAGGTCGAGGGGCGCTCCATCGCGGATGGTCCTCATGAGCTGCTTGTAGGTGGCTGATGGCAGGCGCTCCTGCATCGTATGCTCGTTGAACACCATCGATCCGTAGATGTCGGAGACTCGTGGCATGAAGGGGCTCCTCACTCGCTTTTTACGGCCATGCACCAGGGTACCACGGGACCATGGGCCGCCACCGGGCAAGCTGGCCCTTAACAGGGTAGACGCCGAATGTTTCCGGCAGCTTTCGCTCACCGCGACGGCCTTGGCTCTGTTAAAGTGAAGGAAAGTGAAACGAAGTGAAAGAAAGTGAAAGAAAGTGAAAGAAAGTGAAAGAAAGTGAAACGACGCCCAGGAACCCAGAGGCACGGCGCAACCCCTTCACTCCCACCTTCGGCTGCATCCCCCCAGAGCTAGCTGGCAGAGAAGGGCTAATCGGGAACATAGTCGAGGGGCTTGAGAACGCGCCAGGCGACCCGAATCGCGCAAGCGTCTTCGTGGGCGCGCGCGGCACGGGCAAGACGGTGCTGCTCGCCTCCATCGCCGAGAGCGCCGAGGCCCTGGGCTGGGTCAGCGCCAACGTGACGGCGCGGGAGGGAATGCTCGGGGAGATCGTGGTCCAGACGCGCAAGAAGGGCGGCCACCTGCTGCGGCCCGAGACCCTCTCCCGCATAACGGAGCTGCACGTCTACGGCTTCGGCTTCACACGGGAAGTGGGAGACGCGCAGTCCACGTGGCGATCCGACATGACCGACATCGTGCAGGAGCTCAACGAGGCTGGCACCGGCCTGCTCATAACCGTCGACGAGGCCTCGACCAAGTCAGCCGAGCTCGGCATCCTGGTAGACGTGTTCCAGCACTTCGTGCGCGAGCGGCGCGACGTGGCGTTGCTCCTGGCTGGGCTCCCCCATAACATCTCGGCCCTCATAGACGACGACGCCACCTCGTTCCTGCGCCGCGCCTTCCAGCATTCCATGGACAAGATCAGCACCAGCGAGACCGCCTACGCCATGAAGGACACCATCGAGGGCGCAGGGCGCTCGATCGAGCCGAAGGCCCTTGAGAGGGCCGCCGAGGCAGCGGAGGGCTACGCGTTCCTCATCCAGCTGATCGGCTACCACGCATGGCGCCAGAGCCCGCGATCAGGCACCATCAGCGAAGAGGACGTGGAGGGCGCCATCCGCTTCGCAAGGCGGGACATGGAGCGCATGGTGCTCGAGCCCACCATGAGGGACCTGTCCCCACGGGAGGCCGAATACCTGGCGTCCATGCTCGAGGACGAGAGCGAGAGCCTGGTGGCCGACATCGCCCAGCGCATGGGGATCGACGCGAACAACGCCACCCAGGTGCGCCGACGGCTGATCGAGCGAGGCGTCATCGGGTCCCGCGGCCGCGGCCGGGTCGGCTTCGACATGCCCATGCTGAGGGGGTACCTGGAGGAGTAGCGACGGCAGGGAGCGCTGGGGCGTCGCCTCTCGCGCTCCCTCGGCTGCACCGGCCCCCGGGACGCCCCGTCAGGCTCGCTCGGCCAAAGGAGGGGGCGCGCAGAACGGCGGCGCTATCTTCCCGCGAGCTGCAGACGAGGAACTCCGAGCAGCTGGAAAAGCCAAGTTTTGGGCGATTCGACATATTGCGAGCCCTCCCGACGCATCCTTTTATGCCATATCTCCACAAACTTGGCTTTTCGGCCCCTCCCCTGGCCCCTCTTTATGTCAAAGCTCGCAAAACTTGGCTTTTTCGGCCCGATACGAAACGACGCCCCGGAACGCAGGTAGTGCATTCGTCGAGTTCATGCTTGGGATCATCGCTGAGACGCTGCGAGAAGCCATCGATGAGCAGGGATTGCGCGAAAATGGGCAGGTAAATGAGCAGGTAAACGCACGCCAGCGAAAGCTCCTCGAAGCCCTGCGCGCAAACCCGCGCCTCACCTACGCCCAAGCAGCCGACCAGCTCGGCACCTCCTACGCCACGGCGCGCAGAGACTTCGCCCACCTGCGCGAGCTCGGATTGGTGCGCCGCGAAGGCTCTGACAAGGCTGGCCTCTGGCACGTCCTCGGCTAGCACGCAGGACGCCGCGGCGCCCGACGACACGCCCACCGAGCCCTCCCGGCCGAGCAGGGGCGAAAGCCCCCGAAGCTGGCCGACAGTCCCAAGGCCCCGAGCGCGAACCCGCGGCTCGCCTGCGCTCCTCAGACGAGGGCGAGGCCGGCGTCCACCAGGCGCCCGCCATCCTCCTCCAGCTCGTAGACCAGGCTGCAGACCGCCGGGGTCACCGGGGCGCCCGCCAAGGCATCCAGGTAGCGCGGCGCGAAGGCCAAGGACTGCTCCTCGGCATCCTCCAGGAAGTCCGCGCAGCCGGCCGCCTCTAACAGCAGCCGGGCCACGACGCGATCGTCGCCGAACACCTTGGCCGTCTTCAGGAAGAAGTCGTCCTCGTCGAAGGCCACGCAAGGGTGCATGGCGCCGGCGCGCTCGTTCCGCTGGCGCATCTCGCTGCGATGCTTGTTCTCCAGCGAGCAGTAGTGCATGCCGAAGCGAATGCCCTCGTCCAGCGCCCATAGCATGAGCTCCAGGGCCTCCTCCTCGCTGCCAGCCACCGCCAGGCCGCCGGAGTAGCCGTAGTCGTACATGACCTCGAAGGGCGGGTTGCGCAGCTCGAAGCCGCGCTTGGCGAACTCGTCCCAATGGCAGAACGGGAAGCAGAACTCCAGCAAGTTGATGCCGTCGATGCCGATGCGGTCGAACTCCCGGAACAGGCCCTTCATGAACGACAGCGTGCCCGGCTCCACGGGCATCTCCACCATGACCGCATCGAAGACGCCCCGCGCCAGCTCCATGGCGGCCAGCACGCGGCCCCGCATCTCAGGCGCATCGTCCACCTTCACGCTGAAGCGGATCTCGTCGAGGCCGGCCTCGCGCAGGGCCGCGGCGCTCTCGGCCGTGAGCAGGTCGCCCGAAGTGTACATGCGCTTATGGGCCTGGGGGAACAGCTCTCCGGCACGGCGCAGGAACGCCAGGGACGCCTCTAGGTTCAGCAGGGGCTCGCCACCAGTGAGCCCCAAGCACGCCAGGCGCCCGTTCTCGGCAGCCGAGCGCTCCAGGCCCTCCTCCCACGGGCAGCCCTCGTCGAAGAACGTGTCATAGTCGGCCTGGTTGTGGTTGAAGCAGAAGTAGCAGTCGCGGTGGCAGCGGAAGGTGGTGGAGAAGGTCTCGCTGCCGCCGACGCCGGTGCACTCCACGCAGGCTGGCGACAGCCATCCCGCTGACAGCGACGCGCCGGCGTTGCGCACGGCCACTCCGCGCTGCGCCAGGCGCTCCCGCAGGCCAGCGCGGCGCTCGGCCCCTGCGCCGCGGGGCGCGAAGGCGAGGCCCTTGGCCCTCAGCTCCTCCACGTAGCGGCGCTCCACCTGCTCGTAGCCGCGCAGTGCGGCATCCAGCGCTGGGTTGGCCGCTCGGGCGGCGTCCACGTTGCCCATGGCGCCCTATCGCTTCCTCATGCCGCTTTGCAGCTGCTCGATCTTCTGGCCGGCCTTGTACCAGTCGCGGGACCCGTAGCCAGCGAAGCCGGCTGCCACCAGGGCCGCCGCGAAGATGGCGTAGCTGCCCACCTCGCCAGAGGCCCAAGCCACGCCAGCCGCCGTCAGGTTCTGCTTCACGATGATGAGCACCGTGAGCCCGGCCACCGCCGCGATCACCTTGATGAGGCCGCTGCGCCGCTTCAGCTGCAGCTCCGCGATCTGCTGCTGGGCGCTCTTCCCCTTTTTCTTGGACATGGCCGCTCCGTTCCCGTTAGTTCACGCCGGCGCGCTCCGGATTGCTATGATATCCGTCCCAGTATAGAGGAAACCCCTCCGCAGAGGGGCTTCCTGGCATTGACTCTTCGAGCCGGCCCAGCCGGCGATGGCGGCGCGGCTAGGCGGTGACGGCCTCCGCCGTGCCGACCGGCGTGCCGTTGTCGGTGCCGGAGTCGAAGCCCTCCAGCTCCTCCACGTTCTTCCTCTTGACCATGGAGGCGTCGTAGCCGAGCTCCTCGAGCGAGTGCAGGGCCTTCTCGGCGTGCACCTCGTCGATGGGCTTGCGGCCGAACACCGCGTTGTAGATCCAGAAGGTGAACAGCGCGGTGAGCGCCAATCCGCAGACGGCCAGGGCGAAGGAGCCCAGGTGCAGCAGGCCCGCCGCGGCGTGCTCGCCGCCCAGGAACAGGTCCATGCCGATGTTATAGGTGTTGTAGCCGCCGACGGTGATCATGACCGAGAAGCCCTGGCCAGCGAAGTTCGCCAGCGCGCCGGAGACGCCGAAGGGCGCGAGGATGGCGCCCACCATCCAGGCAGTCATCAGGATGTAGAGCGGCGTGGTCTTGGGCGTGATGGCCTTGCAGACGATGAACAGGACCTGGAACACGGCCGCCAGCAGGCCGCCCACCCAGAAGGCGTTGAAGAACAGCATGCCGCCCTCGGTCTTGGGCACGCCCAGGTTCTGGGCAGGCTCGACGCCCATCATGCCGCACACATACCCGATGGCAACGCAGATGGCCATGAACAGCACGTTGAACCAGACGACGAACCACACGCAGTTCCAGATGCACTTGCCCATGGTCTCATTCTTCTTGGTCCAGGGCCCGACAGCCTTCATGCCCACGGCCATGGCGAAGCCCGAGAACGGCAGCAGCGCGCCGAAGGTGGCCCACTCCTCGACGTACTGGTAGCAGGCCAGGCCGCCCAAGATGCAGCCGATGATGCCCATGCTGACGAGCGTGGCGCCGCCCGTGAAGAACTCCATGGGCGTACCCGCGAGCGCGACCTGCCAGAACGACAGGATGGCCTGCGCGACCAGCGCAAGCAAGCCTCCGACCAGGAAGCTGTAGATTACCGTCTTGTACGGCTTCATTGAATCCCCCTATTTCCTTTTGAATCCCCCTACACATAGAGCCCATCCATGATAAAGGAAAGCGGCCCGCGCACTGGGCGCGAGCCGCGATTCGTTCGAGCTATTTCGACCGGTGGCCGCTGTCGAGCGGCCCGGCCAGCGAGGCGCCGACGCGCCGGCTGCGCGCCTGACCCCGAGTGGCGCAGCGGCAAGGCCACGCCGGCCCGGCGCGAAGGCAGTGCGCCGGCTGCGGCCGCCCTAGGCGCGAGAGGCCTGGTACTCCTCCACCAGCTTCTTGGTCACGTCGTGGGGCGCCTCCTCGTAGCCTTCCAGCTCCAAGGTGTAGCTGCCCGAGCCGCGGGTGAGCGAGCGCAGGTCCTTGGTGTAGGTGATCACCTCGGCATAGGGCACGCGCACCATGATGACGGTCTGGCCCGCCGGGCCGGCATCGGTGCCGACGATGCGGCCGCGGCGCGTGGACACGTCGCCCATCACCATGCCGGCATACTCCTCGGGCACCGTGATGCTCAGCGACGCCATGGGCTCCAGCACCACCGGGTCGGCCTTCTCGCAGGCTGCGCGGAAGCCGATGCGCGCGGCGGTCTTGAAGGCCATCTCGTTGGAGTCGACGGAGTGATAGGAGCCGTCGTAGCAGGCGCACTTGATGTCCACCATGGGGTAGCCCGCCAGGAAGCCCTCGGCCATGGCGTCCTGCACGCCCTTGTCCACGGCCGGGATCAGGCCGTTGGGGATGGCGCCGCCCTTGATCTCGTCGACGAACTCGTAGCCGCCGCCGGGGTTGGGCGAGAGGCGCAGCCAGCAGTCGCCGAACTGGCCGGCGCCACCGGTCTGCTTCTTGTGGCGGCCTTGGGCCTCGGCGGTCTTGCGGATGGTCTCGCGGTAGGGCACGCGCACCGGCACCAGCTTGGCCTTCACGCCCGTCTGCTCCTCCAGGCGCGCCAGCAGCATGTCCACCTGGGTCTCGCCCATGGCGGTGAGGATGGTCTGGTGGGTGTTCTCGTCGTGGGACAGCGTCATGGACGGGTCGGCCTCGATGGCGCGGGCCAGGAAGCTGCCCAGCTTGTCCTCGTCGGCGCGGTTCTCGGCCTCCAGCGCCACCGGGTACTGCGGCGCCGGCACGTGCAGAGGCTCGATCTGGATGTCACCCTCCACCGACAGCGTGTCGCCCGAGCGCGTCTCGGACAGCTTCGGCACCACGACGATGTCGCCGGCCTTGGCGCTCTTCACGTCGGTGGCCTCCTTGCCCATGACCACCTGGATCTTGCCCAGGCGCTCCTTCTTGCCCGTGCGGGCGTTCACCAGCTCAAGCCCCGGCTCCAGGAAGCCGGACAGTACCTTCAGGAAGCTCAGGCGGCCGACGAACGGGTCGCTCACGGTCTTGAACACGAAGGCGCTCGGGCGCTTGGTCTCGTCGATGGGAATGGTGGCGCCGTCGGCCATTTGATGGAAGCGGCCGTGACTGCGCGGATGCGGGAAGTAGGTGCAGATGTCCTCCATCAGCCCCATGACGCCCTGCATGATGATGGTGGAGCCCACGAACACCGGCACGATCAGCTCCTGGGCGATAGCCTGGTCC
This sequence comes from uncultured bacterium, assembly GCA_947564525.1. Lineage (GTDB taxonomy): Bacteria > Actinomycetota > Coriobacteriia > Coriobacteriales > Eggerthellaceae > D16-63. The sequence continues at coordinate 15,153 of CANOCK010000022.1, read as the reverse complement.
AGCAGGCGCTCCAGCTCCTCTTGGGTGAGCTGCTCCTCGCCGTCGAGGTACTTCATCATGAGCTCGTCGTCGGCCTCTGCCACCAGGTCGCACAGCTTCTCGCGGGCGATGCGGGCCTCTTCCTGGTACTTGGGCGCCATGCTCTCCACGTCCTCCACGCGCTCGGAGGTGCCGTCAGAGTCGAAGTAGCGCGCCTTCATGCGGATGACGTCGATGACGCCCTGGAAGTCCCCGGCCTGGCCGATGGGGATGGTCACCGCACCCAGGCGGCTGCCGAAGCGGGCATGCAGCATGGCCATGGAGGCATCGAAGTTGGCGTTCTCGCGGTCGATGTGGTTGATGTACACCGCGCGGGACAGGCGCATGTCCTCGGCGTCGTGCCACAGGCGGGTGGTCATGACGCCCGGGCCCTCCACCGCGTCCACCACGAACAGCGCCATCTCCGCCGCCTGCATGGTGGCCAGGGTGTCAGCGATGAAGTCGGGGTGGCCCGAGGTGTCCAGCACGTTGATCTTGTAGTCCTTGTAGGGAATGGGAGCAATGGACATGCTGATGGTGAACTTGCGCTTGATCTCCTCGGCGTCGTAGTCCAGGTAGGACTTGCCGTCATGGGTCGTGCCCATGCGCGGCGTCTTCCCTGACACGTAGAGCATGGCCTCGGCGAGCGAGGTCTTGCCTGCGCCGTCTTGGCCGACGAGCACGATGTTGCGCACGTGTTCGGTTGCAGGAGCTGCCATAATGACCACCGTTCCTAACGGGTTCGGCTCAAGGCGCTCGGCGCTGGGTGGGGCGCCTCAAGCGGTTTCCAAGTGGTTTCAGTGTAGCGCACTTTACGGGGCCCATCGGGGGAAAGCGCGGCTTGCCGGGGTCCTTCTGCTGCGGATGAGTGCAAGACAATATGCTTGGTTTGTAGGCTATTTGCCGTGCATTCGAAGGGGATTGCCATGACAGCGTCCTCCGTCACCATCCGCGTCGATAGCGAGACCAAGAAGGAGGCGGCGCGCATCGCCGGCTATCTCGGCTTCGGCCTGTCGTCGGTCACCCGCGCCTTCTACAAGCAGACCGTGTGCGAGCATCGCATCCCGCTGGACCTGTCGGACTCCCAGCCCAACGCCGAATCCCTCGCCAGCATCAAGGAGGCCGACCGGATCATCGCGGAGGGTCGGCCGGGATACGGCTCTGCGTGCGAGATGTTCGCCTCCATGGGGCTTTGACATGCTGCGCGCCGAATACCTTCCGCAGTTCGAGCGAGACGCCAAGAAACTCGCTCGCAAGCATCGGAACCTCGAGCCGCTAGAGCAGGCGATCTCCCTGGTTCTGCAAGGCACCAGCAAAGCCCGCAAGACCCTCAAGCGCCGCCATAAGGTGCACGCGCTTAAGGATGTCTGGACCGGCAGCCGGGAGTGCCACGTGACGAACGCCGGCAACTGGCTCGTCATCTGGAAGACGGGCAACGGCCTGGCGGTCCTCCAACACACCGGCTCCCACGACGAGCCGTTCGCCTGAGCGTCCAGGCGCCGGCGCGCCCGGCCGTTGCCCGGGGTGGCCGGCAGCGTCGCTAGGGGCCTACAGCTCGCCGATGATGCGGGCGGCGCGCTGAGCCACCGCCCGGAACAAGGCGCTGCCTACCGCCGGGGTGGCCGGCAGCGCGGACCGACACGCCCCAGAGCTCCTTTTGGCAAAAAACACTCAGTTTGTTACATGCTTCCGCGTATTGGGTGCTATTTCTTATCTTGAAAGGATAAGTGGAGGTCGAAGAGAACCCTGGGTCACCTCCATTTTGTAACAATCTAGGTGTTTTTTGCCAAAACGGTCGCCTTCCAACGCACCAGCTCCCACGACGAGCTGCTCGCCTAAGTGCCGGGAAGGCGACGCCCGGCCCGCCGCCGGAGCGGCTGGCAGCGCTCGCCCGCCGTCCTGAGGCGAGGCGCTGACCGCACCCCGGAACGGCGGCCCGCCCTTAGGCTCCTGCCGAGGGCAGGGCAACGGTGTAGACGAGGCGCGCCACGGGGGCGGCGTCACGAACCGGCGGGATGGGCAGGCCCGCATCCAGCTCCAGGCCGTAGGTCACCGCCAACCGGCCGGGCGCCTGCTTGGAAGCGGCCGCGGGAATGGCAAGGGGCGCCAGCGACGCCGTGGTCCCTACCTGCACCGTTGCCACGTGCGCAGCAGCGTCCCCGCCGAAGGTGGCCGTGAAGCTCACCTTGGCAGCCGCACCCTGCCCGAATATCTCCTCGACCTCCAGCGCGTCGCCCGCCGCCGGCGCACCGCCGTCACCCAGTCCCTCGCACGCCAGCGCATCCAGCGCCACCGGCACCGCCATGTAGGAGAGCAACGCGCCCGTCGCGCTCGACCCTTGGGCCACCCGCACGTCTCCCGTGACCGAGTCCGCCTCGAAGGTGACGTCACCCGGCTCGACCACGGGAACGTCCAGGTCATAGCGCAGCGTCCAGCGAGCCGTGGCCGTCAGGTTGCCGTAGGTGCCCTGCCTGATGGTGGTAGTCGTGCCGGCCTCCTCGACTCCCGCACCCTGGGCGCCAGCCACCGTCCAGCCGGCGAAGACGTATCCGTAACGGGTCGGCGTCGGCAGCGCGAAGTCCAGTGACTCGATGTCGTAGCTGGTCGGCTGCCCCGACAGCTCGCCGCCGTCCAGCTCGTAGGCGATGGAGTACGGTACGGGGCTCCACACGGGGGCATAATGGTTCGCTTCCTTCTCCGTCCAGTTCACGCACGTGTAGCCATCGCGGAAGGCGAAGATGTTGCGTGGGCCGTCGGCCACACGGATGTTGAGGAAGGAGGGCTGCATGGCCGTCTCCACCTTGACCTCCTTCAGGCTGCGCAGGGTCAGCTCGCCCTTGCCGGACTCCAGCTCGTTCCAGTCGCCGTCACGCAAGGTGAGCGACCCGTGCTCTGTCGACGCCTTTATATAGGGGTCCCACAGCGCCGTATAGGTGGCGCCGGGGATGAGCGGCTGGCCGCCCATGGAGCCGTCGATGACCGCCGTGGACCCATCGGGCTCGACGACCGACCACCCCATGAACGTGTAGCCCGTGCGGTCGACGTAGAGCGCTCGCCGCTGGCCGCCGAGGGGCCAATGGACGCAGCGGCTTTCTTCGCTCCCATAGATCGCCTGATAGGAGTCCCATTGGATGACCCGCGAGGCGATCCCCTCCTCGAGCAGCCATTCCGCGTTCGTGCCGTAGTCGCTGTAGAGCCGCATGGCGCCCCCGCCTGCGTCTATGGTGGCAGAGTACGGCGAACCCCACCGGGCCGTGGCCGTCAGGTTGCCGTAGGTGCCCTGCCTGATAGTGGTGGTCGTGCCCGACGTGACCACGCCTGCACCAGCGGCGCCCCTCACCGTCCAGCCGAGGAAGCTATAGCCGGCACGGATCGGCGCCGGCAGCGCGAAATCCGGCGACTCGATGTCGTAGCTGGTCGGCTGCCCTGACAGCTCGCCGCCATCCAGCTCGTAGGCGATGGAGTAAGCGACCGGTGTCCACCGGGCCGTGGCCGTCAGGTTTCCGTAGGTGCCCTGCTTGACGGTAGTGGTCGTGCCGGCCTCCTCGATTCCCGCACCCTGGGCGCCCGCCACCGTCCAGCCGACGAACGCATAGCCCGCCCGCGAAGGCAACGGCAGGCTGAAAGTGGGAGACTCGATAGTGTAGTCGCGACCAGGTTCGGCCATAGCCCCTCCCGCAAGGCTGTAGACGATATGATAGACGCTGATCTTCCAATCGGGCTTCCAGTGGTTCTTCTCGATTTCCGTCCAGCTGTCGTACCAGTATCCCGTACAGTGGCCTGTGATGTTGCGACGATCCTCTTCAAGCCTGATGTTCAGAAAGCCGGTCTCGACCTTCAGCTCCTGAAGGCACTGCAGCTTGTAGCTCGCCTTCCCGCTTTCCAGAACCTTCCAGTCCCCATCCAACAGGGTGAGCGTCCCCCGATCAGTCGATGCCTTCAGATAGGGCTTCCAGACCGCCGTCATCGTCCGCTGGTCGGCGCTGACGTTCCACTCCCATGGATCGTAGCCGATGGGGGCCAGCTCCACGCGGAGCCTGACATTCCAGATGGTTCCATCCGTGCAAGTCACCACGTACCAGTCCTTAGCTCCCTGCCTCACCTCCTTGACGCTGTAAAGCGTCTTTCTGCCCTTTATGTTCTCGGCGTGGGTCCAGTCGGCGTACAGGAGCTCGGCGCCGCCCTCCCCGCAGTCGACGGTCAGCGTCCAGGAGTCTGCGGTGGCGGTGGCTGCCTTGTCGAGGGTCGCGGCGGGAGTGGCATCGGCGCCTTCGGCGGCGACCGCAGCGGCCCCACCCTGGGCCGTCGCGGGGCCTTCGGCCCGCAAGCAACCGGCCGGAGTCAAAGCGCCTTCGGCCTCGCCCTCATCGCCTTCGACGTTGCCGCCCTCGCCTTCATCCGACGGTAGGGCCGTTGCCTGCGCCGCCTCGCCCGGCGCTGCGACCAGCACCTCGCCTGCGGCGTCGTAGAGGAAACCGTTCTCCGAGGAAAAGCCTGGGCAGCCCGCATCAACCGAGAACGCCTCCACCAAGGCACAATGCGAAAAAGCCTGGGGCGCGGCCTCCTCGGTCAACGAAGAGATACGGAGCTGCCCGCTCCTGCCCTCGGGAACGAGCAGGATGCGCGTCATGTCGGCGCTGTAGAGGGCGCCGTCGTAGGAAGCGAAGGCGGCGTTGCCGTCGGCGACGGCGACAGCCTCGACGGCCGAGCCGCGGAAGGCGCCTGGGTCGACCTCCGTCAGGAGAGCAGGAAGGACGACCTCCTGTACGACGCAACCTGCGAAGGCATCGGCGCCGATGGAGGTCACGGAGTACCCAACGCCCTGGTAGACGATGGAGTCGGGAAGGGCCAGATTCGCAGAGGAAGCTTCGCCTGCAGTCGCGGCCGCCAGGCCATCGGTCCCGCGGGCCGCCAATGCGCCCGGCACGACGCCGACGAGCTCCACCTGCAAGCCGCCGTCAGCGACGCGAGCGGCTTCCGCGGGCGCCCATCCAGCAGCATCGGAGCCAGTCCCGTCCTCCGCCGAAGGCACGCCGCCTTCGGCGAGGAGCTGCGCAACGAGCGTCGGGCGCACCGCGAAGGTCAGCCCCTCGACGGTGAACGAGCCCACCACCGTGGCGCCCTCCGCGCCCAGCGGGACATCGGCGCTGATGCAAGGTGCGCCACCGGCAGCCCCCGGCCGCACGAGCGCCTTCGCCACCAAGCCTGAGCCCTGCTGTGGCGTGCGCAGGTCGGTCGTCTCGGATTTTTCGCCTGATTCTGGCGATTCGCCCGCAGCGCCCGCTAGAAGAGCTGGGGAGAAATCATCTCGCCCCCCCCCCCGAGGTCCCTTCGGATGCGGCGGCATCCGGCACGACGCCCAATACGGAGGTCGACACGAGGGCTAAGGTCAGAGCCGCGGCGGCTGGCAGAGCGCGCCGGGCGACACGATGCAGGCATCTCCCGTTATGCATGGCTTGCTTCCTTCCCGGTGGAGCAATTCCTATTTCGTTCCATACGGGAAAGCCGAAGGCGCACACGCCCCTCGCATAGGCGACGCGCGATCAGGGGTTTCCCGATATGATGTCCCCTACCGGGAAGGCGAAAGGTAGCGCGCCTGCAAAGCCCCTCGCAATAGGCTTTCCAAGCTCGATCGATTCCCGGTCGGAGCAGCCCCTCGAAGCGCGTTCGTGCGCCGGCTTTCGGGCTCGCACCCCCTACTTGCCGCGCCGCGCCCGCAAGGCCGCCTTGACGGGGCGAACTGTAGCACACCGCTCACGAAGCGCGCAAACTTCCCAGCTCACTGCCTTGTCTAACCGCAAGCGAGATGCCGGCTGCTGCCTTGATGCGCCGCGTCTGCGGCCGTGGGGCCGCCCGGGTTACGTGCCCAGCCCCAGCTCCTTTCGAAGCCTCACCTTGCGCCCGTGATAGCCCTTCGCTACGCTGCGTCGCCGACGCCCAAGGGCTCGTCCGATGGTGTCGGCGATGACATCGGTTGCCTCCAGGCTGTCCAGCTCCTCGTTGGTGATGCCGACCACCTTGAACCCCATGGACATCAGGGCGTTCGTTCGACGCGAGTCCCGTATGCGAGTCGCCTCGCCCGCGTGGTGCTCGCGGCTCTGGTACTCGACGTCAACGCGAGCCTGTGGCCAGCACAGGTCGCAACGAAAGCTCTTGCGGCCAGCCATGGCCGCAACGGATGGCGAAGCTGCCACCTCGAAGTTCATATGAGGCACGCTCAGGCCATAGCCGCCAGAGCAAGAGGGGAGCGCAAGCACGATCGCCGCCTTCGTCTCCCGGGGCGACGCCGACCCATCAGCCATGAAGCGGAGGGCGCGAGCAGCCTTTGCGGCGCCGTTCAACCCCCGGTTTCGGTCCAGGAAGGCGCGCAGCTGAGCACAGGACATGAGAGGCGCGACCTGGTATTCGGCGGAGCCATCTCCCTCCCGGATACGGTAGGTCCCGCACAGCTCGTAGCCGAGTTCCAGCAGGGAGACAAAGGAGAGGCGCGTCGCTTCCTGAACGAAGGCAAGCGGCGCTTTCGCCAGGAACACGCCCCCTCCGAGCGACGCGAACCCAGCGGCAGGAACCTCCTGCATGCAGGAGTGCGGGCAGCACTTGTCCGAAGCACGGCACCTGGAGGACGATGCCGCAACCACATGCAGCGGCAGCGTGAGATGAGAGCAAGCGCCCAGCTCTCGCAAGCGAGCAATCGTCCGCTCCATGTCGGCCTTGCGCGAGGGCGCGTCGGGCAGCCTGAAGGACCGGGGTGCATCGGAGAGAGAGCGAGGCCCGAGGGCCTTCGCGACCTGAAGCGCCGTCCTGAAGCCAAGGCACACCGCACGCCTCCCTCCATCAGGGCTCATTGGAGAAGACGAGCTAGACAATCGCAGCATGGGCCGCCCCCTGTCCGGTTCTCTAACTGAAGGGCAGGCTGAGAGTCGAGAGCTGTCGGAGCTCGTTCTGGGACCCACACCAGAGAAGGTCGTAGGGGCGGGGCCTGCATTGGATGCGCTCGATTATAGCGCGTCCGCATCTGCGAGCGCGCGGCTTTCCGCGGGCCATCCCGAACCGGCTTGCTCGCCCGTTGCCCGCCCGCGCCAACCACGCCAGCCATACCACCCGACCCCCCCTGCGATGCCCACGAAAGCCATCGCGCGGGATGACGTTGCGCTCGAAGGGCCTCGCGTTGGCAAAAAACATGCAGATCGTTACAACGGGTTGGGAAGTAGCGGCTGTTTCCAATCGTATAGCGCTATATTTGCTCCGTACAGCTCCCACCGGAGGGTCCCAGAAGCCCTCATTTTGTAACAATCTGCGTGTTTTTTGCCAAAACGGCCGTCCTCCAACGCGCCAGCCCATCCTGGTGCGGCGCCCACAGCCATGGGGCCGGCGCGCTACGCGCCAGCCCCTCGCCAGGCCTCACGGCGCAGCACAGCCCGGCGGCACGTCACGCTGCGCTGTCTAGCCCGGCAGCACGCTGGGTTGGGCTGCTCCTCGCCGCGGTGCGCTGGGCCGCTAGGGGCCTACAGCTCGCCGATGATGCGGGCGGCGCGCTGGGCCACCTCGGCCTTGGCCTTCTCCACGTCGATGCCAGGCCACACCTCGGTGCCGTCGGCGCTGCGTTCGTAGACCGCCTCGCCGTCGCACAGGGTCAGCACCACGTCGCTGCCGTTGCCGGCGAACACCACGTTGTAGGGGGCGCTGGTCATGGGGCACCACTGCGGGCCCGTCACGTCGAGCACGCACAGGTCGGCCCTGAAGCCCTCGGCCAGCGCGCCGCAGTCCTCGCGCCCCTGGGAGAGCGCGCCGGTGCGCGTGGCGGCCGCGAGAGCCTGCTGCGGGGTGACCGCCGTGGGGTCCAGCGTGCTGCCCTTGTAGATGAGCGCCTGCAGGTACAGGTCGTGGAACAGGTTGTGGTTGTTGTTGGAGGCCATGCCGTCGGAGCCCAGGCACACGGGGATGCCCCGGCGCAGCATCTCGGGGATGGGCGCGAAGCCGCTGCCCAGTTTCATGTTTGACGCGGGGTTGTTGGCCACGAACACGCCGCGCTCCTGCAGGATGCCCAGGTCGCGCTCGTCCACCCACACGCAGTGGGCCGCGGTCACCGGCACCTCGAACAGCCCGATGCTCTCGAAGTACTCCACGGGCGAGAGGCCGCCGTGGCGCTCGCGGCACTCGCGCACCTCCTTCTCGGTCTCGGAGAGGTGGATGTGCAGGCGCAGGCCGTTGCCGCGCACGATGTCCAGGATGTCGCGGCACACCTGCTCGGTGGAAAGGTACTCCGAGTGGATGTTGTAGTCGATGAGCACGCGGCCGTCGCCGGCGCCGTGCAGGTCGCGCACGAGGCCTTCCATTTGGGCGCAGATGGGGTATTCCGCATAGGGCTTGTCCTCGAAGGCCACCAGGCCCTCGCACAGGTTGGCCTTCAGGCCGGCCTCCAGCACCGCGCGAGCGCGGCCCTCGGTGGCGTAGTACATGTCGGAGAAGCTCACCACGCCATAGCGCGCCATCTCGGCGCAGGCCAGCACGGTGCCCCAATAGCAGTCATCGCCGGTCATTTTGGCCTCGAAGGGGAAGCAGCGCTCCTCGAGCCAGCGCTGCAGCGGCAGGTTCTCGGCGAAGCCGCGCAGCAGCGTCATGGGCGCGTGGGCATGGGCGTTGTAGAGCGCCGCCATGAGCAGCTTGCCGCGGCCGTCGTAGGCACGCCCGTACTGGGCGGATTCAGCCGGAGCGGCGGCGCCGACGTAGTCGATGCAGCCGTCCCTCACCCCCACCCACTGGTGCTCGCGGTATTCGAGGTCTTGGTCGAGCAGGGCTATGTCGCAGAACAGCATGGGCGCCTTCCCTTCGCGTGGGCTTCCGGGCGCGTGGGCGCCCCGTCTGCGGAGGGCCGAACGCCATGGCGCAGCGCCCGAGCGCGCCTTCCGCAGGGCCCATTGTACTGCAATGACTATAGGATGGGAGCCAATAGTTGCGTCGGCAACGCGATGGGCCAGGTCAGAGAAGGTATGACGCTGATTCCCTTCGATTACTATATCTTGAACTACTACTTTACAGTTTTATTACAGCAGTCTATTCATGCCCGATTTTCCGCTGCGGGACGGTCACACTGGCCCTATCAAATGCGATTCGCCGCAACCAGCCGAGAGAGGCGGGAGAAGCGGCCAGGACCCGCAAGCGGGAGCCTGGGCCGCGCCCCTCGATGGAGGCGGCAACAGAGGGCTTCAAGGGTTGTGCACCATGGGAGAGTTGCTGGCAAGGCTGGGCGCCATCCTGCTGAGAGGGCAGGCCGCGCCGATCGACCCCTCGCGGACGAGGGGCCTGGCCCAGCGGAAAGGCCGCCGCCCCCAGCACGACTCGATCCGCCGCCCTAGCCGCCACTCCATCCGCCATCTTGCCGCACCATCCGCCGACCTGCCGAGGACCACGCTGCAGCGCTACCGCGCCCTGGAGGCGCGCGTCCTGCGGCGGCTGCAGCTGTCGCCCCGCGAGAGCGAGGTGGCCCTGCGCATCCTGCAGGGCGCCACCTATCGCGACATCGGCCAGAAGCTGTTCATCGCCGAGAGCACCGTGCGGTTCCACGCCCGCCACATCTTCGAGAAGGCGCAGGTGGACAACAGGCGCTCCTTCGAGCGGTCGATGCGGCGCTGGCTTGCGCGGTCCGCAGCCAACGGCGAGGGGGCGCGCCGCGACGGCCCCCGCCGCAGCGAGCCGTCCCCGCGGCCCTAGGCGACCAGCAAGGGGGCCAGCCGCTCGACCAGGCAATCGACGTCTTCCTTGGCGCAGATGAGCGGAGGCAGGAACCGCAGAGTGCGCGGCCCGGTGGCGTTGAGCACCAGCCCCGCCTCCAAGGCCGCGGCCACCACGTCCGGCGCCGCGGGCGCGCCTTCGGCCAGGTCGGCCCCGACCATGAGCCCATGGCCGCGCACCTGTGCCACCCCGGGCAGTGCCGCTAGGCGCTCCCGCAGGTAGGCGCCCACTTCCCGCACCTGGTCCGCGAACCCCGGAGCCGCCAGCGCCGAGAGCGTGGCCTGGGCCGCCGCCATGGCGAGGTTGCTGCCGCCGAAGGTGGAGCCATGGTCGCCTGGGGCCAGCACCTCGGCCGCCTCGCCGCAGGCCGCACAGGCCCCCATGGGAAAGCCGCCGGCCACGCCCTTGGCGATGGCGACCACGTCAGGCCGCACGCCGAAGAGCTGGAAGCCGAAGGGCTCGCCCGTGCGGAAGCACCCGCACTGCACCTCGTCGCAGATCAGCAGCGCGCCGCGCTCCGCCGTGAGCCGCCGCGCCGCCTGAAGGAACTCCGCCGTGCACGGGTGCACGCCGCTCTCCCCCTGGATGCACTCCACCATGACCGCGCACACCTCGGCGCCGCGCTCGGCGAACAGCGCCTCCAGGGCCGCCACGTCGTTGGGCGGCGTGGCGGCGAAGCCCTCGGGCAGCGGCTGGAACGCCTCCTGCTTGGCCGGCTGAGCCGTGGCCGCCAGGGTGGCCAGGGTGCGGCCATGGAAGCTGCCCTCCAGCGTGACGATGAGCCGGGGGGCTTCCCCGCCAGGTCGGCCCGCGGCCTCGGCGCGCCGGCGCCCATGGAGCCGTGCCAGCTTGATGGCGCATTCGTTGGCCTCGGCGCCGGAGTTCGCGAAGAACGTCTTCCACGGGGCGGCCCCACCGGGGGCCCCGGCGTTCAGCAGCTCGGACAGCAGGCGCGCCACCTGGCCGCGATGCTCGATGTAGTAGTAGTTGCTCACATGGAGGAGCTCGGCCGCCTGGGCCTGCACGGCCGCCACCACGGGCGGCGCGCAATGGCCGAGGGACACCACGCCGATGCCGCTCAGGCAGTCGAGGTACTCCGCGCCTCGGTCGTCGTAGAGGCGCATGCCCTCGCCGCGCACGAACTCCACCGGCTTGCGCGCGAAGGTAGCCATGACGTAGGCGTCTTCGAGGGCTTGCTGCTCTTGCAGGGTCATAGGGGATGCCTTTCCTCGGGTCGGACAGGTTGGGCGGGCTGGCTGGGCCGGACCGGTCGGCTGGGCCAGCTGGGTCGGGCGGCTCGGCTGGGCCAGCCGAGCCTGTCGGAGCAGGTCAACCGCAGCGGCAAGGGCGGCAGCGGACGCGCTGCCTGGCCCAAGCCGCCGACGCGCCCGCTCACTCGTTCTCCGCCAGCTTGGCCGCGAAGTTGCCCAGCTGGCTCTCGGTGAACGTGGCCGGGGCATCGGTGCGGCCGAGCACGGTGGTGCCGATGCCCCGGTCGGTGAGCAGCTCCAGCAGCAACGCGTGGGGCGTCGTGCCGTTGATGATGTGAGCCCGATGCACCCCCGCGTCCAGAGCGTGGACGCAGGCGTTGAGCTTCGGAATCATGCCCGCGGCGATGGCCTTGCCCTCCAGCAGGGAGCGCACCTCGTCCAGCGCCACGATGGCCACCAGCGACGACGGGTCCGGGTAATCCATGTACAGGCCATCCACGTCTGTGAGGAAGATCACCTTGCGCGCTCCGATGGCCGCCGCCACGCAACCTGCCGCTGCGTCGGCGTTGACGTTGAGGGGCTCGCCATCGGTCCCTATGGCCACCGACGCGATGACCGGGATGTAGTCCGCCGCAATCAAGTCGCAGATGAGGGCCGGGTTCACGGACGTGATGCGCCCCACGCGGCCCAGGCGCGGGTCCGCAGGCTCGGCCACGATGGTGGCGGCGTCGGTGCCCGAGAGCCCCACAGCCATGGAGCCGTGACGGTCCATGGCCTGGACCAGCTCCTGGTTCACCTCGCCGGTGAGCACGGTGCGCACGATGCCCATGGCCTCGGGGGTAGTGACGCGCTGGCCCTCGACGAACTCCACCGGGATGTGCGCCTGGTCCATGGCCCGCGAGATGGCCTTGCCGCCGCCGTGGACCAGGACGGGGTTCATCCCGATGATCTTCAGCAGCACGATGTCAGCCAGCACCTCGGCACGCAGGGCCTCGTCCACCATGGCGGCGCCGCCGTACTTGATGACGACCGTGCGGCCCGTGACGTGCTTGATCCAGGGCATGGCCTCGAAGAGCACGTCGCCGGTGAGGGGCGACGTGCCGTTGGGGCGCTCTTCGTAATCGTAGATCATGAGCGGTAGTCTCCGTTGATCGTGACGTAGTCGTGGGTGAGGTCGCAGGTCCACACGGTAGCAGACGCGCTGCCGGCCCCCAGGTCCGCGTCGATGGCTATCTCGGGCCGCTCGAAGCGCCGCAGCGCCTCGGCCTCGTCGAAGTCCAGGGCCATGCCGCCCTCGCACACGGGGATGCCCATGATGCGGATGTCCACGCCCTCCTTCGCGAAGCGCGCGCCGCTGCGGCCCAGGGCGGCGGCGATGCGGCCCCAGTTGGCATCCTTGCCGTAGATGGCCGTCTTCACCAGGGGCGAGTTGGCCACCGTGCGCGCAGCGAGGTCAGCCTCCTCGGGGTTGGCAGCCCCTGTCACGGTGACGGTGACCAGACGCGTGGCCCCTTCGCCATCAGCCGCCATGGCACGGGCGAGCGCGGTGCATACGGCCGCGAGCGCCGCGGAGAAGGCGGCATGGCCCGGCGTGCCCTGGGCGAAGTCGGCCGGCCCGGCGCTGCGGGCGGCGGCGCCGGAGGCCAGCAGGATGCACGTGTCGTTGGTGGAGGTGTCGGAGTCCACCGTCACCTTGTTGAAGCTCTCGGCCACGGCCGCCTTGAGCGCTGCGGCCAGGTCGGGCGGCGCCAGGGGCGCGTCGGTGGTCAGCACGGCGATCATGGTGGCCATGTTGGGCATGATCATGCCCGAGCCCTTGGCCATGGCGCCCACGGTGAACCTCTCCCCTGGGAAGCCGAAGGCCGCGCCATCGAAGGAGACGGCGCATTCCTTGGGGCGCGTGTCCGTGGTCATGATGGCGCTGGCCGCATCGCGAGCGGCCGCGTCGTCGGCAGAGAGCCGTGCGGCGGCTTGGGGCACGCCGCCCGCGAAGCGCTCGAGGGGCAAGTGCACGCCGATGACGCCGGTGGAAGCCACCAGCACCTCGTCGGCCGGGCATCCCAGCACGTCGGCGACGATGGCCGCGGCAGCCTCGGCGCGGCGCAGCCCCTCGTCGCCGGTGGCGGCGTTGGCCACCTTCGAGTTGGCCACCACGGCCCGGGCGACGCCGCCCGTGCGCTCCAGATGCTCGCGGGACACCGCCACCGGCGGCGCGCAGAACACGTTCTGGGTGAACACGGCAGCGGCAGCGCAGGGTTCGTCCGCCACCACCAGCGCCAGGTCGAGCTTAGCCGGATCGGGGTTGAAGCCCGCATGCACCCCCGCAGCCGAGAAGCCCTGCGCGCTGGTCACGCCCCCGTCGGGATGCAGCTCCAGCCCCTCGCGGGGCACGTACCACTGGTTCGCGAAGCCCATGGGAAGCCCCTCCTTACACCGGCACGGCCACGGCCGAGAGCCCCGCGGCCTCGGGCAGGCCGAACACCAGGTTGGCGCATTGCACCGCCTGGCCCGCCGCCCCCTTGCCCAGGTTGTCTATGGCGCCCACAGCCACGATGGCCCCCGCCCGCTCATGGGGCACCGCAGCCACCTGGGCGCGGCAGGTGCCCGCCACGCTGGCCGTGCGCGGCAACGAGCCAGCCGGCAGCACCGTCACCAGCGGGCTCTCGGCGTAGAAGCCCTCGTAGAGGGCTGTCAGCTCCTCGGCGCTGGGCATCGCGTTGCCCGTCACGAGCGGCACCGTCACCGTGGAGAGCAGTCCCCGGTTGAGCGGCGCCAAATGCGGCGTGAACACCAGCCGGTCCTCCAGGCCGAGGATCTGCTCGATCTCGGGCGTATGGCGATGGGTGCCCACGCCGTAGGCCTCCAGGTTCTCGTTGGCAAAGCAGAAGTGGGTGCGCTCCGTGGCCCTCTTGCCCGCGCCGGTGACGCCCGACACGGCGTCCACCACCACAGGCCCCGCGAAGCCCACCAGCCCCTCGCGAACGAGCGGCGCCGCGGCCAAGCTGGTGGCGGTGGGGTAGCAGCCGGCGCAAGCCACCAGCACCGCCTTGCCCGCGGCGCGGTCAGCCGCCGCGTGGGCGAGCTGGGCGCCAGTCAGCTCGGGCAGGCCGAAGGCCGCCTGGGCCAGCAGGTCCGGCGCGGTGTGGGGCACGCCGTACCACTGCTCGTAGACCGCCGCATCCTTGAGGCGGAAGTCCGCCGACAAGTCGATGACGCTCACGCCTTGGGCGATGAGCTGCGGCGTCAGGCCCAGCGACGCCGTATGGGGCACCGCCAGGAAGGCCACGTCGCAGCCGGCCAGGTCGGCCCGCGCCTCTTCGTTGGAGCGGAAGGCCAGGTCGCACGCGCCTGCGAACGCTGGATAGGCTTGGCCCACCGGCGTGCCCGCCAAGGCATCGGAGGTGACCACGGCCAGTTCGAAGTCCGGATGGGCCAGCAGCAGCCGCACGCACTCGATGCCGGCGAAGCCCGCTGCCCCCACTACCGCTGCCCTGTAGGTCATGAAAGCCTCAATTCTTCAACACTTTTCCGGTTGAGGTGAAAAGGCCGCGCGCTGCTTTGCTAGTATGAGCGCGAGGCTAACGTTCCTATTATTAACGTTCCTATTATATAAGTTGAACGGCGGGAAGTCGCACTTTGGGAAGTCGCATTTTTCGCTATTCGGAGGACGTGACGAGATGACCCCAGAACCCCAACCGGCCCGCGCCGCCAACGTGGCGGCCATCGTCGACTTCTACGAGAGCGGCATGAAGCAACGCGCCTCCATGCTGGGCATCGAACTGGAGCATATCGTGACCAAGGCCGACGGCGCGCCGGTGTCTTACAGCGAGCCCTACGGGGTGCGCTGGCTGCTGGAGCAGCTGCAGGGCGCCTATCCCGACGCCACCTGCGATGTCGACGACGACCTGATCGGCGTGGCGCGCGAGGGGCAGGCGGTCACCATCGAGCCGGCGGCCCAGCTGGAGCTCTCCGCCGGGCCCTTCGAGAGCCTGGCTGTGGCGAGCGCCGTGTTCACCGCCTTCGACGAGGAGGTGCGGCGCATCCTCGAGCCCCACGGCATGGAGCTGCACGCCATCGGCTACCACCCCACCATGCGCGCGGCCGACTTGGAGCTGATCCCCAAGCATCGCTACGACTACATGAACCGCTACCTGGGCGCTATCGGCAACTTCGGCATCGCCATGATGCGCGG
>CANOCK010000021.1 GCA_947564525.1 uncultured bacterium | reverse complement strand
TCAACCCCAACGGATCGCTGCTCGCCATCGAGGGCATCACGAGCCCCGACGGCCGCGTGCTCGGCAAGATGGGCCACAGCGAGCGCCGCGGCGAGGGCTTGTACAAGAACGTGCCCGGCGACCGCTGGCAGCCGTTGTTCGAGGGGGGCGTGGGCTACTTCCGCTCCTAGGCCGAGCTGCTCTTCGGCAGGCCCGAAGCTCGAAGCGGGCCCCTCGGGCGGCGGCCTGCCGGGGCCGCCACGGCCTCGCCGTGCTCGGCAGGGGGCGCTTCGGTGCCTTGCCGGAGGGATGGGCCGCTCGCTGCCCGCGCCTTGCCGGGCCCTGCTGGCAGGAGCGGCTTACCTCAGGCCGTGCTCGGCGATGAACGCGTCGGCGTCGGCCAGGTTCACGTGGCAGTAGCCGTGAGGGTGCTTCACCAGGTAGTCCTGGTGGGGATCCTCGGCGATGAAGAAGTTGGTCAGGGCCTGGGCCTCGATGGCCACGGGCATGGGCAGCTCCTCCTGGAGCTCGGCCAGGGCCGCGCGCACCACCGGCGCGTCCTCGTCGCGCACCCAGTAGATGCCGGTGCGGTACTGCGTGCCGATGTCGTTGCCCTGGTGGTTGATGCTCATGGGGTTGATGGTGCGCAGGTAGGCCTGGATCAGCAGCTCCAACGGCAGCCGGTCGGCGTCGTAGCGCACATGCACCGTCTCGGTGGCATTGGTCTGCCCCGAGCACACCTGCTCGTAGGTGGGGGAAGTCACCACGCTGTTGGCGTAGCCTACCTCGGTCTCCAAGACGCCGGGCAGCTTGCGCAGGTAGCCCTGGGTCCCCCAGAAGCACCCCCC
This sequence comes from uncultured bacterium, assembly GCA_947564525.1. Classification (GTDB taxonomy): domain Bacteria; phylum Actinomycetota; class Coriobacteriia; order Coriobacteriales; family Eggerthellaceae; genus D16-63. Next base: position 21,727 of record CANOCK010000021.1, on the reverse strand, counting down.
TGCGAAGTATATGTCCCGCGCGTCCATGGCGCCCCGTCTCTTCGGTCTGCCGCTCGTCGCGCCCGCTGCCCGCTAGGACCACCCGAGGGTACGACCTGCCACGCCATCATGGCATGCCTCCATCATAGGCGCCATCGGCCGGTCGCGGCGCTCCTCATGGAAGCGGAAGCGAAGGCGTTGGGCGGCCGTTGCCGAACCGATACCTTGGAAGGCGGCCATTCTGTGCTATGGCGCCCCGCGATCCCGCGCCCTCCGGCGTGGCCGGGTTCCCTATAATAGGGTCACGGAAAGGCGCGGGGCCGGCGACGGGCCCGCTGAAGGAGGGTTGCGCCATGATCGACCATAGCAAGCTGCCCAAGGGCCGCTTCACCGAGCTGACCGACGAGGACCTCTGCGGCTTCGCGGTGAAGGAGCTCTCGTGCCGCGGCTGCAGCGGCTACGGCAACTGCGGCTTCAAGTCCTATCGGCTCTACAAGGGCGCCCCGGTGTCCATCTGCGTCCAGCGCCTGGAGAAGCTCCAGTCCGAGCGGCAGGCGTCCCAGGCCTGAGCGAGCGCGTCTCGCCTGCGAACGGCGCGCCAAGGGCCCACGCGCCTTCCCAGGGGCGCTCCCTGCGCGTTTCGGGTCGGTTAATTCCCCTCGGCGGCGCAACGCTGCGATGGTTGCCCAGCGTACACTCCCATAGCGTTTGCACGGCTCGTCGATACGACTGGGCAGGCGCTCTCCCCGCGGGCCGAGGGGCCTAAGGGGCGTGCGGCCTAGTCGTCGGACCTGAAGGAGCGCGACCCATGGCAAAGCACATCTTCGTCACCGGCGGCGTGGTGTCGTCTCTGGGCAAGGGCATCACCGCGGCATCGCTGGGGCATCTGCTGAAAGCCCGCGGATACAAGGTGACCATGCAGAAGATGGACCCCTACCTCAACGTGGACCCGGGCACCATGAGCCCGTTCCAGCATGGCGAGGTGTTCGTCACCGAGGATGGCCACGAAGGCGACCTGGACCTCGGCCATTATGAGCGCTTCATCGACGAGAACCTTACTCGCGAATCCAACTTCACCCAAGGCTCCATCTACCAGACCCTCATCGCTCGCGAGCGTCGCGGCGACTTCCTCGGAGGGACGGTGCAGGTCATCCCCCATGTGACCGAGGCTATAAAGGAGCGCCTGCGCCGCATAGCCGATCAGACCGGCGCCGACATCGTCATATCCGAGATCGGCGGCACCATCGGCGACATCGAGAGCCTGCCGTTCGTCGAGGCGGCGCGGCAATTCAAGAAGGAGAAGGCCCCGGGCGAGGTGCTGTTCGCCCATGTGACGCTGGTGCCCTACATCGCTGCTGCCCACGAGGTGAAGACCAAGCCCACCCAGCACTCGGTGAAGGAGCTGCGCAGCCTGGGCGTGCAGCCCGACTTCATCGTGTGCCGGTCTGACCACGAGCTGCCCGATGCCGTGCGCGAAAAGATAGCCCTGTTCTGCGACGTGAGCCCCGAGGAGGTGCTGGCCTGCGTGGATGCCCCCTCCATCTACGAGGTGCCCATGGCCTTGTACGAGCAGGGGTTCGACGCCATGGTCCTAAACCGTCTGGGCCTGTCGCCGCACCGGGCCGACCTGGGGCACTTGCGCAAGTTCCTCGACGATGCTGCCCGCTGCGAGGGCACGGTGCCCATCGCCGTGGTGGGGAAGTACGTCAGCCTGCCCGACGCGTACCTCTCGGTCATCGAGGCGCTGGGCCATGCCGGCGTGGCCAACGGCGTGAACGTGGATGTGCGCTTGGTGGACGGCGAGGCCCTGACCGAGGAGAACGTCGCTGAGGTGCTAGGGTCCATGGCTGGGGTGCTGGTGCCGGGCGGCTTCGGCCAGCGCGCCTTCGAGGGCAAGGTGCTCGCGGCCCGCTACGCTCGCGAGCACGGGGTGCCGTTCCTGGGCATCTGCCTGGGGCTGCAAGCGGCCGTGTGCGAGTTCGCGCGCAACGTGGCGGGCATGGCAGGCGCCACGTCGGCCGAGTTCGAGGCAGGGGCAGCCTACCCGGTAGTGGACCTGATGCCCGAGCAGGAGGACGTGGAGGACAAGGGCGGCACCATGCGCCTGGGCGCCTACCCGTGCAAGCTCGAGCAGGGAACGCGGGCTGCCCAAGCCTATGGCGAGCCCGTGGTCTACGAGCGGCACCGGCACCGCTACGAGGTGAACAACGCCTTCCGGGACGCGCTGGTGCAGGCGGGCCTGGTGGTGTCAGGCGTTTCGCCGGACGGCCGCCTGGTCGAGGTAGTGGAGCTGCCCGGCCACCCCTGGTTCGTGGCGTGCCAGGGCCACCCGGAGTTCAAGAGCCGCCCGCACCGATCCCATCCGCTGTTCCGCGGCTTTGTGGCCGCGGCTGCCGAGCAGGTGGATGGCGCGGCGGCCCTGGCATCCTAAGGAAGGGCGCTTCTCAGGCCCCGGTGCTGCTCGAAGGGGCATCGTCCGGCACGGCCATGGGGTAGCTGCCGGTGAAGCAGGCCTCGCACCATCCTTGGTGACGGGCGCCCGACACGGCGCTTCGGAGCCCTTCGAGGGAGAGGAAGGCGAGCGAGCTGCTGCCGATCCACTCGTTCATGGCCCCTACCGAGCGGCCAGCGGCTAGGAGCTGGCTGCGGGAAGCGGTGTCGATGCCGTAGAAGCAGGGCCACGCCACCTCGGGGCTCACGATGCGCAGATGCACCTCGACGGCCCCCGCCTCGTAGAGCATGGCCACGAGCTGGCGGCTCGTGGTGCCTCGCACGATGCTGTCGTCGACGACCACGAGGCGCTTGCCGGCTATCACGCTGGGCAGCGGGTTCAGCTTCAGCTTGATGCCCCGTTCCCGCATGGCCTGGGTAGGCTGGATGAAGGTGCGCCCCACGTAGTGGTTCTTCACGATGCCGAAGGCGTAGGGGATGCCGCTTGCTTCGGCGTAGCCCGTTGCCGCCGGGGTGCCCGAGTCGGGGGCGCCCAGCACGAGGTCGGCCTCGACGGGAGCCTCGCGGGCCAAGGCGGCCCCCATGGCCCGTCGAGCCTGATAGACGCTCTGGCCGTCGATGACGCTGTCGGGCCGGGCGAAGTACACGTATTCAAAGATGCACGAGGCCCGGCGTGCAGCTGCGGGGCCGAGCTCGGAATCGAGGCCCTCAGCACCCAGCCGGGCCACCTCGCCGGGCTCTATGTCGCGCACATAGGCAGCCCCTACGATGTCCAGACCGCAGGTTTCCGAGGAGACCACCCATCCGCCCGAGGGAAGGCGACCGATGCACAAGGGCCGGATGCCGCAGGGGTCGCGGAAGGCGTAGAGCGCCTCGGGCGTGGCCAAGACCATGGCATAGGCCCCTTGGAGCTCTCCCATGGCCCAGCGAATGCCCTGGCGCACCGAGCCGGTCTCGCGGGTGGCCTCGGCGATGACGAGGCAGGCTGCCTTGGTGTCGGTGTCCATGCTGCCCCCTTGCGCCGCCCGGGCCCTTTGCAGGCGGTCGGTGTCCAGCAGGGTGCCGTTATGGACGAGCGCGATGGCCACGTCGTCGATGGCAGACAGGTGGGGCTGGGCGGCATCGGACGAGGCGGCGGCCCCACTGGTGGAATAGCGCACATGGCCTACGGCAAGATGGCCCGTCAGGCTATCCATGGCGGCATCGTCGAACACCTGGGTCACCAAGCCTATGCCCTTGTGGCAGCGCAGGCACTCCCCGTCGCCGGTGGCTATGCCGGCGCTTTCCTGGCCCCTATGCTGCAAGGCCTGCAGCCCGTAGGCGGTCAGCCGCGCCACGTCCTCACCAGGGGCGTACACGGCGAACACGCCGCAGGCCTCTTCCAGGGCGTCGGGCGCCCCGGTCCCGTTCGCCTCCATGCTCTCGTCGGCCCTTGTGGCTCCCATGCCCGCACCGCTCCTTCGTCGCTGCCTCCCTTTACGCCTCTATGGTAGGCAACGGGCCTCCTCCCTCTTAGGAGAGCGCTTGCAGGAAACGCGACGGAAACAAGGCCCGTACGGGCTTGAAACAAAGCTGACCCCCTTCCGTAACGTGCGCGTCGTAGCATGGGACCCCTGAGGAACCACGACCGAGGAGCCCCATTCCCATGGCAGGCAGGCACCTACACCGCGAAGGCACGATACGTATCCCGTCGGGCTGCGCCATCGCGGCCATGATGGACCGCACGGGCGGGCGCCACGACGGCACCGACATCCTGAGGTCCATCGCGCTCATGCGCGACCGCAGCAACGGCCTTGGCGGCGGGTTCGCCGCTTACGGCATCTATCCCGACTACGCCGAGCTGTACGCCTTCCATGTCATGTACGAGAGCCGCGAGGCCCGAGCTGCCACGGAAGCCTACCTGGAGCACTACTACCTGAGCGAGAAGCAGGAGCGGGTGCCCACCGAAGACCACCCGGCCATTAAGAACCCGCCGGACGTCTGGCGCTACTTCATGGCGCCCCATCCTATGCGCCTGCCAGCCAGCGGCCTTACCGAGGCCGAGTACACCATGCGGCACGTCTTCCATATCAACAGCTCCATCGACGGGGCCTTCGTCGCCTCCTCGGGGAAGGACATGGGGGTGTTCAAGGGGGTGGGCTACCCTGAGGATATCGGGGAGTTCTACCGCATCGGCGACTATGGCGCCTGGGCATGGACGGCTCACGGACGCTTTCCCACCAACACGCCTGGCTGGTGGGGCGGGGCGCACCCCTTCACGTTGCTGAACTGGTCTATCGTCCATAACGGCGAGATATCCAGCTATGATGCCAACCGCCGCTACGTGGAGCAGTTCGGCTACGACTGCGAGCTGCAGACCGATACCGAGGTCATCACCTACCTGTTCGACCTGCTGGCCCGTCGCCACGGCCTCTCCCAGGAGATGGCCGCCCACATCATGACGGCGCCCTCTTGGCAGGCCATCGACGCCATGGCCCCCGACCAGGCGGCCTTCGAGACAGCCTTGCGCACGGTGTACTCCAGCGCCCTGGTGAACGGGCCCTTCTCTATCATACTGGGCTCCGAAGAGGGGCTGCTGGCCCTCAACGACCGCCTGAAGCTGCGGGCGCTCATGGCCGCCGAGAAGGGCCCTATGGTGTACCTGGCCAGCGAGCAGGCGGCCATCGAGGTGGTCTGCCCCGATGCCGAGCACATGCGCTCCATCGAAGGGGGCGTGCCCTTCGTGGTGCAGCTGGACGAGGTGGCCCGTCGAAGGCAGCGGGAGGCGGCCGAGAGCTGCGCGGTGCGCGAGCAGCCCCGCGATCACGAGGTGGGCGTGCGGCCCTGCCGCAGGAAGGAGGCATGAGCGCCATGATGGATTGCGTCCTCCCTCGCTACAAGGTGCTGCGCGATGCCGACCTGTGCTCTGGCTGCGGCTTGTGCGCGCGAACCTGCGCCAACGGGGTGTACCGGCTCGCGAAGGACGGCGGCCTGCCCTCCATCGAGCCGGCGCGCTGCGTCAACTGCCAGCGCTGCGTGGTGACGTGCCCCGCCCGCGCCTTGGCCATCGTCCGATGGCCTCAAGCGGGCACCGGTTCGGCGAACTGGACGCTCGAGGCCATGCAGGACATCGCCAAGCAGGCCCAGACCGGCGGCGTGCTTCTGGCGTCCATGGGCACGCCGTCGCCCTATCCTATCTACTGGGACCACTTGCTGCTGAACGCCAGCCAAGTGACCAACCCTTCCATCGACCCTTTGCGCGAGCCCATGGAGACCCGGGTCTTCTTGGGCAGCAGCCCTGAGGCCTTGAAGGTGAACGAGCGGCAGCAGCAGGTGGTGGAGCCTTTGCCGCCTCAGCTGAAGCTGGACATGCCAATCATGTTCTCGGCCATGTCCTTCGGCTCCATATCCCTGAACGCCCAGAAGGCGCTGGCCCTGGCGGCGCGGGAGCTGGGAACCTTCTTCAACGTCGGCGAGGGCGGCATGCATCGCGACCTCGAGCCTTTCGCCGACTGCGCCTTCGCGCAGGTGGCTTCGGGGCGCTTCGGGGTCGACCCCCACTATCTGAACACCGCTGCGGCCATCGAGGTCAAGATCGGCCAAGGGGCCAAGCCCGGCATTGGCGGTCACCTGCCCGGCGAGAAGACAAGCGCAGAGGTATCGCGCACCCGCATGATCCCCGAGGGAAGCGACGCCATCTCCCCGGCGCCGCACCATGACATCTACTCCATCGAGGACCTGCGGCAGCTGGTGTTCTCCATCAAGGAGGCCACGGGCTACCGCAAGCCCGTGGCGGTGAAGATCGCCGCCGTGCACAACGCTGCCGCCATCGCCAGCGGCATGGCTCGCACTGGGGCCGACATCATCGTGGTCGACGGCTTTCGCGGCGGCACCGGAGCGGCGCCCAAGCGCATTCGCGACGCGGTGGGCATCCCCGTGGAGCTGGCATTGGCCGCCATCGACCAGCGCCTGCGCGATGAGGGCATCCGCTCCACGGTGAGCTTGGTGGCGAGCGGGTCCGTGCGCAATTCCGCCGATGTGGTGCGGGCCATAGCCCTCGGGGCCGACGCCGTCTCCATCGGCTCGGCAGCGCTTATCGCCATGGGATGCCACCAATGCGGCGACTGCTCCAGCGGCCGCTGCAATTGGGGCATCGCCACCCAGCGCCCGGCTCTGACCGAGCGGCTCGACCCCCAGGCAGCTGCCGAGCGGGTGGTCAACCTCTTGAGGGCGTGGACCTGCGAGCTGCAGGAGATGATGGGGGGCATGGGAATCAACGCCGTGGACAGCCTGAGGGGCAACCGCCTCATGCTGCGCGGCGTCGGCCTCAACGAGAAAGAGCTGGAGATCCTTGGCGTGAAGCACGCTGGGGAATAGGGAAGGGGTGCTGGTGGCTGAGGCGAAGCGGATCGAGGTGGACTTGGGCCTCTCTCATTTCAAGGAGGCCAACGAGCAGGTGCGCGCGGCCTTGGCCCAGGCCGACGAGGTGGTCGTGGCCAGCGCCAACGCCCAGCGCTACCTGGGCTGCGCATTGGCGGCGGGCAAGCGGCTCGAGATCCATGGCACCCCGGGCAACGACATGGGCTGCTACATGGACGGCGGGGCCATCGAGGTGTTCGGCAACGGCCAGGACCAAGTGGGCAACACCATGAACGGGGGCACCATCGTCATCCATGGGCGCTGCGGCGATGCAGCTGGCTACGGGCTGCGCGGCGGCACCATCCTCGTGCGCGGCGACTGCGGCTGGCGGGCGGGCATCCATATGAAGCAGTACGAGCAGAAGCGCCCGGCTATCGTCATCGGCGGCGACGCCGGGGCCTTCCTTGGCGAGTACATGGCTGGCGGAGCCATCGTGCTCGGCGGCAGGGCCGGGTCCTACGTGGCCTCCGGCATGCATGGCGGCATCATCTACCTGCGGCATCCCCTGGCTGCCGAAGAGGTGCCCGAAGGGGTGGTCCAATCCCCCCTAGGCGAGGAGGACAAGGGCCTCCTCGCTGGGCTGCTGGCCGCCTACAACGGCGCCTTCGGCAGGGAGGGGCCGTCCCTCGACGGGGCTGACGAAGGCTGGTGGTGCCTGCGCCCCGCCTCTGCCCGCCCCTACGGAGGCCTGTACGCCTCTTGACCGTCCTGGCGCCTTCGCGCCCCGCTTCCTAAGGAGATTCGCTATGACCTACGTCCCTGACCTCTACGGCTCTTTGGTGTTCAACGAGCATACGATGCAGGAGCGCCTGCCATCAGCCACCTACAAGCAGCTCATGAGGACCATCCGCGATGGAGCGCCCCTCGACCTCGACGTGGCCAACGTGGTGGCCCACGCCATGAAGGAATGGGCCATCGAGAAGGGCGCCACCCACTACACCCACTGGTTCCAGCCGCTGACGGGCATCACCTCCGAGAAGCACGACAGCTTCATCGATCCCACGCCTGACGGCCGCGCCATCATGACCTTCTCGGGCAAGGAGCTCATCCAGGGCGAGCCGGACGCCTCCAGCTTCCCCTCCGGCGGCCTGCGCGCCACCTTCGAGGCTCGCGGCTACACCGCCTGGGACCCCACCAGCTACGCCTTCATCAAGGACGAGGTGCTGTGCATCCCCACCGCCTTCTGCAGCTACACCGGCGAGGCGCTGGACAAGAAGACGCCGCTTCTGCGCTCCATGAGGGCCGTCCAGGAGCAAGCGTCTCGGGTGCTGGCCCTCTTCGGCGAGGAGTGCGGCCGGGTGAGCGCCAACGTCGGGGCCGAGCAGGAGTACTTCCTCATCGCCGAGAAGGACTACACGCGCAGGATGGACCTCATGCTCACCGGGCGCACGCTGTTCGGCTACTCGCCCTGCAAGGGCCAGGAGCTCGAAGAGCACTACTTCGGCGCCATCCGCCCCACGGTGAGCGCCTACATGAAGGAGCTCGACGACGAGCTGTGGAAGCTGGGGGTGCCGGCCAAGACCAAGCACAACGAGGTGGCTCCCGCCCAGCACGAGCTGGCGCCCATCTATTCCGAGGCCAACCGCGGCATCGACGAGAACCTGCTCACCATGGAGAAGATGCGCCTGCTGGCCAGCCACTACGGGCTGGTGTGCCTGCAGCACGAGAAGCCCTTCGAGGGGGTGAACGGCTCCGGCAAGCATAACAACTGGTCTATCTCCGCAGGGTCGAAGAACCTGCTCGACCCCGGCGAGCACCCCATGGAGAACCTGCGCTTCCTGGTATTTCTGACTGGCGTGGTGCAGGCCGTTGACGACTACCAAGAGCTGCTGCGCATGGCTGTGGCCAGCGCCGGCAACGACCATCGCCTCGGCGCCAACGAGGCGCCCCCGGCCATCGTCTCCATGTTCCTGGGCGACGAGCTAGGGGCCATGGTGGATGCGCTCATCGCTGGGGAGGACTACAACGAAGCCGGTCGGCTTGCCATGGACCTGGGCGTGGACGTGCTTCCCAGCTTCCTGAAGGACAACAGCGACCGCAACCGCACCAGCCCCTTCGCCTTCACGGGCAACAAGTTCGAGTTCCGCATGCCCGGCTCGTCGGTGAACCTGTCCGACTGCAACATGATATTGAACACCGCCATGGCCAAGTCGCTGAAGGACTTCGCCGACGCCATGGAGGGCAACGCCGGCGAGGCGTTCGTCGAGGCAGCCACCGATTACGTGAGGGACACCCTCCGCGCCCATCAGCGCATCATCTTCAACGGCAACGGCTATTCGGCCGAATGGGAGGAGGAGGCGGCTCGGCGCGGGCTGGCCAACCATAAGACCACGGCCGATGCGCTGCCTTGCTTCGTGGCGCCCGAGTCCATCGCGCTGTTCGAGGAGTTCGGAGTGCTGTCGGAGAGCGAGGTGCGCAGCCGCTACGAGGTGAAGCTCGAGAAGTACAATAAGCTCATCAACATCGAGGCACGGGTGATGCGTCGGATGATGCGGCGCCTGTACCTGCCGGCCATTAGCGCCTATGCCGCCAAAGTCGCCGAGCACGTGGCGGCGGTGAAGGCGGTGGCGCCGTCGCTGGACGCCTCGGTCCAGGAAGCGCAGCTTGCGCGCATCATGAGCGGGCTGAGCGAGGCTCAGGAGAAATTCGACGCCTTGGCGGCGCGCCATAAGGAGATAGCGGGGATCGAGGATGCCCAAGAGGCGGCCAACGCCAACGCCCACGAGCTGCTGCCGCTCATGGAGAGCCTGCGCGCTACCGTGGATGACCTGGAGATCCTCGTGCCGGCTGCCGACTGGCCCGTGCCATCCTACAACGAGATCCTCTTCTACGCCTAGGCCCCTATGGGCACGGAGCATGCGAGCAACGAAAGGAGCATGACCATGGAGGTGACGGGAAAGGGGGCGCAAGGCCGCTTCCCCTTTGCCAAGCTGAACGGCTTGGGAAACGACTTCGTGATCTTCGATGACCGGCAATGCGCCCTGGACCTGTCGGCGGAGCAGGTGAGGTGGCTGTGCGACCGCCGTCGGGGGATCGGCGCCGACGGGGTCATCTTGGTGCGCCCTGCGGCCGAGGAGGGCTGCGCTGGGCTCATGCACTACATCAATGCCGACGGCACCCTGGCCCAGATGTGCGGCAACGGCGTCCGCTGCTTCACGAAGTACCTGGTGGACCGCGGCATCGTGGACCCAGCGCCAGGCATGCTCGTGGCGGAGACCTTGGCTGGCCCGCGGCCCATCCGCTTCGTCGTGGACGAGGCAGGGAAGCTGGTGCTGGCCACGGTGGATATGGGGGTCCCGGAGCTGGAGGCGGCCGCAGTGCCGGTGGATGTGTTCCAGGCCGAGGCGGTGGAGCGCGCCGAGCTCGAGGAGCGCGCGGTGCGCCCCCGTGCGGGCGAGGGGTGCCGGGCGGCCACGGTGCTCACCTTGTCGGAGCCGAGCGCAGGGCCGCTGAGCTTCGTGTGCGTCTCCATGGGCAATCCCCATGCCGTCTGCTTCATCGATGACTGGGATGCGCTGCCTGCGCGGCTGTTCAGGGATGGCGCACGGTCCCTTGAGGCATTCGACGTCGAGGCCGTGGGCGCGTTCTTCGAAGGCCATCCGGCCTTCCCCGAGAAGGTCAACGTGGAGTTCGCCTGGGTGACTGACGAGGGCATAGCCATGCGCGTGTTCGAGCGCGGTTGCGGCGAGACCTCGGCTTGCGGTACCGGTGCCTGCGCCGTCCTGGTGGCCGCCGCCATCACCGGGCGCTCGGAGCGCGAGAACGACGTGCTGCTGCGCGGCGGGGCGCTGCACATCCTATGGGACGAGGCGGACCACGTCATCATGACGGGCCCTGCCGAGGAGTCCTTCGTGGGCGAGGTGGTGCTGCAGCCAGAAGGCGCCGCTGCCCTCTGAGGGCGCCTACGCCAAGGCGCGTATGCGCTCCATGGCTCGTTGGGCATCGGCAGCATCGCCGAAGGCCGTCAAGCGGACGTAGCCTTCCCCTGCCGGGCCGAAGCCGACGCCAGGGGTGGTGATGACGCCCGCCTTGCTGAGCAGCTGGTCGAAGAACTCCCACGATCCCATGCCCATGGGCGCCCTGCACCAGATGTACGGGCTGTTCACGGCTCCGTACACGGTATAGCCGGCCGCTTCGAGCCCCTCTTTGATGAGCCGCGCGTTTCCCTGGTAGTAGGCGATGGCCTCGTCCACCTGGCGGCTGCCCTCAGGGGTGTAGACCGCTGCGGCCCCGCGTTGGATGACGTAGGAGGCTCCGTTGAACTTCGTGCATTGGCGGCGGTTCCATAGGGCGTTCAGGCTCTGGCCGTCGCGCACCAGGGCCTTGGGCACCACCGTATAGCCGCAGCGCGCCCCGGTGAAGCCGGCGGTCTTCGAGAAGGACCGGAACTCGATGGCGCATTCTCGGGCGCCAGGGACCTCGTAGATGGAATGGGGGATGCCCTCCTCGGCGATGAACCGCTCATAGGCCGCGTCGAACATGATGACCGCATCGCAGTCGTTGGCGTAGTCGACCCAGGTCCGCAGCGAATCGAAGGAGAGCACGGTGCCGGTGGGGTTGTTCGGGCTGCAGAGGTAGATGACGTCGACGTGCCCTTCGGGCAGGGCCGGGCAGAAGCCGTTCTCGGAGGTGGTGGGCATGTAGACGATGTCCGTCCAGCGCTGCGCGGTGCCGTCGTAGGTGCCGGCGCGCCCGGCCATGGCGTTGGCGTCCACGTACACGGGGTAGACCGGGTCGCATACCGCGATGGTGTTCTGCGCAGCGAAGATGTCGCCGATATTGCCGCAGTCGGACTTCGCGCCGTCGGATATGAACACCTCGTCCGGCTCGATGGCGATGCCGCGGTCCGCGAAGTCGTTCTGGGCAATGGCCTCGCGCAGGAAGCCATAGCCCTGCTCGGGGCCGTAGCCATGGAACGTCTCGACGCGGGCCAGGTCGTCCACCGCCTCGTGCATGGCCGCGGTCACGGCTGGGGCTAAGGGCCGCGACACGTCGCCGATGCCCATGCGGATGAGGTCCATCTCGGGGTGGGCGGCGGCGAACGCCTCGGTGCGTCGGGCGACGTCCGAGAAGAGGTAGCTTCCCGGAAGCTTGCGGTAGTTCTCGTTCATGCGGGCCACGGCGGCCTCCTTCCTCGCGATGTCTTGGTACATGGTAGGGCCCGCTTGTTGCCTATGGGTTTCGCAAGGAGGGCCAACGGCTTCTCGGGCCATCGCGGCCGCATCGAGCGCCCCGCCACGGCGAGGCAGCGCATCGGGAGCCGTGCGGCCCCATGGTGGTGGGCGAGGCCCGCGGGGACCGACGGGGCCATGCCCGGCGTCCTCCCTTCCCGGACGGCGACCGCCTCGACCGGGCCATTCTTCCGAATCGGCGCTTGCAAACGCCTTCTGCTTTCGCTAAAGTATTTCTTTGCGTCTGCATGGGTATGGATACACCCGGACGCGTGGTAAGGCGGCGTCGCCGTGCGGACCCTCCCTCCGCACCTCTTGGCGGCCATCGCCTCGCTGCGAAGGCAAGGCAGGTTCCTGGGGTGCACGGGAGGTGCGCGAGCAGGGGCCTGGAAGAAGGAGAAAGGCAGATACTGTGGGTATCAAACAGTACAAGCCGACGAGCCCCGGCCGCCGCTTCCAGACGGTCTCCGACTTTGCGGAGATCACGCGGACCAAGCCGGAGAAGTCGCTGCTTGCCCCGAAGCCGAAGAAGGGCGGTCGCAACAACAAGGGCCGCATCACCACCCGCCATCAGGGCGGCGGGGTGAAGCGCCGCTACCGCATCATCGACTTCAAGCGCAACAAGGACGGCGTGCCCGCCAAGGTCGCCACCATCGAGTACGATCCCAACCGCTCCGCTCGCATCGCGCTGCTGCACTACGTCGATGGCGAGAAGCGATACATCATCCACCCGAAGGGTCTGAAGGTGGGCGACACGGTCATGAGCGGCCCCGAGGCCGACATCAAGCCGGGCAACGCCATGCCGCTGGAGAGCATCCCCGTGGGCACCCTGGTGCACAACGTCGAGCTCCAGCCGGGCAAGGGCGCGGCCATCGCCCGTTCCGCCGGCACCTCCATCCAGCTCATGGGCAAGGAGGGCAAGTACGCCATCCTGCGCATGCCCTCTTCCGAGATGCGCCGCGTGCTGCTCACCTGCCGCGCCACCATCGGCGAGGTCGGCAACGCCGAGCATGCCAACATCAAGGTCGGCAAGGCGGGCCGCAACCGCTGGAAGGGCATCCGCCCGACCGTCCGCGGCACGGTCATGAACCCGGTCGACCACCCGCACGGCGGCGGCGAGGGCAAGAACAAGACGGCTGGCCGTCACCCGGTCACTCCGTGGGGCGTGCCCACCAAGGGCCATCGCACCCGCAACAAGAAGAAGGCGTCGAGCCGTCTGATCATCCGTCGTCGTAAGAAGTAGCGGTAGAAGGAGAAGTTACGTGAGCAGAAGTCTTAAGAAGGGTCCTTTCGTAGAACCGCGCCTTCTCAGTCGCATCGAAGCGATGAACGCCGCGGGCGAAAAGAACGTCATCAAAACCTGGTCGCGCGCGAGCACCATCTTCCCGGAGATGGTGGGCCACACCATCGCGGTGCATGATGGCCGCAAGCACGTGCCCGTGTACGTCACCGAGTCCATGGTCGGCCACAAGCTGGGCGAGTTTGCCCCCACCCGCACGTTCAAGGGTCATTCCGCCGACAAGGGAAAGCGATAGGAGGCACCCATGGAAGTTAAAGCAGTTGCCCGCTTCGTGCGCGTGGCTCCGCGCAAGGCCCGCGTCGTCGTCGACCTCGTGCGCGGCAAGTCCGTGTCCGACGCCCGCGAGATCCTGGCATTCACCAACCGCGCCGTGGCCGAGACCGTCGAGAAGACGCTCAACTCCGCCGTGGCCAACGCCGAGCACAACAACCATCTTCGCGCCGATTCCCTCGTGGTGAAGAGGGCTTATGTCGACGAAGGCCCCACGCTCAAGCGCATTCGCCCGCGAGCGAAGGGCTCGGCATCGCGCATCCGCAAGCGCACTAGCCACATCACCATCATTGTCGCACCGCGAGAGGAGGCGTAACGCATGGGCCAGAAAGTAAGCCCCACCGGTTTCCGCCTCGGCATCACCGAAGACTGGCGCAGCCGCTGGTATGCCGATAAGGACTACTCTGAAACCCTCGAGAACGACCTGAAGATCAGGAAGTTCCTGGACAAGCAGCTCGCCCGTGCCGCCGTCTCCAAGGTGGAGATCGAGCGCGCCGGCGACAAGATCAAGGTCATCATCGCCACGGCCCGCCCCGGCGTGGTCATCGGCAAGAAGGGCGCCGAGATCGACGCCCTGCGCAAGAAGCTCGAGAAGGTGGCCAACGGCACCGTCAACGTCGAGGTGGTCGAGATCAAGCGCCCCGAGCTGGACGCCGAGCTCATCGCCCAGTCCGTTGCCGAGCAGCTCGAGGGCCGCGTGGCCTTCCGTCGCGCCATGCGCAAGGCCGTGCAGTCGGCTCGCAAGTCCGGCGCCAAGGGCATCCGAATCCAGTGCTCCGGCCGCCTGGGCGGCGCGGAGATGAGCCGTCGCGAGTGGTATCGCGAGGGTCGCGTGCCGCTGCACACGCTGCGCGCCAAGATCGACTACGGCTTCGCCACCGCGAAGACCACCTACGGCTCCATCGGCGTGCAGGTGTGGGTCTACCACGGCGAGGTGCTGCCGGGCCAGAAGGCCCCCCAGCCGGCCCTTGAGGGCACCAGCCGCCCGAACCGCCGCCGAGGCGACCGCAACGAGAGGGGGAACAAGTAATGCTGAGTCCTAAGCGCGTCAAGCACCGCAAGGTGCAGCGTGGCTCCATGAAGGGCCGTGCCAAGGGCGGCACGCGCCTGAACCATGGCTCCTATGGGATCCAGGCGCTTGAGGCCCACTGGATCACCAACCGCCAGATCGAGGCTGCCCGTATCGCCATGACCCGCCACATGAAGCGTGGCGGCAAGGTGTGGATCACCATCTTCCCCGACAAGCCCATCACCTCCAAGCCCGCCGAGACCCGCATGGGCTCGGGCAAGGGCAACCCCGAGGGCTGGGTGGCCGTGGTGAAGCCGGGCCGCATCATGTTCGAGATCGACGGCGTGGACGACGAGACCGCCCGCGAGGCGCTGCGTCTGGCAATCAACAAGTTGCCCATCAAGTGCAAGATCGTCACCCGCGAGACGGAAGGGCAGGAATAGATGAAACCTAAAGAGATTCGGGAGCTTTCTGCCGAGGACCTGCAGGAGAAGCTGAAGGAGGCCCGGGCGGAGCTGTTCAACCTGCGCTTCCAGATGGCCACGAGCCAGCTTGACAACACCGCCCGCGTGGGTCTCGTGAAGAAGGACATTGCGCGCATCCAGACCGAGATGCGTGCTCGCGAGTTGAGCGCGTAGAAGGGAAGGACGTAACATGGCAGAGGAACGCAACCAGCGCAAGGTCCGTCAGGGCATCGTCGTCTCCGACAAGAACGACAAGACCATCGTGGTCAAGATCGAGGAGCGCAAGCCCCATCCGGTCTACGGCAAGATGATGACCACCACCAAGAAGCTCCATGCCCATGACGAGGCCAACGAGGCCGGCATCGGCGATACCGTGCAGGTCATGGAGACGCGCCCGCTTTCCAAGATGAAGCGCTGGCGCCTGTTGAAGATCGTTGAGAAGGCCAAATAGCGGCAGCCAAGCCTCGTGCTTGATCGCTATCTGTATAAGGAAAGGTAAAAGCAGATGATTCAGATGCAATCCATGCTCGCTGTGGCCGACAACTCCGGCGCGCGCAAGGTGCAGTGCATCAAGGTCCTGGGCGGCTCCAAGCGCCGCTATGCAGGCCTGGGCGATGTCATCGTGTGCAGCGTGAAGGAAGCCATGCCCAACGGCGGCGTCAAGAAGGGCGATGTGGTCCGCTGCGTCATCGTGCGCGTGAAGAAGGAGGTCCGTCGCGCCGACGGCTCCTACATCCGCTTCGATCAGAACGCCTGCGTGCTCATCAACGCCGACGGCTCCCCGCGCGGCACCCGTATCTTCGGGCCCGTGGCGCGCGAGCTGCGCGACAAGAAGTACATGAAGATCGTGTCGCTGGCACCGGAAACGCTCTAAGGAAGAGGTGCTTGAACTTATGGCTAATAGCATGCATGTGAAGAAGGGCGACACCGTCAAGGTGCTCTCCGGCAAGGACAAGGGCAAGCAGGGCAAGGTCCTGCGCTCGGTTCCGGCCAAGCAGCGCGTCGTGGTCGAGAAGGTCAACATGATCAAGAAGGCCATGCGCCCGACCCA
Organism: uncultured bacterium; assembly: GCA_947564525.1. GTDB lineage: Bacteria > Actinomycetota > Coriobacteriia > Coriobacteriales > Eggerthellaceae > D16-63. The sequence continues at coordinate 5,634 of CANOCK010000021.1, read as the reverse complement.
GCAGAACCCCCAGGGCGGCATCACCACCATGGAGGCCCCCATCCACGTGTCCAACGTGATGCTGGTGTGCCCCAAGTGCTCCACGCCCACCCGCGTGTCCCACAAGCGCGACGAGAACGGCCGCAAGGTGCGCGTGTGCAAGAAGTGCAACAAGGACATCGACTAGCCCTAGCCGACGTCCTCCCATGGCCCTCGTGCCGGATGCGTCGAGGGACGCGGGGTCAGAAATCCCGCGTTTAATTCATCGGAAAGGAAACGAACCACCATGGCAGAGACTCCTCGTCTGAAGGAACGCTACAAGAGCGAGATCGTGGCCAAGCTCCAGAGCGAGCTGGGCCTTCCCAACGTGAACCAGGTGCCGCGCCTGGAGAAGATCGTCGTGAACATGGGCGTCGGCGCTGCCGCTGGCGACGCGAAGATCCTCGACGGCGCCATCGCCGACATGCGCGTCATCACGGGCCAGCAGCCCATGGTGACCCGCGCCCGCAAGTCCATCGCCGGCTTCCACATCCGCGAGGGCCAGGCTATCGGCTGCAAGGTCACCCTCCGCGGCGATCGTATGTGGGAGTTCCTGGACCGCCTGCTGGCCACGGCCCTGCCGCGCGTCCGCGACTTCCGCGGCCTGTCGCGCCAGAGCTTCGACAGCCACGGCAACTACAGCCTGGGCATCACCGAGCAGCTGATCTTCCCTGAGATCGAGTACGACAAGATCGACCGCACCCGCGGCATGGACATCACGTTCGTGACCACGGCCGGCAACGACGAGGGCGCCCTCGCCCTGCTGCTGGCCCTTGGCTTCCCCTTCAAGGCGGAGTAACCTTTATTAGATTGGCACCAAGGGGCCGAAGGCGGCCCCTTAGGCATAAGAAAGAAGGAAATGCATGGCTAAGAAATCGATGATCGCCAAAGCCAAGCGCGAGCCGAAGTTCTCGACGCGTCAGCATAACCGCTGCACCCGTTGCGGACGTCCCCGCGCCTACTATCGCAAGTTCGGCCTGTGCCGTATCTGCGTGCGTGAGTTGGCTAACAAAGGCGAGCTGCCCGGCGTGACCAAGGCTTCCTGGTAGAAGACGCGGACACGCGGGTGTGCCGACGTTAAAGGCGGAGGCGCTATGGGCGCCGACGAACCGAACGTCGGTTCATCACGGATCAAAGGAGAAAACAAACATGACAATGACCGACCCCATCGCAGACATGCTTACGCGCGTGCGTAACGCCCAGTCTGCCGGCAAGGACACCGTGTCCATGCCGACGAGCAAGAAGCTCGTCGAGATCGTGCGCATCATGGAGCAGGAAGGCTACATCCAGCGCTTCGACGTGATCGACGGCGAGCCCCGTGCCACCCTTGAGATCACCCTCAAGTACGGCCCGAAGAAGGCCAAGACCATCCGCGGCATCAAGCGCATCTCCAAGCCGGGTCTGCGCATCTATGCCGGCAAGGACGATCTGCCCCGCGTGCTCGGCGGCCTCGGCACGGCAATTATCTCGACCAGTCGCGGCGTCATGACCGACCGCGATGCCCGCAAGCAGGGCATCGGCGGCGAGGTCATCGCCTATCTGTGGTAGGAAAGGAAGGTATCTAGTATGTCTCGTATCGGCAAGATGCCCATCCCCGTTCCTGCCGGCGTCGATGTGACCATCGACGGCCAGACGGTGACGGTGAAGGGCCCCAAGGGGGAGCTTACCCGCACGTTCCTGCCGTCCATGACCATCACCCGCGACGGCGATGAGCTCATCGTCACCCGTCCCGACGACACCCGTGAGTCCAAGAGCGCCCACGGCCTGACCCGCACCCTTCTCGCCAACATGGTGGAGGGCGTGTCGAACGGCTTCTCCAAGAAGCTGCAGCTCGTCGGCGTCGGCTATCGTGCCGCACTCAAGGGCAAGGATCTCGAGATGCAGCTCGGCTACTCCCACCCCGTGCTGGTGGAGGCTCCCGAGAACATCACCTTCGAGGTGCCCTCTCAGACCGAGATCGTCGTGTCCGGTCCGAGCAAGGAGCAGGTCGGCCAGGTTGCCGCGAACATCCGCAAGTGGCGCAAGCCGGAGCCCTACAAGGGCAAGGGCATCCGCTACGAGGGCGAGCGTGTCCGCCGCAAGGTCGGCAAGGCTGGCAAGGAATAAAGGCGCTCTTCGCGTTTTTGATTGAAGGGATCTGACATGAACAAACTTCAGAAAAAACAAGCTGGATTGCGCCGCCGCCACACCCGCGTCCGCGGCAAGATCTCCGGCACCGCGGCTCGCCCGCGCCTGTGCGTCACGCGCAGCAACAACAACATCTACGCCCAGGTCATCGATGACGTGAAGCACGTGACCATCTGCGGCGTCTCCACCATGGGCCCGGAGTTCAAGCAGTCGGGCAAGAAGGGCAGCACCGTCGAGGGTGCTGCTGAGCTGGGCTCCATCGTGGGCAAGCTGGCTCAGGAGAAGGGCGTCACCGAAGTGGTCTTCGACCGCGGTGGCCATCTGTATCATGGGCGCGTGAAGGCCTTGGCCGACGCTGCGCGCGAAGCTGGACTCAAGTTCTAAGGGGGAGGTAACATGGCTCGTAACAACAAGCATCAAGAGAACGCCGCCCCCGAACTCGAGGAGCGCGTGGTCTACATCAACCGTGTGTCCAAGGTGGTCAAGGGCGGCCGTCGCTTCGGCCTGACCGCTCTCGTGGTCGTCGGCGACGGCAACGGCAGCGTGGGCGTGGGCATGGGCAAGTCCCAGGAGGTGCCGATCGCCATCAAGAAGGGCGTCGAGGACGCCAAGAAGAACATGTTCAAGGTGCCGCTGACCGACGAGGGCAGCATCCCCCACGAGGTGCTGGGCGAGTTCGGCGCCGGCCGCGTGCTCATCAAGCCGGCCGTGCCCGGTACCGGCGTCATGGCCGGTGGCCCGGTGCGCGCCATCATGGAGCTGGCAGGCGTGAAGAACGTCATCACCAAGTCGCTGGGCACCAACAACGCTATGAACATCGTCAAGGCCGCCGCCGAGGGCCTCAAGCTCATGGAGAGCCCCGAGGAAGTGGCCAAGCGTCGCGACACCACCGTCGACGCCATCTTCGGGCGGAAGGAAGCGAAATAATGGCAGAGGGCAAGAAGCTGCGCATCACGCAGGTGAAGAGCACGATCGGCCGCAAGGCCGACCAGGGCGCCACCCTGAGGGGCCTCGGCCTCGGCAAGATCGGCCGCACGGTCGAGGTCGTCGACAACGAGGGCACCCGCGGCATGGTGTTCAAGGTCAAGCATCTCGTCGAGGTGGAGGAGGTCTAGGCCTCCTGCCGCCACGACGGCATTTCTAACGAGCTGAGAGCGAGTCCTCGGGCCCTGAGGCCCGAGGGCGCAAAGGAGAGACGTACATGGAACTCAAGGACCTGAAGCCCGCTGAGGGCTCTCGCAAGAACCGCAAGCGCGTCGGCCGCGGCCATGCTGCTGGCGGCGGTAAGACCGCTGGTCGCGGCATGAACGGCCAGAAGTCCCGCGCTGGTGGCGGCAAGGGCGTCGGCTTCGAGGGCGGCCAGACCCCGCTGGCCCGTCGCCTGCCGAAGCTTCCTGGCTTCCGCAACTTCAACCGCGTGGAGTACCTGCCCGTCAACGTCAGCCGCCTGGAGGACAAGTTCGAGACGGGCGAGACCGTCGACGGCGAGTCCCTGAAGGCCAAGGGCATCATCAAGCACGCCGACGACCTGGTGAAGGTGCTGGGCGACGGCGAGCTGACCAAGGCGCTCACCGTCAAGGTGGACAAGGTATCTGCTTCTGCCCGCGCTAAGATCGAGGCAGCCGGAGGAAAGGTCGAAGAGCCTTGCTAAGCTCAATCATCGATGCATTCAAGGTCCCGGAGCTGCGCAAGAAGATCCTGTTCACGCTGGCGATCCTCGCGCTCTACCGCTTCGGGGCCTACGTGCCGGTGCCGGGCATCCCGTTCCATGACTTCGCCACGTCCTTCCAGGACACCGGCGTGGCCATGACCATGCTCGACCTGTTCACCGGCGGCGCGCTGTCGAACTTCTCGGTGTTCTCGCTGGGCATCATGCCCTACATCACCGCATCCATCATCATGCAGCTGATGCAGGGCGTCATCCCGGCGGTGGGCCGCTGGGCGCGCGAGGGCGACTCCGGTCGCCGCAAGATCACCCAGGTGACCCGTTACCTGACGCTCGGCTTGGGCCTGATCAACGCCATCGGCTACCTGCTGCTGTTCCAGTCGCCGGCCTATGGCGTGTCGTTCTCCAACGACGTGCCGGTGTGGCTGACCAACGTGGTCATTGTGTTCACCCTGGTGGTGGGCACCGCCTTCATCATGTGGATGGGCGAGCTGATCACCCAGCGCGGCATCGGCAACGGCATGTCGCTCATCATCTTCGTGAGCATCGTGTCCCGCGTGCCCTCCGCCATCTTCTCGTCCATCAACCTGACGAGCGACCTCGGCATGGGCATCGCCATCACGGCGCTGATCCTCGTGGTGGTGCTGGCCTGCATCCCGGCCATCATCTACGTGGAGCGCGCCCAGCGGCGCATCCCGGTGAACTACGCCAAGCGCGTCCAGGGTCGCAAGGTCATGGGCGGGCAGTCCACCTACATCCCGCTGAAGGTGAACGCTGCGGGCGTCATCCCCATCATCTTCGCGAGCTGCCTCATCTACTTCCCGGCTCAGCTGGCCGCCATCTTCAACGTGGACTGGCTGACCACGGTGGCTGACGCATGCTCCACGGGATGGATCAACTGGATTCTCACGGTGGTGCTTATCGTCTTCTTCGCGTACTTCTACACCTCCATGGTGTTCAACCCGCAGGAGACGGCGGACAACATCAAGAAGCAGGGCGGGTTCATCCCCGGCGTGCGCCCCGGCTCGGCGACGGTGCAGTACATCAAGGACGTGATCAACCGCATCACGCTGCCTGGCGGCATCTTCATCGCCATCATCGCCGTGGTGCCCACGATCATCTTCTTCTTCACCGACAACCAGCTCATCCAGTCCTTCGGCGGCACCTCGATCCTCATCATGATCGGCGTGGCCCTGGACACCATGAGCAAGGTGGAGAGCCAGCTGAAGATGCACAACTACAACGGATTTTTCAAGTAGGTACGCTCGGGGAGGCCCGGCGGCATGCTCAGTCGCTCAGACAGTCCTCGCCGCTTCGCGGCTGCGGAACTCGCTTTGTGAGCACGCCACCGAGCCTCCTTGTGCACGTCTTTCTGGATGCGCGCTAGGTTGCGCATCTCAGCCTTAGGGGAAGGAAGAACATGAACATCGTGCTTTTGGGCGCGCCGGGGGCCGGCAAGGGCACCCAGGCCGCCAAGCTGGTGGAGGACGAGGGCCTGTGCCACATCTCCACCGGCGACATCCTGCGCCAGGCCGTGAAGGACGAGACGGAGCTGGGCCTCAAGGCCAAGGCGTTCATGGATGCCGGCGACCTGGTGCCCGACGAGCTGATCATCGGCCTGATGAAGGAGCGCTTCCAGCAGCCCGATACCGCCAAGGGCGTCATCCTGGACGGCTTCCCGCGCACTACGACCCAGGCCGTGGCCCTGGACTCCATGATGCAGGAGCTGGGGCGTCCGCTGGATGCCGCGCTGCTGATCGACGTGGACCCCGAGGTCATCGTGAAGCGCCTGAGCTCGCGCCGCATGTGCCGCGAGTGCGGCC
>CANOCK010000020.1 GCA_947564525.1 uncultured bacterium | reverse complement strand
ACGTCGGACGTCACCGTCACCGACCCTCCCGCCCCGCAGACGTAGGAGCCGCCCGCAGGGTCCGTGTACCAGCCGGCAAGGGTATAGCCGCTTCGGGTAGCGGCAGGGGCAGCCGCAGCAGAGCCAGGAAGCACTGAAGCGGTCCCGCCGCCTGAGCCACCGTTAGGAGCCCATTGAACAGTAACCGGTGTGGCAGTCTGCGTGCAGTGCAGGTACAAGGAAACGCTGGTCGAGGAAGTGACCGTCTGCATGCCCCAGGGCGGACCACCAGGCGATGTGCTGACGTAGCCGCTGCCCCAGCCTGACCATTTATATTTGTAAGAGGAGCCCCCTGCCCATTCGGTCGTTCCGTAGCTGAGTGCAATCTCGGCGTCGCCCTCGGACCTTCCGACTCCCGGGCCAAAGTTCGCGTACAGGGTAGCACTCGGATAGCCCGTTGCGGTCACGCTGGTGCTCCAGAGCCAGCTGCCCATGGCCCTGTGAGTGCAGGCGATGGGGTATTTAGGATTCCCGACGTTTGTATTAGTCGTACCATGGGTTGCTTCTGAGTTGGCTGGGATGAATATGGTCGCAGAAAGAGTAACTGCACCGCCCTCGTATGAACGAAATCTCGTTTGCGGTGAGCACGAATCAGAAGGATCGGATGTTTCCGCTCTCTGAATGCTCTGCAAACGCTTCTCGTTTGAGCTCAAGCTCTCAGGGCTTTCCTGGCCCTCCTTGTCGATTTGTCCCTCCGGCACCATCCACAGCGTCTCGCCGGACTTGTCGTAGAGGCAGCCTCCCTTGGAGGAGTAGACGGGCGAGCCCTCAGATATCTCGACGTAGCGCAGGGTCTCGCAGCCCTCGAGGGCATAGTCCAGGTAGGTGGCGGAGGCCGGTATCCAGAGGCGCTCTATGCCGGAGCCAGCCAAGGCCCCCTTGGCTATGCGGGTGAGCGGGTAGGACCAGGTGCCGTCGTCGACGTAGTCGGGGAGGATCAGCGTGGTCGGGTCCTCCACGCACTCGGCGAGGCGCTTCGGGTCCACGGCCACGAGGGCGGCCCCTCCCTCAGGGTCTATCACGTAGAGGCAGCCCTCGTAGAGGAACGAGGCCATCGCCTGGGAGTCCTCGGGGAGGTCTGCGAGCTTGGAGGCGAGCGTCGCCCCGCCCTCGGCAGCCGCACCATCAGCAGACGAGTACGACTCCTCGGCGGCGGCCTCGCCCCCCATGGGCTCCTCGGCGGTGATCGGCTGGAGCTTTAGAACGGCGTCCACCTTCGGTATCGCGCGCTCGTAGGCGCCATCGGCGCTGGAGCGCTCGTTGGCATAGCCGTAGCCTACCGCCACCTCGTCAACGATGACAGGCCTATCTGATGGAGCGTTAGGTTCGAGATCATGAGCCTCTTCAGCAGCAAGATCGTCCAAGGGCTCGCCCTCGATGGACTCGGCTGCATCACTCGCATCGGTCGGAATCACCTCGACCTTGAAGCCGGCAGCCTCCCAAGGAGCCGGGTCGGCGCCCTGGGAAATGTACACGGTGATGGACGCCAGCTCGAGCTTAGGGAGGTCGTCGCCCGAGGTAGCTAGGGCGACCAGGGAGGTCAGCTGAACGGGTTCAGAGCCTCTGTCATCGGCAGATACCTCAGCTTCGGCAACAGGCTCACCGCCCTTGCCATCAGGGAACGTCTGGGACATTGCGGTCAAGCCGTCCTCACTGATGTCGGCGTCGTTCACGCTGCTACCGTGGACGATGCCGCCGTCAGCAGGCTGACCAGAGGGGCAGATGGAAGCGACTGGAGCGCCATAGTCATCTTTGCCAGCCCCAAGCACTTCGGGGCTGACCTCGGCCACGCTGGCGGGAGCCTGGATGGAGCGCAGCTCCACGCAGCCCTCTAGGGCGCCGGCGGCCACCATGGTGCAGCCGTCGGCTATCTCGACCTCGGTCGCACCAGCAGGGACCCTGAGAAGGGTCTCGCCAGCAGCATCATATAAACAACCGTTCCGCGAGGAGAAGGCTGCGCTGCCCGCATCCACGGTGACCGATGTCACGGACGCACAATGCGAGAATGCATCCGGAGGGACCGTCTCCGCTGTCGATGGGATGCGGGCAGCGCCCTGCTTGCCCTCGGGAATGAGCAAGAGGCTTTTCATTTCGGCATCGAAGAGCATGCCGTCATAGGAGGAGAAGGAAGGGTTGCCGCCGGCCACCTCGATGGCCTTGACGACAGAGCCGCGGAAAGCCAGCTCGTCGACGGACCCGATGGCGGCGGGGACGACGACGGTGTCGGCATCGCAGCCAGCGAAGGAGCGGAGACCTATGGCGACGACGGCATAGGCGACGCCGTCGTACTCGACAAATGCGGGAGCCTCAAGGGCCACGGAGTCTGAGGCGTCCTCGCCACCGAGGCCATCGAAAGACGCCCCCTCCGGAGAGGGCGAAGGCGAAGTTGGCACCCCTGAGCCGGAGTCCTCTCCGGAGGGGGCGTCGGGAGAGTCCGCAAGCAGCCCTGTGCCAGCCCCGTCAAAACCAGCGGCAAGAGCAGCAACGTCAGAATCAACGGACACAAGCGCGACCTCCCCTTCGCCGACGATGGCATAGGTCAGGCCATCCACGGTGAACGAGCCCACGACGGGCTCGGGGTCGTCCTCAAGGGCAACGGCGGTGCTGATGTGCCCACCACCGCTGGCCATGAGGCTCGCCAGCATGGGCGCGTCATCAGCGGCGATACTGGCGCCAGAGAGCCCAAGGCCCTCGGTCGAGGGACGATCCTGCCGCTCGTCAGCCGTCGCAGGCTGAGCGAGGGTGCAGGCCAACAGGAATGCCAAAGCGGCAAGGGACAGCTTCGAGGTTCGAGAAACAACAGGGGCTCGCATTGCGACCTGCTCCTTCCGGCGGTGCGGTTATTCCCACTGCGGAGGAGCGCTTGATGTCGCAATCCCGAGAATGATAGGCAACGAGGAGGGCATCCACCACAGTTGCGAAAAAGCGAGATTGCAGACAAACTAGAGATTCATCCAGAAAGTAAGCCTCGAAAGGCAGATGCCCTCTTCGCTGCTTACTCAATCAGGATGATCTCCCTTGAAAGAGCGAAACTATTCGTTTGTCCGCAAAATCCCCAACATAGGATTCGCTTTTTCGCAACTCGGACTATAGCAATCGCCCTGCCGAGTTGCAAGGGAGAATTCGCCCAGGGGCCGCCAAGCCTCCATAGGGCCAGCTCACAGCCTTGTTCGCAGGCCCTTTCCATGGGGTCAGGCAGGCCCTTCCCCATCGCCGCCGCCGTCCGCGGCAGCCTCCGCCAGGCTCGGGCGGGGGCGGCTCGCCTTCCCTACCAGCCAGCCGACGAGGCCGCCGAGCACGGCGAAGGGCACCCAGGCGAAGCCGAGGTCGTAGAGGGGCAGCCAGTCGAGGGGCAGGGGCAGGGCGTCGTAGAGGCTCAGCTCTATGACGACGGCCGACACCAGGGCTGCCAGGGCGGCGCCTTGGTAGGCGCGGCGGCTGCGGATGCGCCGGTGGAACAGCAGCATGACGATGACCGTCACCAGCGGCGGGCACACCGCGCCGAGCACCGGGTCGGCGAAGCCCACGATGCCGTCCAGCCCGATGTTGCAGATGACGACGCCTATGGCGCAGTCCGCCGCCAGGAGCCAGCGGTAGGGCAGGCGCCCGCCGGACACCTTGCTGAAGTAGGCCGCCGTGGAGCCCACCAGGGCCACGGCCGTGGTGATGCAGGCCAGGGCCACCACCACGCCGAGCACCACCACGCCGGGGTCGCCCAGCAGCTGGTAGGTCACCGCCACGATGAGCTGGCCCTGGGGCAGGCCGGCGTCCAGGCCCTGGGCCGTGGCGCCCAGGTAGGTCAGCCCGCCGTAGAGCAGGGCCAGCAGCGCCAGGGCCACCAGGCTGGCCGCCACCACGATGCCCAGCTGGGAGCGCCGCTGCTGGTATCCGTAGGCGCGGATGGAGTCCATCAGCACCAGCGAGAAGGACACCACGCCCAGCACGTCCATGGTCTGGTAGCCAGCGCGCACGCCGTCCTGGAACACCGTGGGCGACAGCGGCTCGCCCGGAGCGCCCAGGGGCGCGGCGATCCCCACGGCCACCAGCAGCACCACGCCGAGGACCAGGGTGGGCGTGAAGAACTTGCCGATGATGTCCATGATGCGGGACTCGCGCATAGCCAGCAGGAACACGATGGCGAAGAAGGCCAGGGAGAACGGCAGCAGCGGCACGGAGGCGCCCAGGTAGGGCACGATGGCCATCTCGTAGGTGGTGGCGGCGGTGCGAGGCATGGCGAACAGCACGCCCAGGCACACCACGGCCGTGCCGCTGAGCAGCAGCCCCGGCCGGTTGCCCAGGGCCGCGTCGATGGACTCGACCGCGCCGCCGGCGGCATTCACCGCGTAGATGCCCAGGCAGGCCAGGCCCACGTCGGTGAGCAGGAAGCCCGCGAGCCCCAAAGGCCACGCCTCCCCGCTCTCGAGCCCGAGCGTAGGCGGGAAGATCAGGTTCCCCGCTCCGAAGAGCATGGCGAACAGGGCGAAGCCCAGGACCAGCGAGTCCTTGAGCCGCGGGTTGCGCGCGTCCTTGCCAGCTTCCATGGTGCCCTCCCCTTCCAAGCCCCGTGATGGGGTTGCGGATCCTCTAGGGAGAGTCTAGGTCCCAGGCCAAGGTATCGCGAGGTCAGGCCCGCTTTGGCAGGGCCGCGAAAGGAAGCTGTGGCTAAGCCGTCACCCTAGGGCGCCCGGGGGCTGGCAGGCTGGCGCGGCCAGCCCCTCCGCCCGGCGCCCTCAGCAGGAGGAGGCCCCGAGGGCCGCGGCGGCGCGGTCGAGGATGGCGTCGGCCAGGGCCCGCTTCGCCATGGAGGGCAGCGGCTCGGCGCCGGTGGCGGACACCAGCGTGGCCTCGTTCTCGTCGCGGCCGAAGGCGCGCCCCTCGGACACGTCGTTGGCCACCATGAGGTCGGCGCCCTTGGCGGCCAGCTTTCGCTCGGCGTTGGCCACCACGTCGTCGGTCTCGGCGGCGAAGCCCACCACCACCTGGCCCGGGGCCTTGGCCCTGCCCAGGGTGGCCAGGACGTCCGGGTTCTCCACCAGCTCCAAGGTGGCCAGGGCCGCGTCGTCGGCGCCCTTCTTCAGCTTGCGCGCCACCGGGCGGGCCGGGCGCAGGTCGGCCACGGCCGCGGCGCACACCGCCACGTCCGCCGTGGCGAAGGCCGCCTCGGCCGCCGCCAGCATCTCCACGGCCGTGGCCACGGGCACCACCCGCGCCCCCCGCGGCGGCTCCAGGGCCACCGGGCCGCTCACCAGGGTCACCTCGGCGCCGCGGGCCAGGGCGGCCTCGGCCACGGCGTAGCCCATCTTCCCGCTGGAGCGGTTGGAGACGAAGCGCACGGCGTCGATGGGCTCCACGGTGGGCCCTGCCGTCACCAGCACCGAGCGGCCGGCCAGGTCGCGCGCGTGCGTGCGCTCCCGCAGCAGCGCCAGGGCCGCCTCGGCCACCGCCTCGGGCTCGGGCAGGCGCCCCGCGCCCACCTCACCGCAGGCCAGGTAGCCCGAGTCCGCCTCCAGCACGGCCACGCCGCGCTGGCGCAGCAGCGCCAGGTTGGCCTGGGTGGCCGCCGCCTCGTACATGTGCACGTTCATGGCCGGCGCCACCATGACCGGGCAGGTGCAGGCCAGGGCCGCCGACGTCAGCAGGTCGTCGGCGATGCCGTGGGCCAGCTTGGCCGCCACGTTGGCGGTGCAGGGCGCCACCAGCAGGAGGTCGGCCCACTCCGCGAGCGCTATGTGGGGGATGGGCTCTAAGGGGTCGCCGAACTCCCCCACCATCACCGGCGCGCCCGTGAGCGCCCGGAACGTGGCCGGCCCCACGAACTCCGTGGCGCTGCGGGTCATGGCCACCCGAACCTCGGCGCCCCGGCGCTGCAGCGCCCGCAGCACCTCCACGGCCTTGTAGGCGGCGATGCAGCCGGTCACGGCCAGCGCCACCTGCGGCCCCCCCGACGGCGTCATGAGAGGTCCCCTTCCACGGAGGGCCGCGGCGCGCCAGCCAGCAGCTCGGCCACGGCCTGGCCCGCCTCGGTGCGGCCGCGGCTGCGCTCGGCCAGGCGGCCCAGGGCCCGGGCCAGGTCGGTGGGCAGGTTGTCGGCGAAGCTCAGGGGCTCGCCCGTCATCGGGTGCGCGAAGCCGAGGCGGTAGGAATGCAGGAACTGCCGCTCCAGCCCCAAGCTCGCCCGCGGGTCGCGCGGGGCGCCGGCGGTGTAGGAGCCGTCGCCGGCCAGGGGGTGCTTGGCGTACTGCATGTGCACGCGGATCTGATGGGTGCGGCCGGTGAACAGCTTGCAGTCCACCAGGGTGTAGCCGGCGTCGTGGGGCCCCGGCTCGAAGCGCTCCAGCACGCTGAAGGTGGTGATGGCCTCCCGGGACCCGGCGCCGTCGCGCACGGCCATGCGGGTGCGCTCCTGGACCGCGCGGGCGATGGGCGCATCGACCATGCCCGTGTCCGGCGCCACCACGCCATGGACCAGGGCCAGGTAGTGTCGATCGACCATGCGCAGGCGGATGGCCTCCATGAGCGCCGCACCGGCCTCGTCGGTCTTGGCCGCCAGCATGAGCCCGGTGGTATCCCGGTCGAGCCGGTGCACGATGCCCAGGCGGTCGTCCTCGCCCTGCACGTTGCACAGGTGGTCCTCGCCGCAGTGCCAGATCAGCGCGTTCACCAGGGTGCCGTGGGCGTGGTCGGGGGTGGGGTGGCACACCAGCCCCGCCTGCTTGGACAGCACCAGCAGCGCGTCGTCCTCGTAGCGCACGTCCAGGTCGATGGGCTCGCCGTAGACCGGCAGCTCGTCGGGCGGGTCGTCCAGCTCGCACACGATGGGCTCGCCGGCCGCCACGGCGTGGCGCTTGGGCACCGCCGCCCCGGCCACCAGCACCCGGCCCTCCTCGATGGCCCGCGCCGCCGCCGAGCGGCTGGCGTAGAGCCCGCGGTTGGCCAGCAGCGCGTCCAGGCGCGTGCCCGCCTCGGTGGCCAAGGCCACGTGGCACACCTGCTTGCTCACGAGGAGCCCTCCTTCCGCTCGCGGGCGCCCTGCCAGGCCAGTGCCGCGAAGAACACGACGATGCCGCAGGTCACGCCTATGTCCGCGACGTTGAACACCGGGAAGTCGACGAAGGCCGGGTCCAGGAAGTCCACCACGTAGCCGCGGAGGAACCGGTCCAGGGCGTTGCCCACCCCGCCGGCGAACACCAGCGCGAGGCCCGTCGCCTCCCCTGCCGAGGAGCCGGGGGCCAGCCAGAACAGGTAGGCCAGGATCAGGGCGCACACCGCCAGGGACACCGCGCCCAAGGCCGCGGTCATGTCGCCGAACAGCCCCCAGGCGCCGCCGGTGTTGTGGACCAGCTGCAGGTCGAGCACGCCGGGCACCAGGGCGACAGCGCTCGGGGCCGCTCCCTCGGCCAGGGCCTTGGTCAGGGCGTCCACCCCCAGCCAGCCCAGGGCCACGGCGCAGAACAGCATTGCATTGCGCCGTCGCGCCGAACAAGGGGCCGCCGCCTTCGCCGCCCCCCCCTTGGCTGGGGCCGCCTCGCCCCGCTCCTCCGCCACGGCGCCTCAGGCCCCGATGGCGTCCAGCGCGTCGCCGCAGCGCTCGCAGACCTCCGGATGGCGCGGGTTGCCGCCCAAGGCGCGCACGTTCCAGCAGCGCGGGCACTTCTCCCCTGGGGCCACGGCCACCTCGGCCGCCAGCTCGGGCCCTTCGGCGAAGCGCACCTCGGCCACGATCAGCAGATCCTCGTAGACCGCCGGCTCGAAGCGCCTCAGCGCCTCCAGCTCCTCGGGGGGCGCCAGCACCGTCACGGCCGCCTCCTGGCTCTTGCCGATCAGCTTGGCGTTGCGGGCCTCCTCCAGCGCCTTGGTCACCACGTCGCGCACCGCCAGCACCGGGGCGAAGCCCGCCAGCACCGCGGCGGTAGCCTCGGCATCGGGCAGCGCCGGCGCGAAGTCGCCACGGCGCGGCCAGCCGGCCAGCTGCACGCTCTCCGGGCGCCCGGGCACCGCGCGCATGGCCGGCGGGTAGAGCTCCCACACCTCGTCGCAGGTGAACGACAGCACCGGCGCCAGCACGCGCACCAGCGCCTCCAGGATGTTCAGCAGCACGGTCTGCACGGCGCGCCGACGCGGCGAGCCCGGCGCCTCGGAGTACAGGCGGTCCTTGCCCGCATCCATGTAGACGGCCGACAGGTCGTTCACGAAGTCGTAGGCCACGCGGTAGACCTGGTAGAACCGGTACTCGGCATAGGCCCTCTCGATGGCCTCGAGCACCTCGGCCAGCCGGGCCATCATGTAGCGGTCCACCGGTTCCAGCTCCTCGAAGCTGGCCACGGCCTTGGACTCGTCGAAGTCGTCCAGGCTGCCCAGCAGGAAGCGGAAGGTGTTGCGGAAGCGCCGGTAGGCGTCGGAGACCTGCTTGAGGATGGCCTCGGAGATGGAGACGTCCTGGGAGTAGTCCACGCTCGACACCCACAGCCGCAGCACGTCGGCGCCGAACTTGTCCATGACCTCGGCCGGGTCGACGCCGTTGCCGAGGGACTTGGACATCTTGCGCCCCTGCTCGTCCATGGTGAAACCGCAGTGCATGACCGCCTTGTAGGGCGGCACGCCGTAGGCGGCCACGGAGGTGAGCAGCGAGGACTGGAACCAGCCGCGATGCTGGTCGGAGCCTTCCAGGTACAGGTCGGCCGGGAAGCGCAGCCCCTCGCCGGCGCGGTGCCTCAGCACGCTGGTGTGCGACACGCCCGACTCCCACCACACGTCCAGGATGTCGCGCTCGGGCACCAGCTCGGAACCGCCGCAGGTCGGGCACTTCGTGGAGTGGGGCAGGTACTCCTTGGGCTCGCGAAGGAACCAGGCGTCGGAGCCCTCCTTGGCGAACAGCTCGATGACCGCGTCGAAGGTGGCCTCGTCGGCCACGGTGGCGCCGCACTTGGCGCACTTGAACACGGGGATGGGCACGCCCCAGCTGCGCTGGCGGCTGATGCACCAGTCGGGACGGTCGGCCACCATGGCGCCGATGCGGCGGCTGGCCCAGGCGGGCACCCACTCCACCTCGTCGTCGATGGCGCGCAGCGCGTCCTCGCGCAGGGAGTTCTCGTCCATGGAGACGAACCACTGGTCGGTGGCGCGGAAGATGACCGGCTCGTGGCAGCGCCAGCAATGCGGGTAGGAATGGGTGATGGCCTGCTCGGCCACCAGCGCACCCTGCTCGCGCAGCCACTCGATGATCTTCGGCGTGGCCTCGTCGATGCCCAGGCCGGCGAAGCGGCCCGCCTCGTCGGTGAACACGCCGTCGTCGTCCACGGGCATGAGCAGCGGCACGTCGAACTCCAGAGCCACCAGGTAGTCGTCCTGGCCGTGGCCCGGGGCGGTGTGCACGGCGCCCGTGCCGGTGTCCAGGGTCACGTGGTCGCCGTAGATGACGGTGCCCTTCAGGTCCTGGCGCACCGGAGCGGTGTAGGTCAGGCCGAACAGCTGCTTGCCCTTGAGGGCCACCGGCTCGCCGGCCTCGTCGCGCACCAGCGCCACGTCGTCCCAGCCGGCCACCTCGGCCACGGCATCCACCAGCTCGGCAGCCAGGATCAGGTTGCCCGCGGGCGTCTGGGCCATCACGTAGTCGGCGTCGGGCGCCAGGGACACCGCGGTGTTGGCCGGCAGCGTCCAGGGGGTGGTGGTCCAGATGAGCACGTAGGCGTCGCCCGCGGCGCCGGCGGCCTCCCACACCCCGGGCATGGCGTCCAGCTTGAACCTCACGTAGATGGACGGGCTCTCCTCGTCGCCGTACTCGATCTCGGCCTCGGCCAGGGCGGTGTGGCAGCGCTTGCACCAGTGGATGGGCTTGCGGCCGCGGTAGACCTGGCCCTTCAGGTACAGGTCGCGGAACAGCTCGACGTTGCCCGCCTCGTAGTCGGGCGTGAACGTGAGGTAAGGGTGCTCCCAGTCGGCGTTGACCCCTAGGCGCTGGAACCCGGCGCGCTGGATGTCGACGTACTTCTCGGCCCACTGGCGGCACAGCTCGCGCAGCCGCGGCTGGCTGGTCTCGGCCATCTTCTCAGGGCCGAGGGTCTTCTCCACCATGTGCTCGATGGGCTGGCCGTGGCAGTCCCAACCGGGCACGTAGGGGGTGAGGTAGCCGCGCTGGGCATGGGACTTGTTGACGAAGTCCTTGAGGATCTTGTTGAAGGCGTGGCCGATGTGGATGGGGCCGTTGGCGTAGGGCGGCCCGTCGTGGAGCACATGCGGGGTGCCGGAGGCGTTCTTCTCGAGCACGCGCCAGTACAGGCCCATCTCCTGCCACTTGGCCAGCCGCTTGGGCTCGTTCTCCGGCAGGTTCCCGCGCATGGGGAAGTCGGTCTTGGGGAGGTTCATCGTCTCCTTGTAGCTATGGCTCACGGCGTCGCTTCCTTCTCCTTCATGGCGGCCTCGGGGCCGCTTTGCTCAAAACCGTTCCATTATAGCGAAGAGCGAGCCTAAGCGGCCATGGCCAAATCGCATCCGGAGCTTGCGGGCGAGCAGCGATAAGAGTTAGAGCGGCTATTGTCGGTATAGCAACAGCCCCTTGCTTGCCCAAAAGCTGCAAGGGGCTGCCGAATGCAAGCGAAGAAGCTGCATGTCAGGATGCGTACCCGAATGCTTCCCCGTTTCTCTGGTGAGAGAGAAGGGCCTCCTCGAAGGCCGCTTTGTCCGAAGCGGGCAAAACCTTGCCTCTGTCAGCCAACACTGCGGCCTCCTCATCAAGATACCGTTGGTAGGAGCCAGGGGCAAGCTCTCCTGCGGCTTCACGGCTGCGTATCTCTTCCAGGAAGGCTTGGTGGTTTGCATCGCCCTCGTTAATCTTGGATCCACCATGAAGGGCGATCATCTCCAACAGCTCTTCTTCTCCTACAGCATCAGCTCCGGTTCGACTCGCAAAGGTCGCAGCGTCCTGCACGGCCCAGGCACCGTTAATTGCCCCAATGATGACGTAGTAGTCATCACCTGTGTTGTATCGGGACCACTCATAATCGCGTTCCAGGAAGAACAGGTACTGAGAGCCGATCTTGAGCTCAGGGTCATCGTCAGAGACCATCAGCACTTCATTGCCCGCACCGCCCTCGGTTCGAACAGTTATGACCTCAGAGGCTGTTCCCCCCTCTCCGCTATCAAAAAGCACTTCACCTGGTTCCACATAGTAGTCTGTAAAGTACTTGGCCCCTTCGAGCGCCATGCTGTCAGGCTTTACCAGGATGGGCTCCGAAGCTCCAGATACCGTACCGACCAAGATGAGTCCAGAATGCTCCACGAAGTCACGGGTATCATAAGACACATGGGCAGTCGAAGCGCCACGAACAAGCTCATAGTTAGCTGGATTCGCTTCGTAAGGAAGCGTCAGCGGAGCAGAGGCAGCGACACACCCTGAAAGGATGCTCAGACCGACAGCTGCACCGACTGTCATAAATCCTGCTCCCAGGGTCCGCAAGTTGCACGCTTTGGTTTTGTTATTCATCTCCACACCATTCTCTCTATCAGGAATACCGGGCTGCAAGAGCACCCAGATCATCGCTCTTGAGATCACAACGAACTGTGTTGTCTGGAAGGGTCGGAAACATCACAGCAATCCAGAATGAGCTATGCCCCAAGCCCAATGTGTGTCCGGGTTCGTGCTTCATGGCGCTCTTGATGCCAAAGGCGTCTGCGGCGGCACCGTTGATCCATTTCTGCCGTGAGCTGAAGACCATGTTTGACTCGTAGAGAACGCCCGTGCCCGTCCAGAAGTGCCAGTAGTTCGCCGCCAAGGTCGGATCATCACCATCGGGATGCTTGTAGATACGATTCTGGAAATCAGATCCGTATTCGTAATAGGACTGGTTATGGGTTTGAGGGTTGCAGCACAACCTTCGGTATTCGGGCAGATGCGCATTCCACTCGCTCATAGCCTGTCGCATGTGCTCCCTTGACAAGCCTGTAAAGCAATCAGACGCATGATACTAAACCGAAGAGTCCGTCTTCTGGCCCGTCAGGGTGCACGCATGGGCAAAGCTCGGCGTTGGCGCCAAGGCGATTGCCATGCAGAAGGCAGCTATCCATCTCCTTGCCATTCCACCTTTCCTTTCTTGCTGCGGCAGCCCATGTCGGTCTGCACGTCCTTGGAATTGATGAAATCATATCATCATTTTATTTCAACGTAATCATTACTTATCCAAACTCAAACACATATAATGGGATATGTTCCGTGCTGAGTCGCAAGATTCATCGGAGCACGCTTCGAGGAAGCGAGAGCTGCGGCCATCGAAGGCCATGGCTCCCATCGCTTCGCGAGGCTGGCCTGCTCGCCCCCTAGGCCCGGGGGTGCGCCTGGTGGTGGACGGCGCGCAGGCGCTCGGGGGACACGTGGGTGTAGATCTGGGTGGTGGACAGGCTCGCATGCCCCAGCATCTCCTGGACGCTGCGCAGGTCGGCCCCGCCAGAGAGCAGGTCGGTGGCGAAGGTGTGGCGCATGGCGTGGGGCGAGAGGCCCTCGTCGAGCCCGGCGGCGCGTAGGGTGCGCTTGAACATCTTGCGGATGGCGTCGGTGGTGAAGGGGTTGCCGCGGCTGGACACGAAGAACCGCTCCGACGGCTTGCCGGCGAGCATCTTGGGCCGCCCCAGGAGCGCCCAGGCGCGCATGGCCTGGATGGCCAGGTCGTGGATGGGGACGATGCGCTCCTTGGACCCCTTGCCGAGCACCTTCACCTGGTAGCGGTCCAGGTCCACCCCGTCGGCCCGCAGGCCCGCCACCTCGGCCACGCGCAGGCCGCAGGCGTAGAGCAGCTCCAGCACCGCCAGGTCGCGCAGGTCCTCCGGCGTCTGCTCCTGGGGGCTCCCCTCCAGGTCTCGCGGGCCATGGACCGCCAGCAGCCGCGCCATGTCCGCGGCGCGGATGACCTTGGGCAAGGCCTTGGCGGCCTTGGGCCCTTGGAGCACGCTGGCCGGGTCCTCCTCGACGCGGCCCGTCAGGCTCAGCCAGCGGAAGAGCCCCCGCAGCGCCGAGAGCCGGCGGTTCACCGTAGAGCGGGCGTAGCGGGCCTGGTCCAGCTCGCCGAGGTAGCCGCGCAGCTGCTTGTGGGTCACGGCAAGGGGGTCCAGCCCCGCCCGCGCCGCCCAGCGCAGGTAGTCCATGAGGTCGGTGCGGTAGCTGCGCACGGTGTGGGCCGAGGCGCCGCGCTCCACCACCAGGGCCTCGCAGAAGGCGTCCACCTCGTCGTAGCCCGGCAGCTCCTCGTCGGCGGGAAGCGTCTCAGCCATGGCCGACCCCACCGTCGGCGCCGGGCAGCAGCCCTGCCTCGGCCAGGGCCGCCCGGTAGCCCTCCAGGGCCCGGGCGCCGCGCTCGGCGTAGGCGGCGT
This sequence comes from uncultured bacterium, assembly GCA_947564525.1. GTDB lineage: Bacteria > Actinomycetota > Coriobacteriia > Coriobacteriales > Eggerthellaceae > D16-63. The sequence continues at coordinate 9,467 of CANOCK010000020.1, read as the reverse complement.
AGCGGTCCCCCTTGGAGCGCACGGGCGCCTCCAGGGGCTCCATGATGCCGAAGTTCACGTGCATGGGCTGGTAGCCCTTGCAGGCAGGATCGGTGGCGTAGGCCATGAGGGCGCCGAAGGCCGTGGTGGCCGGCAGGGGCGGCGCGTCGACGCCGCGCAGGGCCGCCGCCACCCCGATGGCCACGTGCAGCCCGCTGCGGATGGCCTCGCAGTAGCCCTCGGTGCCCGCCAGCTGCCCCGCCACGAACACCGGCGCCCCCAGGGCCCGGGTCGCCGGCGCCGTGAGGAGGCCTGTGGCGTCCAGCAGGTGCGGCGCGTCGATGAAGGTGTTGCGGTGCATCACCCCGTAGCGGGCGAACTCCGCCTCCTCCAGCCCGGGCACCATGCGGAACACCCGCCGCTGCTCGGGGAAGGTCAGGTTGGTCTGGAACCCCACCAGGTTGTAGCTGGTGCCGTGGGCGTCCTCGGCCCGCAGCTGCAGCGCCGCCCAGGGACGGCGCCCCGTGGCCGGGTCGGTGAGGCCGACGGGCTTGAGCGTGCCGAAGCGCGGGGCGTCGTGGCCCTTGCGGGCTATCTCCTCGATGGGCTGGCAGGCCTGGAACAGCTCCTTGGACTCGAAGTCCCGCGCCACCACGCGCTCGGCCGCCACCAGCTCCTCGACGAAGGCGTCGTACTGCTCCTTGGAGAAGGGGGCGTTGAGGTAGTCGCCCTCCCCTTCGCCCTCGTAGCGGCTCTGGCGGAACAGCTTGGAGCCGTCCAGGGAGTCGGCCATGACGATGGGGGCTGCCGCGTCGTAGAAGGCCAGGTAGTCGCTGCCCGTCACCGCCGCCAGGGACTCGGCCAGGGCATCGGATGTCAAGGGCCCCGTGGCCAGCACCAGGGCCCGGGAGCCCTCGGCGGCCGCGGCCAGGTCCCGCGCCTCGGCGCGCTCCACCGCTATGAGCGGGTGGGCCTCCACGGCCTCGGTCACCGCCGCGGAGAAGGCGTCGCGGTCCACGGCCAGGGCGCCCCCGGCCGCCACCCGATGGCGCAGGGCCAGGGCGTAGAGGGGCGAGCCCAGGGCCGCCAGCTCCGCCTTCAGCATGCCCGCGGCGCTCGCGGCCTTGGTGCCCTTGAGCGAGTTGGAGCACACCAGCTCCGCCAGCCGGCCGGTGCGGTGCACCGGGGTCGGGCGCTCCGGGCGCATCTCCACCAGCCGCACCGCCACGCCGCGGTCGGCCAGCCCCAGGGCCGCCTCGCTGCCGGCGAGGCCGCCCCCTATCACAGTCACGTCGTAGTCCATGGGCCCATGGTACCTCAAAAGCGGCCCGCGGCCGGCGCGGCCTCAGGCGCCGGTCCGCACCAGCGGCCCGTAGCGGCCATCGGGGTACTGGGCCACCAGCCCCTCGCGGGTGGCCTTGGCGAGCCATACCATGAGGGCGGTCAGCGCGTCGCCCTCGGGCCGCGCCGTCCGGGCCACGGCCAGCAGCTGCTCCATGCCCAGGGGCTCGGCGCTCAGGGCCTCCAGCAAGGGGCCGCCGTCCAGGGGCGCCTCCAGCAGCGTCACGGAGCCCACGTCCGCCGCCGGCGGCCGGGCGGGGCTGCGCAGGCAGCCGAACAGCGCCAGCAGCTGGTCGGCGAAGCTGTCGTCGTCCACGATGGGGGTCGCCCCCTGGTAGATCAGGCGGTTCGCCCCTGCCGAGGCCGGCGAGGCGATGGAGCCGGGCACCACCAGCACCTCGCGGTTGGCCGCCAGGGCCTCGTCGGCGGTGGAGAAGGTGCCCGAGGGCAGCCCCGCCTCCACGATCAGCGTGGCCCGGGCCAGCCCCGCGATCAGGCGGTTGCGCTCCCGGAAGGCGTAGGGCATGGGCGGGAAGGACCACTCCCTCTCGGATACCACGGCCCCGCCGCCGTCCACGATGCGCTGGAAGAGCCCGCGGTGCTCCGCCGGGTAGAGCCGGTCGCAGCCCCCTCCGAGGAAGGCCACGGTCGGCGCGCCCACGGCCAGGGCCGCCTCGTGGGCCACGGCGTCGCAACCCCGAGCGCCTCCGGAGATGACCGTCACCCCGCGCTCGGCGGCCATGGTGGCGAAGCGCCTGGCGCAGCTGCGCCCGTAGGGGGTCGCCTTGCGCGCGCCCACCACCGCCAGCCCCTCGCTCAGGGCCCCGGCGCAGCCCACGCCGTAGAGCCGCTTGGGCGGCCGGGCCAGGTTCGCCAGCGCCTTCGGGTAGCCCGAGCTGCCCAGCTCCAGCTCGAAGCGCGGCCCTTCCAGGGGCTCCGCCGGCGGGCGGCGCCTCCTGATCGCCTTCTCCATGGCCTCTCCTTCCCTCTCGTGCCGTTCCTGCTCTCTCATCTGCACCCCACCCCCTCGCGCAGCCGCAGCCCCAGGGCCTCGGCCAGATGCGCCGCCCCCACCGCTGGCGCCTCCTCCATGTCGGCGATGGTGCGCGCCACCCCCAGGGCGCTCACCAGGGCTCGGCCGCTCATCCCGTAGGCCTTGGCCATGGACTCCATGAAGGCGCGCCCCTCGCCGTCGAGCCGGCAGGCCTCGATGACGGCCTGGGGGCGCCCGGGCCCGCGCCGCGACGAGGCGCAGCCCTCTTCCCGACGGCGCCAGGAGGCGAAGGCGCGCCCCCTCAGCACCCCCTCTCTCAGCTCGGCAGACCCCTGGCCGCCCCCAGAGTCCAGCACGCTGCCCGGAGGCAGGCGCCGCACGTCCAGCTGCAGGTCGATGCGGTCCATCAGCGGGCCGCCGATCTTGCCCTGGTAGGCGTTGACCTGCGGCACGGTGCAGGTGCAAGGGTGCTCCTCATCGCCGAAGTAGCCGCAGGCGCAGGGGTTGGTGGCGGCCACCAGCATGAACCGCGCCGGGAAGGCCACGCTGCCTTCGGCCCGGGTGAGCGCCACCGTCCCCGACTCCAGGGGCTGGCGCAGGGCCTGGAGCACCGAGGGCTTGAATTCTGCCAGCTCGTCCAGGAACAGCACCCCGCAGTGGGCCAGGGACGCCTCCCCGGGCCGCAGCGGGTTGCCGCCGCCCACCAGCCCCGCCGCCGTGGCGGAGTGGTGCGGATGGCGGAAGGGGCGCACCCCGGCCAACAGGCCCTCCACCGGCTCGCCGGCCACGGAGTGGACCACGGCCGCCTCCAGGGTCTCCCCCTCGGTGAGAGGCGGCAGGATGGACCCCAGACGCGATGCCAGCATGGTCTTGCCCGAGCCGGGCGGACCCATCATGAGCAGCCCGTGGCCGCCCGCCGCGGCGATCTGCAGGGCTCGCTTGGCCACCTCGTGGCCCGCCACGTCGGCGAAGTCAGGCGCCGACGAGGTAGCAGCGGCGCCCGCGCCGCCGCGCCGGCGGACGCGGGGCGAGAAGGGCTCCGGGCCCTGCAACGCCCCAAGGCTGCGCAGCGACAGCTGCTCCAGGTCGGCCAGGGGGACCTCCTCGCTCTCCGGGGCGCCGACCAGGGCGAGGCCCTGCCCATGAGCGCAGATGCCGAAGGCCAGGGTGCCCCGCACCGGCCGCACCGCCCCATCCAAGGACAGCTCCCCGACGAACAGGCGCCCGCGCAGCGCCTCGGGGTCCACCTGCCCCGTGGCCGCCAGGATGCCCAGGGCTATGGGCAGGTCGAAGCCCGACCCCGCCTTGCGCACGTAGCTCGGCGCCAGGTTCACGACGATCTTGCTCCCGGGCATGGAGAACCCGGCCGCTCCCACGGCGGCGCGCACCCGCTCCCGCGCCTCCTGGATGGCGGTGTCCGCCATGCCCACGATGGCCATGCCCGGCATCCCGCCGCCCACCACCACCTCCACGGTGACGGCCTGGGCCTCCACCCCATGCAGCGTTGCGCTTTCCAAAGAGCATTGCGACCTCACCTATCCCCCTCTGACCAGGCATTGATGTGATGGCGCACCACGGCGCGGTCCGGCGGCATCACCACGATGGACACCACGTCGAAGCGCACCATCATGTCCGAGAAGCCGTGCTCCTCCAGATACAGGCAGGCGATGCGCTCGTAGCGATCGCGCTTCTTCGCGGTCACGGCCTCGGCCGGGAACCCCATGGCGGAGCCCGTGCGCGTCTTCACCTCCACGAACACCAGCGCGTCCCCGTCGAGGGCGATGATGTCCGCCTCGCCGGCTACGCAGGTCCAGTTGCGCTCCAGGATGTCGTAGCCGCGGTGGAACAGGAACCGCGCCGCAGCCTCCTCGCCCCGGCGGCCGAGCTCCTTGTTGCGGGTCTTGCGGGGCCGCCCTCGGCGGCCTCCCTTAGGCTCTGCGGCCGCTGCCGCCGCCTCGCCGGCGCAGGCGCCCTCCCTGCTCGAGGATGCCCTGCGCCTCGTCGCCGCCCCTGCTGTTGCCGCCGGTCTCTCCATCGTCGCCGTCGCCATGGCTGGCCTCCTTCGTCGCGTCGTTCCATGGCTTCGACTATAGGGGCGCCGTCCAGCAGGTCGCTGGCGCGCCCCCAGCAGATGGGGCGGCCGCGGCACCTGCCCTGCGACCTCTTGGCGCCGGTGCCGGGCACCCCCTTGTGGCGGCGCCGTCCCGCAGCTGGCGCCCCTTTCCCCGGCCGCACGGCCCCCTGCACCCGCCAGGGTCCCAGCAGCGCGCCCTGCCGGGTCCGCCAGGGTCCCAGCAGGGATGCCCCCTGAATCCAGCAGGAACCAAGCAGGATCGGCCGCCGAGCCCAACAGGGATGCGCCCGCGCCGCTCGCCCCGACCCCGAGCAGGGCCCGCAGGTGCGGCTGCGCGACGAGCTGTCGGCAGGCCGGGCATGGGAAAAGGGCGAGGCAGCCTGGGGCGCGCGTCGACGGCAGCCGCCTTGGCGACCAAGGGCCCAAGCTTTCAACAGGTCGGAATGGGTGCGGGGGACCACGGCCCAGATGCCGAGCATCGGCACCGGGGCCCGCAGGTGCGGCTGCGCGGGAAGGCGGGCGAGGCAGCGACGGCCCAGGGAAGGCGAAGGAAGATCGCAGGCCAGGCGCGAGATGATGGCAAGGCGACTCGAGGAGGCCACCGCAACGGCAGCCCGCAGGCTCCAGGACCTTGGCTCAGAACAGGGAGGCCTGGGTGAAGGCGGTGCAGAACGTGGCGCGATGCGCCGGGGAGAGGCCAAGGGACTTGATGGCCTCGATATGGGAGGGGCTCGCATAGCCCTTGTTGGAGGCGAAGCCGTAGCCGGGATGCTCCCCATCCAGCCGCGCCATGAGGGCGTCGCGCTCCACCTTGGCCACGATGGAGGCCGCGGCGATGGAGGCGCAGCGGCCATCGCCCTTCACCACGGCGAGCTCCCGCTCGTCCAACCGCAGCGGGTTGCCGTCGAGCAGCACCAGGCCCACCGGCGCGGGCACCTGGGCGTCGATGGCGGCTATGGCGCGGCGGAACGCCTGGGCGAGGGCCGCCGCCATGCCCACGGCGTCGATCTGGTCCGGCGCCATGTACTGCACCGTCCAAGCCAGGGCCTGGGCCTTGATCTCCTCAGCCAGGGCCTCGCGCCGCTCGGCGGGCACCTGCTTGGAGTCGTTGAGGCCATCCAGGGGCTCCGCGTCGGGCGCCAGCACCACGGCGCCCACGGCCAAGGGGCCCGCCAAGGGGCCGCGGCCCACCTCGTCGAGGCCGACGGCCAGGGCCGCGCCCCGCTCCTCGGCCAGGGAGCGCTCGTAGGCGTAGAGGCCGCGCACGCGCTCGGCCTCGGCCGCAGCAGCCTCCAGGCGCTTGCGGGCGGCCTCGACGGCCCGGCGCACCCCCTTGCGCGTGTCGGCGGCCAGGGAGCGCTCCAGCACCGCGAAGGCCGCCTCGTCGGCGGCCTGGAGCTGGGCGGCGATCTTGTCCACGGTGAGCTGGTTCATGGCACCCCAAAGAAAAGGCCCCCTTGCGGGGGCCCTCTTCGCTAGTTGAAAGCCTTCTCCTTGATCTTGGCGGCCTTGCCCACCTTGTCGCGGAGGTAGTAGAGCTTGGCGCGGCGCACCTTGCCCTGGCGGGTGATCTCGATCTTCTCGATCTTGGGGGAATGCACGGGGAACGTGCGCTCCACGCCCACCGAGAAGCTCATCTTGCGGACCGTGAAGGTCTCGCGGCTCGAAGCGCCCTGGCGGCGGATGACGTCGCCCTGGAACACCTGGATGCGCTCGCGGTTGCCCTCGGTGATGCGGTAGTGGACCTTCACGTTGTCGCCCACGTTGAAGTCGGGGAGGTCCTGCTTGATCTGCTGCTGCTCGATGGCGCGAATGATATCCATGTTCGGCGTTCCTTCTATGTTTCCTAGAGCTTCTCTCAAATCTCGATGCGCAAAGACGCGATTAGATAGTATATCGCCACACCCAGGGCCGCGCAAGGGGTTATTCGCCCCGTCCCGCCAGCGGGCCGCCGGGGCAGATCCGGGGCCCGCGCGCCCTGGCGGGGCCCAGCCTCCCTTGGCCCCGCAGGCGGCCCGGGCGCGCAGCCCTCACGCCAGCAGCGACAGCAGCGCGTAGGAGCCCACGCCGGCCACGGCGCACCAGATGAGCGACCCGGTCTTGGCGGCCACCACCGCCACCACCGCCGCCGCGACCAACGGGATCGCCGCCGGCCACAGCCCCGCGTCGAACATCCCCGGCGAGAGCAGGTCGTTGGCCACCAGGGCCGCGAAGGCGGCCGGGGGGATGAGGGCGAGGGCCCGGGTGACCCCCTCGGGCAGCGACCGGCCCTTCAGCAGGAACAGGGGCAGCACGCGGCAGACCAGCATGCAGGCACCGCACACCCCCAGGATGACCCAGAACTCCTCCCAGCTCATCGGCTCTCCCCTCCTCGCTCGCCGCTGTCGGCCTCCCGGCCGGCGCGGGCCTCGGCCCGCAGGCAACGCTCGTCCAGGTCGCAGGCGGCCTGGGCCCGGTTGCTCGCGGCCGCTCCCTCCTGCGGGGCCTCCTCCGGCGCGCCGGCGCCCTCCTCGCCTGCTCGGCCCGAGCCCTTGGCCGACCGGGCGCGCCAAGTGGCGAAGGCCAGCGCCACGGCCACGCCCGCCACGGCGCCGACGAGGATGGCCGGCCCCGAGAGGCCGACCAGCTTGCAGGCCAGGACCCCCACCATGGCGCAGCCGGCGGCCACCACGTTGGCCGAGGTGAGCCGCTGGGTCACCAGCAGGCAGATGAAGATCGAGGTCATGGCGAAGGCAGCGATGGGCAGCGGTATGGCCAGGGCGCTGCCCACCAGCACCCCCACCACGTTGGAGGCCGCCCAGGAGCTCTGGGAGAAGAGGTTCACCAGCAGCGCCCGGTCAGCGGTCCAGCCACCCTCCTCGAAGCGCCGGATGGACACGCCGAAGCTCTCGTCGGTCACCGTGGCGGCGAACAGGAAGGCCAGCCACCGCGGCGCCCCGGCGCACCAGGGGGCCAGCGAGGCGGAGTAGAGCATCTGGCGCGTGTTGACGAAGGCCACGCTCGACACGATGGAGGCCACCGGCGCGCCAGTCAGGTACATGTTGGGTATCATGAACTGCCCGGCGCCGGAGTAGAACAGGGCCGAGAGCAGGAGCACCTGCAGGGCGTTGAGCCCCACCGACTCGCACAGTATGCCGCAGGGCACGCCGATGCCCACGTACCCGAGCATGATGGGGTACGCCGCGCCCAGCGCGTCGGCCACCCTCCCCCGCCTAGCTGCCATGGTGGGTCGAGGGGACGAAGATGCGGTTGAACTGGTAGGTGGCGTAGCGGTCGGTCATGCCGGCGATGTAGTCGGTCACCGCCCGCAGGTCGTCTCCGCCCGAGAGCGCCCGGTACTCGGCGGGCACCTCGTCCATATGGGCCGCATAGTGCTCGAACAGCGCCGTCAGCAGGCGGCTCGCCTTGTCGGTCTGCTCGACCACCGGCTCGGAGCGGTACACCTCGTCGAACAGGAAGGCCCTCAGCTCCATCATGGCGCCGTAGACCGGCTCGCTCATGCGGACGTCGTCGGCCTCGGCGCTGGTGGCCACCGCATCCTCCACCAGCGTCTGGATGCGCGAGGAGTGGTCGGCGCCCAGGAGGCTGCGAGCGCCCTCGGGCAGTGCCTCCTCGCTCAGCAGCCCCGCGCGGATGGCGTCGTCTATGTCGTGGTTGACGTAGGCGATGCGGTCGGCCAAGGCCACCACGCGGCCCTCCAGGGTCTCGGCCCGGCCGCCGCCGGTGTGGTGCAGGATGCCGTCGCGCACCTCGGCAGTGAGGTTGAGCCCGGCGCCCCCGTTCTCTATGGCCTCCACCACGCGCAGCGACTGGACGTTGTGCTGGTAGAGGGCGTCCTCCTGGGTGGCCGGGGGCTCCATGCCCTGGGCACGGGCCAGGCAGGCCGACAGCGCCGCCTCGCCGGTGTGGCCGAAGGGGGTGTGGCCCAGGTCGTGGCCGAGGGATATGGCCTCGGTCAGGTCCTCGTTCAGGCCGAGGGCCCGGGCGATGGTGCGGGCGATCTGCGACACCTCCAGGGTGTGGGTGAGCCGGGTGCGGAAGTGGTCGCCCTCGGCCGCCAGGAACACCTGGGTCTTGTGGGACAGGCGGCGGAACGACTTGGTGTGCAGGATCTTGTCGCGGTCGCGCTGGTAGTCGGTGCGCAGCAGGTCGAAGTTGCTCGACCGCTCCCGCCCCTCGCTCTCGTCGGCGAAGGCGGCCGACGGGCTCAGGCGGCTGCGCTCGGCCAGCTCCTGGTCCTCGCGGTAGACGATGGCCATGGCGCTCAGCTCCTCTCGATGGGTTCGGGTGAGGTGGAAGGGCTCGGCACGGGCCGCGGGCCCCCTGGAGCCGTCACGGCCACGGCATCGGCGATGGCCCCAGGGGCGAAGGCCCCTCCCTCGGTGACGATGGCCGTCACCAGGGCCGCCGGCGTGACGTCGAAGGCGGGGTTCCACACCTCCACGCCGTCGATGGGCTCGGGCAGCACCTCGGCGGCCGCGCGCTGCTCGATGGGGATGGCGCTGCCGTCGGGGCAGGCCAGGTCAATGGTGGTGGAAGGCGCGGCCACGTAGAGCGGGATGCCGTGATGGCGCGCGAGCACGGCGACGCCGTAGGTGCCCACCTTGTTGGCCACGTCGCCGTTGGCAGCGATGCGGTCGGCCCCCACCACCACGGCGTCCACCAGCCCCTGGGCCATGGCCGAAGCGGCCATGGAGTCGCAGAGCAGCGTCACCGGCACGCCGGCCCGGGAGAGCTCCCAGGCGGTCAGCCGCGCCCCCTGGCCCACCGGCCGCGTCTCGTCGGCGTAGACCCGCGCGACGCGGCCCTGCTCGGCAGCGGCGTACACCACGCCCAGGGCGGTGCCGTAGAAGGCCGTGGCCAGGCTGCCAGCGTTGCAGTGGGTGAGCACGCGGCTGCCCGGAGCCAGCAAGGAGGCGCCGTTCGCGCCGATGGCGCGGTTGGCCGCCTCGTCCTCGGCCTCCATAGCCCGGGCGAGGGCGGCCAGGGCCGCCGCTATGGCGGCTGGCCGCTCCCCGGTTGCGGCCAGGGCCCGGGCCGAGGCCCAGGCGCGGCCCACCGCCGCCTCCAGGTTCACCG
>CANOCK010000019.1 GCA_947564525.1 uncultured bacterium | reverse complement strand
AAGCCACCCGTAATAGATGGTTTTCGTGAAATGGATTTTGAGCCGTCGGAATCGATCCGGCGGCTCGTTTTATCTCGAAAATACAGGCTTTGACGACAGTGAGACGGGGTCGGGTGATTTGTCTCATTTGGCGAAGGGCGGCTCCATGATCCACTAGAGGTCAAGGTCGGTGAGTCCGAGCTCGGTCAGCTTCTGAGGGGCGCGAGAGCCTTCGAATCCATGGGCTCCGGATATCGTGGCATCTCCTTGAGATTCCGTGGGAGTAGTCGCCTGGATAGGGGCGAGGCTGTCGGCTCGGATCGGGCTGTCGGGCCTCGCCTCGTCGACCGTGGAGCGGTCGAGCTGACGGGTGCGCCGCGCGATGGCCCATGCACCCCTTTCGCCGCGTCATTCCCTCGCAGCTGTAACGTTTGCGGCTCGTGCTCCGTCTAATGGGCGTACCTTCGAGACCGCCCGCAGAGGAGAAACGGAGCTTCGATGTGAGAACCCTTCTGCAACGCGCTCAAGCAGGGGATGACGAGGCCTTCGCGCAGCTCTTCCAATCCCACGCCCAAGCGCTTTGGAAAACGGCCATGGGCTGCCTTCGGCATGACGCTGACGCTGCCGACGTCCTTCAGGAGACAGCCATCAAGGCGTGGCGCGCCATCCCCTCCTTCGACGGGAGGTCGGACGTGGCCACGTGGCTCACGCGCATCCTCCTCAACGCCTGCTTCGATGAGCTGCGGAGTCGAAGGCGCCTCGTGCCCCTGCCGGACCAGGCCATGGACGACGCGCCCCTGAGCCCGAGGGAGCCCAGCCCGGACGACGAAGCTGCGTCTGCGCGCTTGGACGTCCATGCGGTTATCGACCGCCTGCCCTTCAACGACCGCACCATCCTCACCCTGTTCTACGTGAACGACCTGCCCATACGTCAGGTGGCGGAGGTCCTCGGCATCTCCGAAGGGGCCGTGAGGACCAGGCTCACCCGCGCGCGGGCCCGCTTCAAGGAGCTGTACGCTCGACCTTGCCCAGAGGACCGTCCATCGATGGAGGTGGCATCATGAGCCAGCCAACCCAGAAGAGAACCGACGTGCAAGAGGTCCAGTGGGAGCAGGCGATGGTGGCGTCCCTGGATGCCGGCCCTTTGCCGCCTGCCGTCCAGGCGCGCCTCGACAGGACCTACGCGGCCCTGGGGAGAATCCCGCAGGAGCCGCCGCGCAAGTCCAGGCGTGGCCGCATCCGCACGTCCTTCCTGATCGCAGCTGTCATTACCTGCGCCCTGTTCGCCGGCGCCGCCTTCGCTACGACGAGCTTCCTGTCCATGAGCGACGGCGACGGAGAGTTCTTCGCCGCCAACAAGAGCCTCCCGGTCTTCGAGAGCATGGAGGCGGGGGCGAAGGCCCTTTCAGCCGATGTCGGTCAGACGTTCTCCAACGACGGCGTGCAGATCGTCCTCGACAGCGTCTCGTGCGACCGCAACGTGGCGAACCTTTACGTCACCCTGACCAAGGAAGGGGGCTTCGACCTGGAGGGAGCCTCTGCCTACCAGGAGTCGCAGGAGGCGACGTGGCCGCGCCTCCAGAGCCTGATGCCCTTCATGAGCTACACCATCCAGGACGAGACGGGCGCTACGGCGACGGGGATCGTCAACTCGCTGGACGCCTACCTGGAGGGCGACGCCATCAAGGGGCTGCTCCGCATCACGCCGGAGAAGCTGATGGGCGAGGAGGCGCTGGTCACCTTGGAGGTCGTCTCCTTTGGGGAAGGGATCGACAAGGTCGCGTTCGTCTTCGGCCTCGACATGCGCGACATCACCGCCCCTCGGGAGCTGGCCCCGCAGGACGTCGCCTTCCAGACGCCGTTGGGGGAGAGGATCCTGGGCATCGAGCGGTTCACCGCATCCGAGCTGGGTACCGTCATGGTGACGAGCAACGACCGCCAGCCAGCTGGCGCCGCAGCTTCCGACCCGAACTACGAGCCCCCGCCCAGCACCGCGCTCGACCCCTATCGCATCATGATCACCGACGACCTCGGCAACACCTTGGTGCCTGTGTGCCCGGGAGACGGCGCGGGCGCCGACCCCTTTGCCTCCTACGTCACCGAGTACGCACGGCTCTCCCCAGAGGCTACCAGCCTCATCTTCACCCCGATGCTCCTTTCCTCAGACACTCTGGGGCAGGATGTGGAGCACGTCGTGGACGTGTCCCAGCCAGGGGCGAAGGTGGAGACGAGCGAGTTCGGCGGCTACGACGTCGTGGGCTGGGAAGTGGCGGATCGAACGGTGACCATCACCCTCTCCCCCTACGGATGGGAGCCCAGCAACGGACAGTTCGACTTGGAGGCGAAGGGCCAGGCCCCCTTGTGGGAGGAGCCCCGCGTCGACCCGGAGACCGGGGAGCAGCGCGGAGGGCTCCACTCCGGGCTGATCGTGACGAAGTGCGACTACGAGACCGGCGACACGATGAGCATGACGTTCTACTACGGCGCCACCGATGCCGAGCTGGAGCAGATGAGGCTCTACCGGTATTACGCACTCCCTCCCGGAGGCATCGTCGCCTGCACCGATGTCGCCGTGAGCCTGGAGCTGCGCACGTGAGACGGACGGTGAGACGGTGAGACGGGGTCGGGTGATTTGTCTCACTCGATCTGCAGGATGTGCAATTTGGAGCGTCCCTTTTGCACTCGCGATGCTCGAACTGCTCCGAGTGAGACGGGGTCGGGTGATTTGTCTCACCTTAGTCGAAGAGCTGGGCGGCGCGCTCCAGGTGGCGGATGATGGGGAGGTGCTGGGGGCAGCGGCTCTCGCAGGCGCCGCACTGGATGCAGGTGGGGGCTTCGCCGGGCGCGTTCCAGCCATAGTTCTCCTGGGCGCGGTGCATGTCGTCGAACTTGGCCAGTATGTCGAGCGAGTCCATGATGATGGGGATGTGGATGTGCTGCGGGCACGTCTCCAGGCAGTAGCCGCAGTGGGTGCACGGCACCGTCTCCAGGGCGGCCAGGGCAGCTCGTGCCTGGTCGACGGCTTGGAGCTCGGCAGGGGACAGGGGCGCGCTCTCGGCCATGACGCGGATGTTCTCGCGCAGCTGACCTGGGGTGGACATGCCCGAGAGCACCATCATGACGCCGTCGAGCGACGCGGGAAACCGCAATGCCCAAGAGGCCAGGGACTGGCTCGGGTCGGCATCGCGCAGCGGCTGTTCGGCCACGGCAGGCAGCTTGACCAGGGAGCCGCCCTTGACCGGCTCCATCACGATGATGGGCAGCCCGTGGGAGCGCGCGACGTCGTAGCAGCGGCGCGACTGGATGATGTCGTTGTCCCAGTCGGCGTAGTTGATCTGCAGCTGCACGAAGTCCACGTCGGCTGCCCGGGCCGCCAGGATGTCGGCCAGCTCGTCGGCGGTCCCATGGAACGAGAAGCCGAGCTGGCGCACCAGCCCTTCCTCGCGCTTGGCCAGGGCGAGGTCCCACAGGCCGAAGTCGTCGAAGAGGGCGGTGCCGTCGCCGCCGAGCTGATGAAGCAGGTAGTAGTCGAAGTAGCCTGCCCCCGTGCGCTCCAGGGAGGTGCCGAACATGGCTTGGGCCTCCTCGGCGGTGCGGGCGGCCCAAGCGGGCAGCTTCGTGGCTATCTGGAAGCTCTCGCGCGGGTGGCGCTCGACGAGCGCGCGGCGGATGGCCACCTCGCTGCGGCCGCCGTGGTAGGTCCAAGCGGTGTCGAAGTAGGTGAAGCCCGCAGCCATGAACTCGTCGGCCATGGCGTTCACCGTGTCCTGGTCGATGGCCAGCTGTCCGTCGGGTCCCTCCTGTTCGGGCAGCCGCATGAAGCCGAAGCCGAGCGGCGCCAACCTGTCCCGTAGCTGCATGATGGCCTCCTGCCTGGTCGGGCGTTGGCTGGCGGTGCGTGCAAGGGCCGAGCCAGCCGCCTTGGCGGTCGCGCGCTCGATGCCCGGAAGGCCCGAGCGCGCGGGATGACTGCCATTCTAGCGTGCGGCCGTCTGGCCCTCAAGGGCGCAGGGACGGGCATGGCGAGCGTGGGCGCGGGGAGCGCAGGAGCGGCGAGCGCAGGAGCAGCAGCTACGGGCGCGGCGAGCGCAGGAGCAGCAGCTACGGGCACGACGCGCGCAGGCCCAGCAGCTGCGCACCTGGCGGCCATAGGCTGCCGCCTCCTGGCGCAGGTCGCCAGCTGCCCGACCACGCCCGCGCTCCCTAGGCGCGCACGCTGTCCAAGAACACCCGAAGAGCCGGGTTGGGATTCGCCTTCTTGTAGACGAAGAAGATGTCGCTGTAGAGCGGCTCCTCCATGGGCAGCGCCACGATGGACGGGTTGGAGGTGAACCGGTCCGCCATGAACTCGGTTATGGCGAAGAACCCGTTGGTCTGCTCGATGGAGAAGGGAGCGAGCTCCAGCTCGTCCACCTCGATGACGCTCGAAGGGCGGATCCCCGCCGCGAACAGCAGATTGTTCATGTAGGTGGTCGTGTCCTTCTGCCTCAGGCATATGAGCGCGCTCTCGGAGAGGTCCTCGGGCGAGAGCGCGGGCGCCCCTGCCGCCGGGTGGTCCTTCGAGAGCGCGATGAGGATGAGCTCGCGGCCGATGGGGATGGAACCGAACGCCTCGTTGGCGCCTTGGGCGGAGCCGGCGAAGAAGCCAACGTCGAGCTCGCCCTTCTCCAAGGCGTGGGCGATCTCGCTCGGCTTCTCGGTGGTGTAGTGGACCTGGATTGAGGGGTGGGCGCGCCCTATCCGCATGACGGCCGGGGCGATGTAGCGCTCGAAGCCCGAGTTGAGCATCCCGATGCGCACGGCGCCCTCCGTGGGCGCCCGGCTGGAATCGATCTGCGCGACGAGCGCGTCGTAGGCCGCCACGATGCCCTTGAACGCCTCGCAGGCCTCCCTGCCGAGCGCCGTCAGGCCCACTCCGCGGCTCGTCCGCACGAAGAGCTCGACGCCGAGCTCTCGCTCCACTGTCTTCAGGTGCTTGCTCAGGACCGGCTGGGCGACGTAGAGGAGCTCGGATGCTGCGGTAATGCTGCCCGCCTCGGCGACGGCAATGTATTCCCTCATGTGCTCGATGCGCATGCGCTCCTCCAGCCCTGCGCTCAGGCGCTGATCGCGGCGGCGCGGTCCCGCCCGAGGCTACATTGCGGGACATTCTATTTTGGAATGACGACCATGTCAATAAGGCTCTAACCCGTGTCCTCCCCGCTTGCTACCATGGCCTCAGAGAACGGAATCCCGGGATGTTCTCGCTCATAGACCTGCCCATTCGGAGCGGCGGCCAACGCCTGCCCTTATGGGAAGACCTGCGTCAAGCGAGAGAGGAACACCTTATGGCAGACAAGCGAAGCGAGGGGCAGCCAGACGTCATGGACCCCTTCGGGATCGACGTCGACTCCAAGAGGCCCAAGCGCCCAGAGGGCCGCGGCGAGGCCCGGCGCGAAGCCCGCGAAGGCGAGGCGGCAGCGGCCCAAGAGGGCGGGAGGCGCACCGTGTACAAGTCCACGGGCCTGAACTCCTTCGGCATCGGCGCCAACGTGGCCGAGGTGGATGTGGAAGACGACCGCATCGTGCGCGTGCGCCCCATGCAATACGATAAGGAGTACCCCTTGGAGCAGCTGCGCCCCTGGACCATCAAGGCCCGCGGCGGCGAGTTCCACGCGAATCTGAAGACCCTCCTGCCGCCCTACGCCTACGCTTACAAGAACCGCGTGTATTCCAAGAACCGCATCTTGTACCCGTACAAGCGCGTGGACTGGGACCCCAAGGGCGAGCGCAATCCGCAGAACCGCGGCAAGAGCAAATACGAGCGCATCAGCTGGGATGAGGCCGCCACGCTGATCGCCGACGAGATCACCCGCGTGCGCGACACCTACGGCCTGCCCTCCATCCTGATCCAAGGCGACGGCCACGGCGAGACCAAGGTGATCCATGCCTCCCACGGCTGCAATACGCGCCTGATGAACCTGCTGGGAGACGACTGGACCTACCAGGCCCGCCAGCCCGACAGCTGGGAAGGCTGGTACTGGGGCGCCAAGCACATGTGGGGCCAGGAGCCCCTGGGTCAGTTCGACATGGGCAACCTGCTGCTCGACATAGCCGAGAACACCGATATGCTGCTGTTCTGGGGCTGCGACATGGAGACTACCACCTGGGGCTGGCAGGGCCAGCTGCCCAGCCGTTACTGCTTCTGGCTGACGGAGATCGGCGTGCAGCAGGTGTATGTGTGCCCCGACCTGAACTACGGCGCCGCCGTGCACTCCGACAAGTGGATCCCCGTGCTGCCCAACACCGATGCGGCCCTGCAGTGCGCCATCGCCTACGTGTGGATGACCGAGAACCTCTACGACAAGGAGTACGTGGACGCCCACTCCATCGGCTTCGACTGGCTGGAGTACTACATCCTGGGCAAGGAGGACGGCCAGCCCAAGACCCCCGAGTGGGCCGCCCCCATCTGCGGCGTGCCTTCGCGCCAGATCAAGGCCCTGGCCCATCAGTGGGCCAAGCGCCGCACCAGCATCGCCCACGGCAACGGCGGCTCCTACATCCGCTCCGCCTATTCCCATGAGCCCGCCCGCTTCGAGGTGTGCCTCATGACCATGATGGGCTTGGGCAAGCCGGGCCGCAACATCATCAAGTTCATCGAATGGTACATGTACGGCCTGGCCTCCCAGCAGCCGGCTCCCTGCTACTCCAGCAACATGATCGTGGGCGCCGCCTACCATGGCTGGGACTTCAAGGGGACCAAGTCCTCCATCACCAAGACCCTCGTGCCCGAGGCCATCCTGGGCGACTACACCTGGGAGAACCCCCTTACCTGGGAGGGCTACACCGTGTGCTCCTGGCCGCGCGAGAACCAGTTCGACACCTATCAGCACCCCATCATCGGCGCCCAGGGCATCCATATGATCTGGACCGACACCCCCTGCTGGACCACTTGCTGGAACGGCGGCAACTCCATGATCGAGGCCCTGCGCAGCCCCAAGCTGGAATGCGTGGTGGCCCAGCAGCCCTGGATGGAGAACGACTGCCTGTTCGCCGACATCCTGCTGCCCATCAACACCAAGTTCGAGGAAGAGGACATCGGCCAGGACAACGGTGCCGCCCCCTTCGGCTTGATCTACCACGAGGCCCAGGCCATCAAGCCCTTGGGCGAGTCCCTCAGCGACTACGAGGCCGTGGGCGAGGTGGCCAAGAAGCTGGGCGTCTACGACGAGTACATCGGCGGCAAGTCCGTGGAAGAGTGGGTGGAAGTGGGCTTCGACTGCGCCGATAAGCCCGACCCTATCACCTTCGACGAGTTCATGGAGAAGGGCTACTACATCACCCCCACCATGGAGAACTGGGAGGATCTGCCCCGCGGCTTCGGACCTTTCTGCGAGGATCCGGAGGCCAACCCCCTGCAGAGCCCGTCGGGCAAGATCGAGATCTACGCCACGGGCCTGGCCGAGCACTTCCCCGACGACGACGAGCGTCCCCCCGTGCCGCACTTCATCCCCTTCGGCAAGCGCCATCAGGAGAGCCTGCTGTGCGACCGCGCCAAGGAGTTCCCGTTCCTCATCGTGTCCAATCATCCCCGCTGGCGCCTCCATGCCAACATGGATGACATCCCCTGGATCCGCGAGATCCCCACTTGCAAGGTGAAGGGCCCGGATGGCTACATGTACGAGCCCCTGTGGATCAACCCGAAGGATGCAAAGCCTCTGGGCATCGAGAGCGGCGACGTGGTGAAGATCTTCAACGACCGCGGCTGGGTGCTGGGCGGCGCCTGGGTGACCGAGCGCATTCGCCCCGGCGTGGTGTATCAGGACCACGGTGCGCGCCTGGATCCCATCGAGGCCGGCGTGTCGGACCGCGGCGGCGCCAACAACCTCATCGCCCCCGCCAAGACCACTTCGCAGCATGCGGCCGGCGAAGTCACCAGCGGCTTTTTGGTGAATGTCGAGAAGGTGGACGTGTTCGAACTGGCCAAGCAGTACCCGGAGGCGTTCAACCGGCCCTACGACCCGGCCGAGGGCGTGGATATCTCTAGCTGGATTCAGGAGGCGTAACAGCATGAAGACCTTTGTGATAAACCTCGAGAAATGCAACGGCTGCTATGCCTGCCAGCTGGCTTGCAAGGACGAGACGGTGGGCAACCAGTGGCTGCCGTACTCGGAGCCGCAGCCGAAAACGGGGCATTTCTGGCTGAAGATGACCGAGAAGGTGCACGGCCAGGTGCCCAAGGTGCGGGTGGAATACCGCCCCGAGATGTGCCGCCACTGCGAGGAGGCCCCCTGCATGGAGGCCGCCCCGGAGGCGGTGTACTGCCGGCCCGATGGCCTGGTTATCGTGGACCCGGAAAAGGCTCGCGGCCAGCGCCAGCTGGTGGACGCCTGCCCCTACGGCGCCATCTGGTGGAACGATGAGCTTGAGGTTCCCCAGAAGTGCACCGGCTGCGCCCACTTGGTGGACGAGGGCAAGCTGCCCCATTGCGTCGACGCCTGCCCCACCGATGCCCTGCTGTTCGGCGAGGAGGAAGAGCTGGCGGCGATGGTGGCCCAGGACCAGGGCGCTTTCGCCATCGACGGCACTAAGCCGCGGGTGCATTATGTGAACCCCTTCGGGTTGTTCATATCCGGCGAGGTGTGGGATCCGGAGGCCGACCTCATCATCGAGGGGGCCACGGTAACCTTGGAGGGCCCGGACGGGGCCGTGCAAACCGCCGCCACCGACGGTTTCGGCGATTTCTGGTTCCGCCATTTGGACGAGGGGACCTATCGGATGTCCATCGAGGCGGACGGATTCCAAGGTGTTCAGAAGACCATCGAGCTGACGGAAAGCGTGAACATCGGCGATTTCCCGCTTCAGAAGGCCTAAGGGAGGGAGGACTGCTATGGCAGCCATACAGAAGAATAGCGCTCAAAGCTGGTTCCAGTTCGTCATCGTATTCATCGTAGGCATCACCATTGCCATGGGTATGTTCAAGGTGCCGGTGAACATGCCCAACATCATGAACTACTACGGCACCGACATGACGCAGGTCAGCCTGCTGATGTCGGTGGTGGGCATCACCTGCCTCATCACGGCCCTGCCGGCCGGCGGCATCATGCAGAAGGTAGGGGTCAAGACCTTCGGCATCATCGTGATCGCCTGCGGCATAGCCGAGAACATCATCGGTGCGCTGGCGCCGAACATCCAGATCCTCATCGCGTCGCGCCTGCTGGATGCGGTGTCCTACGGATGCCTCTCCATGGTGAGCGTGGCTATCATCTCGGCGAACTTCACGCCCGAGAAGCGCGGCCTGCCCAACGGCATCTGGGTTATCTGGGTGTCTTTGGCCCAACTGCTGGTGGCTCAGATCGCCAACGCCGTGGTGCCCAGCTTCGGCTGGCAGGGCGAGTGGTACACCGTGGCCATCTGCCAGGCTGTGGCGCTGGTGCTGTTCATCCTGTTCGTGAAGAACCCCGGCCAGGAGGCCGCCGAGGAGGCCGAGGTGGAAACCGGCACCGAGCCGGAGTCCAAGGCCTCGGTGCTGGACGGCCTGAAGGAGCCGGGCCCCTGGCTGCTCACCCTGTGCGTGGCCGGCCTGGCCTTCGGCTGCTCGGTGTACACGGGCCTGTACCCGGCCTACCTGATGTCTCCCCTGGGCGCCGGCCTCGACGAGGTCACCGCTAACAACCTGGTCTCCATCGGCTCTCTGGGCGGCATCGTGGGCAGCGTGCTCATCGGTTGGATCATCAACCGCTTCAGGCCCACCAAGCGCGGCATCCTGCTGATCGCCATCGGCGCTGTCAGCGCGGTGGTCTTCGCCTTCTGCTTCAGCATCCCCGTGGGCTTCATGGCCGTGTTCATCTTCTTCTTCGCGGCGGTGTCGCAGTTCAGCATGCCCATCGCCTTCGCATGGATCCCGGACATCCTGAAGAACCCCAAGACGCTCTCCATGGCGACGGGCATCCTGATGATCGGTGCGAACATCGGCGGCGCCTTCGGCGTGACCATCCCCAGCATGTTCATCGATGCTGCGGGCGGTGCGTGGGAGGCAGGGCTTCCCGTGGTGGTGGGCCTGGCGGTGTTCGGCATCGCGTGCGCCATCGCCCTGTGCCTCTTTGTGCAGAAGAGGGTGCTTCCCGTGCGTCCCGACCTGGAAGGCAAGTAGCCAAGCGGTCCTGTCTGCAGGCGGCGCCCCTTCGCGGCGGCGCTGCCTGCGAGCCATTCGGTCAAGGCGGCACGACGGGCGCAATTGCGCATCGGGTGCCGCAGGTCTGCTTCTAGGAGGGAGGGCGCTGCGGGGCCGCTTGGGCCCTGGCGTTCCGATTGACATGCTCGAGAGAATACGATCGAACCCGAACTCGGCCATAGCCGTCGCCGCGGTGCTGCTGGTGGGCATCTTGTGCCAGTCCTCCGGTGCGGAGAACCCGGCGCTCGCCTACATGGCCGAGGACTTCTCCGACCTGCCGTTCAGCACCATCGCGCTTGTGACCACGCTGCCGTCGCTGATGATGATTCCGGCGTCCTTGGGGTTCTCGCTGCTGAGGCGCCGGCTCAGCTTCCGCGCGCTGTTCGTGGCGGCGGCCGTCCTGCTGGTGGTGGGCGGCGTCGCCCCGGCTTGGGCGGCCACGTTCCCGGAGGTGCTGGCATGGCGGGCTGTGTTCGGCCTCGGCGTCGGCGTGATGTGGCCCTTGGCCCAGGCGCTCATCGTGGAGCTGTACGGCGGCAACCGCCAGGACACGCTCTTGGGCTGGAACTCCGTGGTGACGGCCTTCGGCGGGATCATCTGGGCGAACGTGGGCGGCGTGTTGGCGCTCCAGGGATGGCGCGTTGCCTTCTTCACCTACTTCATCCCCGTGGCGGTGCTGGTGTTCTGCGGGATCTTCCTGCCGAGCTCCCAGCCGACGAAGGCGGGGGCCCGCGACGGGCGAGCGGAGGCCGAGGCGGGGGCTGGGTCTGCGGCTGCGGCCGTGGCTGGCGGGGCTGGCACGACTGGCGGCTCGGCTGCCAAGGCGACCAAGGGGCTGGTCGGGCTCACGGCGCTCATCCTGGCCGGGTACTTCCTCTACAACTTCTGCAACATGACCTACTTCACCAACATCTCGATGAAGGTGGTGGCCGAGGGGCTGGGGGACTCCGCCGCTGCGGGCCTGGCCTCGTCGTTCTACACTGTGGGCTCGCTGGCCATCGGCGTGGTGTTCGGCCGGGCCATGAAGGGCCGCTGGTTCGCGCGGTACTCCATGGCCGTGGGGTGGGTGGCCTCGGCGGTGGGCATGCTGGTGGTGGGGCTTGCGCCGACGTTCCCGGTGGTCGTCCTCGGCTCGGTCGTCCAAGGCTTCGGCACGGGCACCTTCATGCCCACCATGGTGGGCATCATCGGCAACGTCGCCGGCAAGCAGAACGCCTCGATGGTCCTGGGGATATCCATGGGGCTGGTGGGGGCGTCGCAGTTCTTCGGCCCCACGGTGTTCAACATGGCGACCGAGGCGCTGCACCTGGCCGCAGGCGGCCCCTGCATCACGCTGGCGGCTGCGGTGCAGCTGGGGTTCGCCTTCGTGGCGTCCTTGGTGCTGGTGCGCGCCAGGCGCCGGAAGGGCGGGGAGGGCTAGGTGCGGGCGGCCTTGGGCTGCGGGCGGTGGGTGCTGCCGCAGCCCAAGGCGAGCGCTCGCTAGCGGTCCTTGGCGGCGGTCCAGAGGGCTTCCTGCTCGTCGAGGGAGAGCTCCTCGACGCTGGCGCCCTGGCGACGGGCCTCGGCCTCCATGAGGGCGAAGCGGTCGCGGAACTTCTGGCAGGTGGCGCGCAGGGCCGCTTCGGCGTCGAGTCCCATCTTGCGCCCGACGTTCACCAGGGTGAACAGCACGTCGCCGAACTCGAGCTCCACCTCGCGCACGGCGGCGCCCTCCTGCTCCTTGCTCACCTTGCCGTTGGGGGACTTGGGAGCTGCGGCGTAGGCCTCCTTGAGCTCGGCAACCTCTTCGCGCACCTTGGCCCACACGTCGTCCACGGAGTCCCACTCGAAGCCCGTGGCCGCCGCCTTGCGCGAGATCTTCTGCGCCTGCATCAGGGCAGGGAAGCTGCGCGGCACGCCGTCGAGCAGCCCCGCCTCGGCCGGCTCGGCGTCGCCTGCGGCCGCCTCCTTCTCCTGGAGCTTAACCTGGTCCCACAAGTCGAGCACCTCGTTGGCGTCGCTGGCCTGGACCTCGCCGAACACGTGGGGGTGGCGGCGGACCATCTTGGCGTTCACGTCGTGGCAGACGTCGTCGATGGTGAACTCGCCCGCGTCGGCGGCGATCTGGCTCTGCAGCACCACCTGGAGCAGCACGTCGCCCAGCTCCTCGCGCAGGTGCGCCGTGTCGGCCGCCTCGATGGCATCCACGGCCTCGTAGGCCTCCTCGATCATGTTGGAGGCGATGGAGCCGTGGGTCTGCTCGCGGTCCCAGGGGCAGCCGTCCGGAGCGCGCAGGTGGGCGATGGTCTCGACGAAGGCGTCGAAGTCAGGGTGCGGGGCGGTCATGGCGGCAGGCCTCCTTGCTCGTGCGGGCTCGGCTCGGGTCAGGTTCGATGGTACCGCAAAGGAAGGGGCGCCCGCGGGCGAGGCGCAGAAGGGGCGCAAGGGGCGCCCGCGGGCCGCGTGCTCCTAGCATGCGGCCCGGAACGCCCTTCCGGCACTGGCTCCTGCGCCCCCGGATGGCGGGTGACGAACAGTGCTGCGTCCCCGTCATGCCCGTATGCCAAAAGAGAACGTCCCCTGTTCACGCCCCGCTCACACCACTAAGTCGACGGACTGGAACGTGGTGCAGTCCACTAGGCCGCGGTTGGTCAGCCGCAGCTCGGGCAGGCATGCCAGCGGTATGAGCGCCATGGTCATGAACGGCGAGGGCATCGTGCAGCCGATGTCGGCCCACGTCTGCTCGAGCGCATGCACCTTCTCGCTCATCTCGGCCGCGCCCAGATCGTTCATCAGCCCGGCGATGGGCAGCTCCACCAGCCCCAGCACCTCGCCGTCAGCCACGACCACCATGCCGCCGCCGCATTCGGCCAGCGTGTTGGCCGCCAACGCCATGTCGGCGTCGTTGGTGCCCACCACCAGCAGGTTGTGGGCGTCGTGCGCCACGGTGGAGGCCATGGCGCCGCGCTTGATGCCGAAGCCCTTGACAAAGCCCACGCCGAACGTGCCCGTCTCATGGTGCCGCTCGAACACGAACGTCTTCAGCACGTCCTGGCCCAGGTCGCTTTCCAGCTGGCCGCCTTCCACGGTCAGGTCGACGTGCGCCTCGAACGTGCCCACCTTCCCCGGCACGATCTCGATGGCGCGCACCTTCACCGCGCTGCCGTCGGCCGCCCCCTCGGGCGCGGCCACCGCGAAGTCCTCCGGCGCGAGCGTGCGGCCCAGGTGCATGGAGTGGGTGACCCGCTCGGGGAATTCGAAGCGCGGGTAGTCGAACAGCGGCTCGCCGTCCTCGGCCACCACCTCGCCGTCGATCATCATGCGCGTGACGTTCAACGCGTCCAGGCTGTCCAAAAACACGATGTCGGCGCACTTGCCCGGCGTGATGGAGCCCAGCTCGTTGTCCATGCGGAAGCAGGTGGCCACGTTGATGGTCATCATCTGGATGGCCTGGATGGCGGGGATGCCGCACTCCACGGCCACGCGCAGCACGTGGTCGAGGTGGCCGTCCTCCACCAGCGTGTGGGGGTGCGTGTCGTCGGAGATGAGGTTGGCGAAGCGCGTGTCTATGTCGTGGTCGGTGATGGCGTGGGCGAGCTCGGGCAGGTCGTGCCAGGCCGAGCCGTAGCGCAGCTGGGCGTACTGGCCCAGGCGCATCTTGGCCAGCGCGTCCTCGGCGCGCGTGGACTCGTGGCAGCAGCGCACGCCCGAGGCAACGTAGGCGTTCAGCCCGCGGTCGGCCTCGGGGATGGAGTAGTGGCCGGTGACCACCTTGTCGGCCTTCAGCGTTTCGGCCAGCTCGCCGTGTGCATGGTCGGTGCCCGCCAGCACGCCCGGGAAGTTCATCATCTCGCCCAGGCCCACGACGCCGTCCCAGGTCATGGACTCGGCGATGTCGGCCGGCCCGACCGAGGCGCCCGTGTCCTCGAAGCCGGGCACCG
Organism: uncultured bacterium; assembly: GCA_947564525.1. Classification (GTDB taxonomy): domain Bacteria; phylum Actinomycetota; class Coriobacteriia; order Coriobacteriales; family Eggerthellaceae; genus D16-63. Next base: position 8,959 of record CANOCK010000019.1, on the reverse strand, counting down.
CGGGCACGCACGAGGGCGTGGTGACCATGGCCTTCAGCGGGGTGCGGGCGGCGTCCTCCATCATGACCTTCACGCCGTCGAGCCCCAGCACGTTGCAGATCTCGTGCGGGTCCCAGTAGATGCCGGCCGTGCCATGGGGCACCACCGCGCGGGCGTATTCGCCGGCGCCCATCATGGACGATTCCACATGGATGTGGCCGTCCAGGAAGCCCGGCGCGATCACCTGGCCGGCGGCTTCGATGACGCGGGTGCCCTCGCCAATGCAATGGTCGGCCTGGCCGATGTAGGCGATGCGCCCTTCGGCGATGGCGACGTCAGTGCCGGGCTGCACCTCGGCTGTGCACACGTTCACCAGATCCGCGCCCTTGATGACCACGTCGGCCGGGCGCGCGCCCTGCGCCACGGCGGCCAGCGTTTGCGTGCATTCCCAGAGCGGTTTCTTGCAGAAGTGGTTGAGCATGGGGCTCCTCCTCGTCGTCGGCCGCGCGCCCGGTGCGGCTCGCCGCCAGCGCGCTTCGGGCCAAGAGTGTAGCGCGCCCATGTGGAGGCCCCATGGCCCGAGCCGAGCGCTTCGAGCAAACGTGCTACAATGCGCTACAAAATCACTGGAGCGCAGGAGCGACCATGAAGACCAAGCCCATCGGCATTCGCTTCGAGCCGGACGAGTACGAGCAAATCAGCGACTACGCGCGTCGAAGCGGAGAGACGTTCTCCCAGGTGGTGCGCGAAGGAGCTCTGGCCTATGTCGATCCTGATAGAGGCAAGGGGTATCGGTCGCTCGCGGAGCTCGCGGCAGCCGTGGAGCCATCGGAGATGAACCTGGCATTCAGCCAGTTCCTTGATGACTTCGCCCACGCCGAGCATAAGGAGGCGCTGGTGGCCGAGGAGCCGCTTTGGGCGAGCGAGCCGGGTCGCTGGCGCTATGACTTCGCAGCGACCGCCCATAAGCTCTCCCATGACCACGGCCTTCCCGTGCCCCATTGGGCTTTGCGGGACGAATACGTCGCGACAGCGCCGGTCTATGCCTTCGGGACGACGAACCCGCAGTTCCAGGAGTACCTACGGCAAACCACGCCGCGGGAGTTCCAATGGCACAACCTCTTCCTTGGAGAGAACGTGCTGACGAGGGCGTAAGGGCCATGCTCACAAAGGGCCAGATCGGGCAGTACCTGATTGAGATGAACGATCGCCTTGCGGCCCAAGGGGCGCGCGGGGAGGTCGTGCTGTGCGGGGGTGCCGTCATGGCGCTGGTGTACGATGCGCGCCCATCGACGAAGGACGTGGATGCCCTCTTCGCTCCGACGGCCGTCATTCGCGACATAGCCAAGGCCATGGCCGAGGAGCATGGCTTGGAGCAGGATTGGTTCAACGACGCAGCCAAGGGGTTCATAGATACGAGTCGCATGGGCTTCGAGGACGTGGTCGCCTTCAGCCATCTCAGGGTGCGTCGTCCCGGCGACGAGGAGATGCTCGCGCTCAAGCTCGCATCGGCTCGGGAGGACAGCATGGATGCGGAAGATGCCGTGTTCCTTATGGGCGTAGTCGGCGTTGAGAGCATCGAGCAGGTTTATGGCATTATCGAGCGTCATATTCCTGCGCAGCGGCTCACGCCGATGGCGAGCTTCTTCGCTCAGGAGATGTTCGCCCGCTATCAGGCTCGGCAGCGAGGTTGAGGTTATCGCGCTCATCAGCGTCAAGCCTGCTGAGCGCTAGGCCCCATGGCCCGAGCCGAGCGCTGCCTGCCCACGGGCTGGCTGTCAGGCTGGGCGCTGCTTGGCCTTGCCGGTGATGGAGCCGATCGACACCTTCCAGACGGCCGTGCGCTTCAGGCTGCGCTCGATGGCCTCGTCGAACCCGCCCATGTTACTGGCGGCATAGCGCTCGCAGAGCGCTCGCAGCATGCGCACCTTCTCCGCGTCGTCGGTTACCTCGACGGCGCGCCCGGTCGCCACGGCGCTGGCGAACTCCGTCGTGAACTCCTCGGGCACCAGGCGCGTGTCGCAGGCCGCCGACACGCACACCGTCGGGTTCGCGCGCATCAGGTCGGCCTTGCGCCCGTGGCGCGCGCTGTGGAAGCACAGGTCGCCATCCACCATCACCGGCGAGATGGGGATGCAGTAGGGCGCGCCCTCCTCATCCACCATGGCCAGCGTGGCATACGCGCAGCGGTCGAGCACGGCGCGGGCGAAGGCATCGTCCTGCTCGCGGTCCTTGCGTCTCATATCGGGGCCCCTTCCGTGTTGGGATCGGCGGCGTCGGGCAGCGCCGAGGCGCGGCCGTCCCTGCCATTGTAGACCATGGGCTCGGACCGAACGGCCGCAGCGGCGCCGAGGCGCAGGTTCGCGAAGCGGCGAAAGGGGGAGGGGCATGGGCGGTCCGAACGGGCCTTCGGGGCGGGGAGGCTGGCGATGACGGGGCAGCGCGGCCATCCCTTCTTCGACTGGCTTCATTATACCTGCTCAACGAAGGCGATTGCAGCCTTCAATCGACCAAGGGCCATGCGTACAATGCACTAAGCTGCGAACCCGTGCGCAATCGAATCCGAGGAGGGCCCGTGACCAGATCCGACGTCCGCAACAGCCATCATCAGCCTGCCCTGAAGGAGCGGCAGGCCCACGCCGAGCAGGAGGCCGCCGCTGCCGCCGAGGTCGCCTTCCAGCAGGAGCAAGAGCACCTGAGCGCCACCTACGCCAAGCTGCTGGAGCTGCAGGAGGCCACGGTGGGCCAGCTGGAGAGGATCGCCGGCCAGGCGGCGGCCGACAAGCGGTCCATGGGGGAGGAGCTGACCGTCAACCTGGCCAGCGACGACGACATCATCGAGACCTACGCTGACTTCGCCGCCATGAACCGCATCGTGGAGGCCTACAACATCAGCCAGGACATCAACGCCCAGAAGCTGTCGGACATCCAGCTGCTGCTGCGCCAGCCCTACTTCGCCAAGGTGTCGCTGCGCTTCAAGCCCGACGAGCCGGCCCAGGACATCTACATCGGCAACGCCGGCATCTCCGACGAGCGCTGCCGCCGCATCGTGGTGGACTGGCGCTCGCCGGTGGCCGAGACCTACTACAACCAGTCCAACGGCCCCACCAGCTACGAGGCCAACGGGCGCACCATCCATGCCGAGCTGCTGCTGCGCCGCCAGTTCGACATCGAGGAGGACCGGCTGCGAGCTTGCTTCGACACCACGGTGGCCATCCAGGACGAGCTGCTGCTGGCATCGCTGGCCGAGCGGCGCAGCGCCCGCATGCAGGCTATCACCGCCACCATCCAGAAGGAGCAGAACCTGGTGGTGCGCCATGAGGACGTGCCGACGCTGCTGGTCAGCGGCGTGGCGGGCAGCGGGAAGACCTCGGTCATGCTGCAGCGCATCGCGTACCTGTTCTACCGCAACCGCGACAGCCTCGACCCGCGCGAGGTGACCATCGTCACGCCGAACCCGGTGTTCCGCCGCTACATCGACCAGGTGCTGCCCGACATGGGCGAGCGCAACCCGGCGATGCTCACCTGGGGCGAGCTGTCGGGCAGCTTGCTGCCGCCAGCCCTGGCCGGCGCGTCGGACCGCACCACCCTGGAGGACCTGGCGGCCATCGACGGAGCCGTGGAGTCCTTCGCGCTGCAGGCGGGCGACTTCGCGGACGTGGCGTGCCAGGGCGTGGTGCTGCTGCGCGGGTCGAGCGCCCACAAGGCCTGGGAGAAGTTCCGCAACGTGCCGGCGGGCCCTCATCGCACGGTGCTCGTGCGCGAGGAGCTGGAGCAACGGCTCCGAGCGCGGCTGGGCCAGCTGGCGGCCCAGGAGAGCCTGCAGGACGAGCTGGCCGCGCTGCCCATGGCCGAGCAGCAGCGCCTGTTCGGCGCCCCCTTCGAGCCCGAGGACGAGCAGGAGGCGCGCCGCCTGGCCCTGGCCTACGTGACCGACCGCTACGCTGCGGCCTTCGAGGCCATCGAGCGGGACGACTGGCTGCGCGTCGAGCGCATCGGGGCGCGGCTGCTCGGCGAGGCCAACCTGGCGCCGTCCCAGTGGCTCTACCTCAAGATGGCGCTCACGGGCCTGGGGGATCGCCAGGCCCGGTACGTGATGGTGGACGAGGTGCAGGACTACACGGCGGCCCAGCTGGCCGTGATGGCCCGCTACTTCCGCAATGCCCGCTTCCTGCTGCTGGGCGACCCGAACCAGGCCATCGCACCGGGGCTGGCCCCCTTCAGCGAGATCCGCGAGGTGTTCGAACGGGCCCACGGCGAGGTGGCGGAGTGCCGGCTGGCCACCAGCTACCGCTCCACGCCGGGCATCACCGAGCTGTTCGGCCGCGTGGCCGACCTGGGCGAGGGCGAGGCGCGCATCGCCTCGGTGCAGCGGGCCGAGGAGCCGCCGATCATCATCGAGTGCGACGACCGGTCGGTCCACGGCGCCGAGCTGCGCCGCGCCATCCGCCTCGCCCAGGAGCGCATCGAGGGCGAAGGGGGCCTGGCGGCGGTCATCGTGCCGCGCCAGAAGGAGGCGCGCCGCCTGGCCCGGCAGCTGGCCGAGGCGGGCATGGAGCCTCCCGCGGTCATGGACGGCGAGGCCACGCTGCCTGAGCGGGGCGTGGTGATCATCCCCCTCAAGCTGGCGAAGGGGTTGGAGTTCGACCAGGTCATAGTCGCGGATGCCTGCGCTGCCATCTTCGGCGAGGACGACCTGGCCCGGCGGCGGCTCTACACCACCATCTCCCGCGCCACCAAGCACCTGACGGTGCTCAGCCATGGGCGCCTGAGCCCCTGGCTGGCCGAGCGCTAGGGCGGCCGGGGCGGCCGGGGGCTGGCGCGGCCGGGGCGGCCGGGGCGGTCACGGTGGCATGACCAGCCCGACCACTTCACAAGCCCGTGACGGATGGGGAGGCGCCGAGCCGCTCCATCCGTCTTTGCCTATCATGCGAAGGTGACGGCATCGTCGAGCGGGCGCTGGGCGCGATCGGGCGCGCAGCGAGACGGGAGGGAATCATGGAGCAAGCGCTTTTGTGGGCGGCCTTGGGCACGGGCTTCACCTTCCTCATGACCACCCTGGGCGCGGCGGCGGTGTTCCTGTTCCGTGGGCGCAGCAGCGCCGTGGCCCAGCGGGTGTTCCTCGGGTTCGCCGCCGGCGTGATGATCGCCGCGTCGGTGTGGTCGCTGCTGATCCCCGCTATCGAGCGCGCCGAGGAGGCAGGTCAGGTGCCATGGCTGGCGGCGGCCGGCGGCTTCGCCCTGGGCGTGGCGTTCCTGATGGGGCTGCACTCCCTGCTGCCGCACCTGCACCCCGGCGAGAAGAGCCCCGAGGGCCTGCCGAGCCGGTGGCAGCGCCCCACGCTGCTATTCACGGCGGTGACGCTGCACAACATACCGGAGGGCATGTCCGTGGGCCTGCTGTTCGCCATGGCAGGCCTGAACGGGGGAGACCCGGCCATGGTGGGCATGGCTGTGGCGCTTGCCCTGGGCATCGGCATCCAGAACGTGCCCGAGGGCGCCGCCGTCTCGCTGCCGATGCTCCAGGAGGGCATGAGCGCGCCGAAGGCCTTCGCCATGGGCGCGCTGTCGGGCCTGGCCGAGCCGGTGTTCGGCGTGCTGGTGGTGCTGGGTGCCACAGCGCTCGTGCCTTGGATGCCGTGGCTGCTGGCCTTCTCGGCCGGCGCCATGATGTACGTGGTGGTGGAGGAGCTGATTCCCGAGGCGCACCTGGGCGAGCATACCAACGCCGGCACCCTGGCGGTCATGGCGGGCTTCCTGCTGATGATGATCCTGGACGTGGCGCTGGGCTAAGGGCATCCACCGCGGAAGCTGGTACGGCTGGGCTGGAGCTTCGGAATGTTGCCCTAGACGTAGGCTGGCGACCTGATGAACTTCTTGGCGAAGAAGCAGGCAGCATAGAGCGGAATGCTCTTGACGAAGCGCTCTTGGCCAAAGTTCCTCGTGCTCAGCCGCGCCACGTAAGGAGGGTCGTACTTCTTGCGATAGGCCTCCAGGCTGTTGGAGCGCACGTTGACCCCGGACTTCACCTTGATGGGGATGATGTCTCCTTGCTCGTCCCGAGCGACGAAGTCGACCTCTGCCTTGCTCGGGATGCCCCAGTAGTGAGGGGAGACGTCGGCGGCGTTCAGCTGTTGCATGACATAGCTCTCGATCAGGTCGCCCCTGAAGCGCGCGCCCTTGTCGTTGCGGGGCAGCACGTCTTCGGGGAGCGCTTCGTAGGAAGCGGCCAGCAGGCCGGTGTCAGCTCGGTAGAGCTTGAATGCCTTCTCCTCGACGAAGGCGTTCAGCGGCGCCAAGGGCTCGCTGACGCGTGTGCACTTCGAGACGATGGCCGCTGCGCTTAGCCATGAGACTGCGTTCCCGTACTGGGCGGCACGCCCTCCGCTGCTGGCGGCCTTGTATTGGAACTTGTGGTTCTCCTTGGCGAGCTGGCCAGGAATGCTGCGCCACACGTCCAGGATGCGCGGTACCTCTGCGGAAGGCGCGTGCTTGGCGATGTCGGCTACGTAGGCCTGGTCTATCTCCAGCTGAGCTTCGCGGGCAGCGGCGTAGGCTTCCATGACGCCGACGGGCTCCTTCCCCGTGAACCTCCTCACGACATCGGGCATGCCGCCCACAAGGAGGTATTCTCGAAGAAGCTCCAGCCCCCTCTCGTGGAGCGGGCACGGCTCGAACCTCTCCATGCACTCCTCCACCAGCGAGCCCAACCGCCTTTCGCCTCGAGCCCAGAGGTACTCTTCGAAGCTCATAGGGTGCAAGGTGGCCATGGCGACCTTCCCTACAGGGAAGGAGCCTTGCTCCCGAAGCTTGACTCCCAGCAGGCTGCCCGCTGCGGTGACGCAGTACTCGGGAGCGTCTTCGCAGAAGTACTTGAGCGACGTAAGGGCGCGTTCGCAGAGCTGAACCTCGTCGAAGATGAGCAAGGTCTTCTCCGGTGCGATGGTCCTTCGCTGATGCGATTCGATGGCTGCGATGATGCGAGCTGGCTCAAGGGAGCCCTCGAAGAAGCTCTTCGCCTCAGCGTTTCGAGAGAAGTCGAGATGCACGTAGCTGTCGAACTGGCGTTGCCCGAAGCGCTCCAGGGCATAGGTCTTGCCCACTTGTCGTGCTCCGAAGATGAGGAGGGGCTTGCGATCGGCTGATTGCTTCCACGTGACGAGCTTGGCATCGATGGTCCTATCCAGGGCAGCTCCTCCTAAACCTGGAAATTAATGTCGAATTCTACACTTATTTCCGGAATTAAATGTAGAATCGCACACTTTTTCCAGGTTTTGGGAACGGACGAAGCAGCGGAAGAGCCGATGGTCTGGGTTGCGCACCGTCTGCGAGCTATGGCCGAGAAGAAATTCGTAGGGCTTGATCTGGGGACTTCGTGGTGAGGGAGCATGCGTGCCGGAAAACCTCCTTGCAAGTCGACAGGGCGCTTGCTATAGTCGCAGGCGACCAACCGCGAGCCCCTGCTGGGTAGACGCGTAGAATTGAATATCTCCTTTCTATCTGAAATTGCGCTTTATTGAACAGGGAGTAAAGAGGGCATCTGCCTTTCAGGATCTGTGTTTGATAAAGAGCAATCTGAATCGATTCTACGTGATCTTGCGGTTGGTCAACTGTGGTGGATGCCCTCCTTATTCCGCCTGTTGATCTTTCTGACGTGCATCTAGGGCCTCCTCCGCAGCGGGAACAATCACATAGCGGAAGGAGCTGGGTGCAATGCGAGCCCCTGCGAACCCTCCGGCCAAGCCCCTGGGAAGGCTGGCCTTGACCTTTGTCGCCCTCATGCTGGCGACCGTTTCGATGACGACCCCCGCGAAGGCCGACGAGCCTTCGGGCGACGCCCCCGAGGCCTCGGGCCAGCTGTCCATGGACATGCCGCTCTCGGCCATCCTCGATGGCGAGCGCGCGGCCGGCGACGCCGGCTCTGGCCAGGATGGCGATGGCTTGGCGCCCCAGGGTGCGGGCCTCGCATCCGGCGACGCCCCCACCCTGGCGAGGTACCTGTCGGGCGGGATGCTGCGCGTGAGTGCCGACGTTGAGCTCGTGGGCGGCGACGGCTCGGCCATCGAGCCCGTCGTCGGCTCCTTCACGGTGGACGGGCTCACCTATGCCATCGTGGGCGAGGGGGAGGTGGCTTTGGTGGCCGCCTCGCCCCGGACGCTCGCCGGCGGGCTGGTGGGCGGTCCCGTTACCAGCTCCTATGGCGCCGAGGACGACGCCATAGCTCTTCCCGAGGCCGTCAGCTACGACGGCACCGACTATTCCCTCACCGCCCTCGGCCCTCGCGCCCTCGCCGGGTGCGAGGCCGCCACGGTCGTCATCCCGGCCTCGGTCGCCTCCGTCGACCAGGCCGCCTTCGAGGGATCCTCCGTCGCCTCGGTCGAGGTGGCCGAGGGCAATCCCGAGTACTCCTCCTACGACGGCATGCTCTTCGATGCCGGATTGACACGCCTCTTGCTCATTCCCGAGGGCAAGCAGGGCGCGGCCCGCGTCCCTTCGACAGCGCAGGAGGTGGACGCGCATGCCCTCTCGCATTCGGGCGGCGTGGCCTCCTTCTCCGTGGACGCGGGCTGCGCAGCCTTCCACTCGGAGAATGGTTCGCTATACGACTCTGGTGACAACCTCCTCTGGGCCCCTCCGGGCTCCGAGGAGGCGGCCTCGCTCGCGGCTGGCGATGACGACGCTGGCGACGGCGCTGGGGCGGAGGGCCCTGATGCTGCTGATGCCCCCGACGGCTCAGATGGCGCCGCCGAGGGCCTCCCCGCGGCATCGCTGGGCGAGGCGGCCGCCAGCCGGGGCACCTGCGACATCACCGTCAAGAACGTCGAGGGCTCCAAGCTCTACAGGACGAACTCCGCGGGCACGGCCGAGGACGAGATCGAGTCTCGGGTGATCGAGTGCGGCAGCACTGCCCACAAGGTCCATCTGCGCTTCCTCAGCAAGAACGGCTCGCTCGTCGTGCAGCTGTGGCATGACACCGCCT